>CAVOEV010000024.1:0-28469 GCA_963694825.1 Planctomycetota bacterium
GGTCGATCCGACTCTCCAACAACACCACGTCGTTCAACTCGGTAAACGCGTTCAACGACACCATCACGTCCGGTACCGGGTCCAGTTCCACCACGACCGGAACCGACTGCACTGCCGTATCCCATTCCCCCTGCCGACTCGTCACCCAACCTCCTCCGACTGCCCCTGCCCCTGCCCCTGCCCCTGCCCGCGCCCCTGCCCGCGCCGAGCAACCGCACTCGGCTCCTCGACAGTCAAACCGCCCCATCTCAGAGACTGGTCCTGTACGTATCGCTTCCCCAAGGTCAACGCCGTGCGGGCCTTGGCCAGTTCATAACCCAGGTAAAACGCATGAGAAGCACTCAACTCCGACTCGGTCTCCGACACCACCGTGTCAAACAACTCATATGGATCCTTATGCCACCAGTGACCGTCGCGGTTCATCACGTGCAACACACCCTCAGCCAACCCCTGCCCCGACTCACCGTGCTCCACAAACACCCGAAAACTCGGATCGGTCAACTCGCCCGCCAATCGCTCCAACGCCTCACGACCCTCGCCTCGTAATGACGGGTCTCGCAACATCACCAGACTCGAATCGATGTGCTTGGGCAAGACACCTTGGCCCAAGCTGTAATGCAACAGTCGACGAGCCAGATCGAGTTCGGCGACCGAACTGCGACACCAGTTGACCACCTCGGTCGTCAACACACTGCCCACACCCAGTTCCTGGCAAATGGCCGCCAACAACACGTTGACCCCCGCACTGTCGACCTCAGTCAACTCGGTCACGTTGCCGGTCCCCATCATCATTTCCGCCCGAGGCCACCGCCGGCGTGCCTCGAAGAATCGCTCCAGCGACCTGCCAAAACCCATCCCGATCGGATCCAGGATCGGGTCGATCCGATACCTCACCCCCTCGGCCACCAACCGGTCGAGAACCGAGTCGAGCGAATCGAGACCGGAGGGGCGGGCAGGTATTGCCACCACCGAGATGCCGTTGGCTGCGGCCAATGGAGCCAACCAGTCGACGTTGGATTGGTCGCAACTGAGTACCAACTCGGCACCGCCCGACACAGCGCTCTCGACCTCGCGGCGATCAAAACTGTCGATCGAAACACGGATCCCCATCTCGACCAGTCGCCCAACCGATCGCTCGACCCCCGACCAACTCTCGCCAGGCACCATCCCCAGGTCAATCACGTCGGCACCCGAATCGACCAACCGACGCGACTCGACCACCAACTCGTCGTCGCTCAACCGAGACGCATGGTTGATCTCGGCAAGAATCTCGATCGAATACTCATCGAGCAACACCTCGGCACGCCCCGCACCACCCAGGTACTCGGGCAAATCGTACAGGTCCCTGGGGCCACGACAGACCGGCAAACCCAAAGTCCTCCCCAAGGACTCCAAGTCGCCTCCACACCAACCCGGCAAGACGACCCGGTCGAAGCCGTCAACAGGTTCCAGACGTCGAGCAACCAGGTCGGTGTGCAGCAACGCCGCCACGCTGACACCAAGAACCGCCACGTCCCACGACCAAACATCCTCCGCCTTCGACTCGGCAGCCGCAGCCGACGCCTCGGACAATATGTCACGCAAAGGCAACTCGGCCAATCGACCGGTCACGAACAGAATTCGCTCGGGACCGCTCACTCACTTCACCCAGGTCTTGGGAAACCCACTCAACGGCGACTCGTCCCCCGGTACCCACGTCGCAATCTCCTCGATCCGCGACGCCAACGCCGTGTCGTGAGTCGTGACAGCTTGGACTCGATGAGTCTGCAGCTTCACCTTGACTCGGGCGTAGCCGAGTTCGAGATCGGGATGGTGCCAGGCCGATTCGGCGGCGTAGCCGATTGCGGCAGTCAACGCCAATGTGTGCGGCCAGCCGGGAGTTTGGTAGGTACGCTCCAACCAGTTGTCCTTCAATTCCCAACCCCCAAGACCCTCCAGAGCCGCGTCAATCTCCTCAACACTCAATACCACATCGTCACTCATCGTCTTGCTCCTCCTCTTTTGACATGCTCACGCTCGAAGACAATACCACTACCGCTGAGCCCCTCCGTTGGCATAAATCACCTGTCCGGTCAGGTAGTCCGCTTCACGACTCAAAAGAAACCTTGCCAGGTTAGCCACGTCGGTCGGCTCGCCCCAGCGCTTCAGTGGAGTTTCGGCCAATACCCGCTGCTGCCACTCCTCGGGAGCCGTCTGGCCCCAACCGGTCCGGATCCAGCCGGCAGCAATGCAATTCACGCGGACCGTCGGAGCGAGACTCAATGCCAACGAACGAGTGAACGACATCACCGCACCCTTGGCAGCCGAAAATAACTCGCCACTCTCTCCCTCCATCCCACGCTCGGCCTGATCCCAGCCAATGTTCAACACCGTTCCGCCTCCAGCCGCCAGCATCCGACGACCCACGTCACGAGCCAATCGGATCGTCGACCGAACATCCACCTCCCACAACGCCGACAACTTCTCGTCGAATCCCCACTCCGACTCCGAACCGGTCAACACATCGACTCCCGCATTGTTGACCCACGCGTCCACACCACCCAACAACTGCCAACTCCGGTCCACCAACTCATCGGCCTGGGCCGAGTCCGTAAGGTCCGCCACCACCAACTCGGCCTCGCCGCCAGTCGCCCGGATCTCCGAGACCAATGACTCGGCCAAATCGATCGACCGACGACAGTGAATCACCACGCGAGCCCCGGCACGCGATAGCTCACACGCAATCGCACGACCCAGACCACTCGACGAACCAGTGACCACTGCACCCAGTCCGTCAAGACGACAAAACTCGCTGCGTCCACCGTCTGCCAATTCGGACATACTCACCTTCGTTCCCACTCGATTCCACAACGAATCCGAAACCCCACTGCTGTGAATTCGACCGGGGCTTCAATCAGAATTCCCCATTCAACTCATTGACGACCTTTCTTGCCACCTCCATAATGACCCTGTTCAGTCAATTCGGTCCGGTTCCGGACTCCTTGGCCGACATCGGCAACAGTCGTTAGACCTCCTGTCCTACGCATTCCCCTCATTTCCATTTCGTGCGGCCCATTCGGGCTCGGTGCTGTTGCCGCAACTTGAAGCGTCATTTCTGACACAACACCAACAAATCAAATTGTTTTCACCAGGCAACTGCCAGTTGCAACGCTTTGTGTACGTCCGTATGGGATCGGCCGCATTGCATTCGCCCTGGCAGTCCTGAATCGTAACTATTGGATCATCTCACCTGAATCTAGTCGAACAGACAGGCCCTGCGATCCCAGTTGGCGACACGCCGCCAGGGCGTCGGGCGTTGTGTTTTGACACTGATAAGGATCGACGACGGTGACCGACGACAGCGAACGTGGCACACACGAAAACTCAAACAAAACGACATCCCCTCTAGTCCACGAGGAGGCCCGGCAACCGGATGGAACCGGGACCGGGTCCTCTTCACCGGACACGACCAAGCAGACAGGCAAGACCATGAGTACAGACTTGATGGAAGCTCCCGCCCAGGGACTGTTCCTTTCCGACGAATTGGAGCACGAATTGCTCCAGATCTTCAAACTGCTCTCCGACGAAACCAGGCTCAGAATCCTGCTGTACCTCGGACGCGAGCAGGAACTGCACGTCACGGCGTTGTGCACTCGACTGGGGCAAAGCCAACCGGCGGTGAGTCATCACCTGGCATTGTTGCGCGAAGCTGACCTGATCGAGGCACGACGCGACGGCAAACACAACTTCTATTCACTCAAACACGGACACTTCCACTCGGTCATCGAACGACTCTTCACGTCGATCGCCGACCCCCAGAAATCCGAAATCCGCTTCGATGAATTCGTCCTGTTGCATGGAAACGAGGGCGAGGACATCTGAGTCTTCAGTAGGCCTGATCCGAATTCATCGGAAATTTCAGACCGTCGTGGCAACTGCTACGGCGGTCTCTTCAATTTGGCTTCTCGATCTGGTAATTGTTGTCCCGATCACCACACGTGAATCGAACACCGAGCACTCGGGTCACTGACGTCTCTTCGAGCTTCAGCGACTTCGTCAGGACTTCTCATGGACCAACCCATCGCCAAGCTGGCTCTCGCCGACGGCACGGTGTACACCGGCAGCCGTTTCGGAGCCAGTGGCGAAGTTTACGGCGAGGTTGTGTTCAACACGAGTATGACCGGGTACCAGGAAATCCTCACCGACCCGTCCTACTGCGGCCAGATCGTGACGATGACCTACCCGCTGATTGGCAACTACGGCGTCAACGCGGTGGACGTGGAAAGCGGTGGAGTCGCACTGCGAGGATTCGTTGTCCGCGAACTGTGCCGGTTCCCCAGTAACCAAAGACTGGATTCGTCGCTGGAAGACTACCTCGAACAAAACGGCGTGATCGGGATCGAGGGCATCGACACCCGAGCGTTGGTGCGGCGGATTCGCATCCACGGTGCCATGAACGGCGTTCTCTCGACCATCGACATCGACGACGAATCGCTGGTCAACAAAGCCCAATCGAGTCCCGAACTGGTGGGGCAGGACCTGGTGCGTGAGGTGATTACCGGCGAAACGGCCGACTGGTCCGAGTCGTTGGACGAACTGGTGCAGGCGTCGGTGACTCCCGGATACGACGGACTGCACGACATCGCCACCGACCCCGCCCAGGGGCCTCACGTCGTCGCCATCGATTACGGCATGAAGTGGAACATCCCACGTCATCTCAGACAATTGGGGTGCCGCGTCACGGTGGTGCCGGGTACGGCGACGGCGAAGGAAATCCTGGCCCACGAACCCGATGGAGTGTTACTCTCCAACGGACCCGGCGACCCGCGGCCACTGGACTACGCGATCGACACCATCCGCGGCCTGCTGGGTCGCCAGCCGATCTTCGGCATCTGCCTGGGGCATCAGCTGCTGGGGCTGGCCCTCGGAGCCGAAATCTTCAAGCTGAAATTCGGTCACCGTGGAGCCAACCAGCCGGTGCTCAACCAGGCCACCGGCCGAGTCGAGATCACCACTCAAAACCACGGCTTCGCGTTGGATCCCGAGAGTTTTGGTGACGAGATCGAGGTGACTCATGTGAATCTTAACGACCAGACCGTCGAAGGAATCTGCAGCCGCCAGCAAGCGGCCTTCGGTGTCCAATATCACCCCGAAGCCGCAGCCGGCCCCCACGACAGCCACTACCTCTTCGGCGACTTCCGGAAGATGTTGCTCGGGTAACAGCGGATCACTACAGTATTCGCCCCGCCTGTCACCTGCCCCACCGACAAGCCTCAAGGACCGGCTCCCCAACACGTCCCCAGCCAGTCTTCAGACGACGACATTCTCAACGACCAAGGAACCACGACGATGGCGACCGAGCGTTCTCTGATTCTGTTCAAGCCCGACTGCATCCAACGCCGCCTCGCCGGCCAGCTGCTCTCGCGAATCGAGAACAAGGGGATGAAGATCGTCGGCATGAAGATGTTGCGGGTGAGCGTCGAGTTGGCTGCCGAGCATTATGCCGAGCACGTCGAGAAGCCGTTTTATCCGTTGCTGGAAGAGTTCATCACGGCGGGTCCGGTGATGGCGTTGGTGGTCGAAGGTCCCGAGGCGATCGGTGTGATGCGGAACCTGATGGGGCCGACCAACGGACGCGATGCCGCACCGGGAACGATCCGAGGCGATTTCGGAGCCAGCCGACAGATGAACTTGATGCACGGCAGCGACAGCCCCGAAGCCGCCGCTCGCGAAATCGATATCTACTTCGACCCATCAGAACTGTGCGACTACACTCCGACGCTGGACCACTGGGTCTGCGCCGACGACGAAAAGTAGAGTCCGCTCAACCAACGCTTCGTTCGATCGCCCGCTTCAAGGCCGAACCCATGTCCGCGGGACTCTCGGCCACCTCGACTCCGACTGACCTCAGAGCAGAAATCTTGTCGGCGGCCGTGCCGCTGCCTCCGGAAATGATCGCTCCGGCATGCCCCATCCGCTTCCCCGCAGGCGCGGTGGCTCCGGCAATGAACGCCGCCACCGGCTTCGTCACACTTGACTCGATGTAAGACGCCGCCTGCTCCTCGGCATTACCGCCAATCTCACCAATCATCAGGATCGCCTCGGTCGCTGCGTCCGCCTCGAACAACTCGAGCACGTCGATGAAGTTCGTTCCGTTGACCGGATCGCCGCCAATCCCCACACACGTCGATTGCCCCAGACCCACGTTGCCCAACTGCCACGCCGCTTCATACGTCAACGTGCCGCTACGACTGACCAGGCCGACAGGACCCGGCGAGTGAATGTAACCGGGCATGATCCCGATCTTGGCCACACCCGGTGTGATCACGCCCGGACAATTGGGACCCACCAGGCAACAGGCTTCGATCTCGTCAATGTGCCGGCGAACCCGCACCATGTCCAACACCGGGACCCCCTCGGTGATCGCGATGATCAACCCGATCCCCGCATCCGCCGCCTCGATGATCGCCGCAGCACAGAAACGAGGCGGCACAAATACCATCGACGTGTTCGCACCCGTCGCAGCAACCGCGTCGGACACCGTGTCGTACACGGCAAAACCGTCGACCTCGGTCCCGCCCTTGCCCGGTGTCACACCGCCCACCAACGGAGTCCCGTACTCGCGACACTTCTGGGCATGAAACAACCCGGCCCGGCCAGTGATGCCCTGGCAGATCACCTTCGTCTGTTCGTTGACAAGTATGCTCATCGTTTCGCCGTTCGTTGTTCTGGCTGTCGTCTGCAGCTGGAAATCTGTCGCCTAGACAGACAGCGTGCCCACCACTTTCTGTGCCGCGTCAGTCAGATCGCTGGCCGTAAGAATGTCGCGGTCAGACGCCTCGAGCATCTCCCGAGCCATCTCGACATTCGTCCCCTCCAACCGCACCACCAACGGAACCGTGATCCCCACGTTCTCGTAGGCTCCCAGCAATGCCTCGACAATTGTGTCGCACTGCATGATGCCTCCGAAAATGTTGACCAGGATCGCCTTCACGTTCGAATCGTCCAGGATGATCCGAAACGCCTCGGTCACCGCGTCAACTCCCGCTCCGCCACCCACGTCCAGAAAATTTGCCGGCTCGCCACCGTGCAACTTGATCAGATCCATCGTACTCATCGCCAAACCCGCCCCGTTGACCAGGCAGCCGATGTTCCCGTCCAAGTTGACGTAGCTCAGACCCGCCGCACCAGCACGCACCTCCGAAGGATCCTCCTCGTTCAAATCCCGCAACCCCTCGAACGACTCGTGACGGAACATCGCGTTGTCGTCGAAGCTCATCTTCGTGTCCAAACACAACAATCCGCCGCCGCCGGTGACAACCAACGGGTTGATCTCCGTCAAACTGCAATCACTCTCGACAAAGAATCGACACAACGCCGGGAACAACTCCACCGCAGTCTCCAACGCAACCCCCTCCAGTCCCAACGACTCACCCACCGCAAGAGCCCGCTCGGCACTCAATCCGTCCACAACATCGAACGGTTCGTTGAAAATCTTCTCGGGCGTCTCGACGGCAACCTCCTCGATCGCCATCCCCCCCTCGGTCGAAACGATTAACACCGGGCTGCTCGACTCGCGATCAATCACGATTCCCAAGTACAACTCCCGCGCTATGTCCAACCCCTCCTCGACAAACAGCGTCTCGACCCGTTTGCCCTCAGGACCGGTCTGAATCGTCACCAGCGTGTTGCCGATCATCCGTGAAGCGTTCTCGCGAGCCTCCTGGGCCGATCGAACCAACACCACACCCGACTGCTCGGGCTCCTCGACAAATCGCCCCTTGCCACGGCCGCCAGCATGGATCTGCGACTTGACCACCACCACTTCGCCACCCAACTCATCGAATGCCGCCGCCGCCTCGTCGGCCGATCGCACCACAATCCCTCGCGGCACCGACACGCCGGCAGCACGCAACAGGTCCTTGCCCTGGTACTCGTGGATCTTCATCACTTGTCCTGTTCGTGAAAATTGCGCCTGAAACGACGGACCATTCAGGTCAGGCGATTCGAGGTTTCGTTTCAGTGTCTGGTCTGGTTTTCGTTCCGAGTTCCGGATCGAGACGCGAAGAACGAAATCTCGCCCCCCATCAGATCAACCGCCCTGTTTGACGAAAATCGTCTGCTCACGGTCCGGACCAATCGAGACGATGTCGACAGGCTGACCGACCAGTTCGCTCACAACATCGATGTACGACCGGGCCGCGGCCGGCAGGTCCTCCAGCCGCCGGGCTCCGGTGATGTCTGTCTGCCAGCCTGGTACGGTTCTGAGTACCGGACGTGCCTTGGTGAGATCATCGATGTGAGCCGGAAAATCGGTCGTCCGCTCGCCGTCGATCTCGTATGCCTCGCACACCTGGATCTCCTCGAGCTTGCTCAATACGTCCAGCAGCATCACCGCCAGACAATCAACTCCCGAAAGTCTCGACCCGTAACCAGTGGCCACCGCATCGAACCAGCCGCATCGGCGAGGCCGACCGGTCACGGTCCCGTACTCGTTCCCTTCGTCCCGAATGTGCTGCCCGATCTCGTTGTCGAGCTCGGTCGGGAACGGCCCTCCGCCGACTCGCGTCGTATAAGCCTTGACCACCCCAATCATCCGATCGATCGCCCGTTCGGGGACACCGCTGCCGGAATGAATGCCCGCACCGGAACTGTTCGATGAAGTCACGAATGGAAATGTGCCGTGATCAATATCCAGCAGCGACCCTTGGGCACCTTCAAAGAGCACCCGCTGACCGGCATCGAGCGCCTTGTGCAGGTGGCTGGTGGTGTCGGTGACAAATGGAGCCAACCGCCGGGCGTACTCGATGTACTCGGCCGCGATCGCCTCGGCGTCCAGAGGCTCGAATTCGGGATCGAGTGCCGCGAGGATCCGATTCTTGTGTTCGACGATCGTCGCCACCCTTCCACTCAACCGGTCAACCTGAATCAGGTCGCCCATGCGAATCGCATGAGTCCTCCCGGCCTTGTCGCGGTAGCAGGTGCCGATGCCACGCATCGTGGTCCCGATCGCGTCGCCCCCCCTGCCCTTTTCGAGTACCGCCTCCTCGGCCATGTGCCACGGAAACACCACGTGAGCCCGGTTGCTGATCAACAGCTGCCCATCGACTCCGCCGTTCTGACTGATGATCCCGTCAAGTTCCTCAAGAAAGGCTCGCGGGTTGACCACCACCCCGCCGGTCACCACCGAATCGACGCCGGGGCGAAGAATGCCCGCCGGCAACAACGACAACTTGTAGGTCTGGCCGTCGAACTGGACCGTGTGGCCGGCGTTGTTGCCGCCCTGGTAGCGGACAACAATGTCGTGATCTTCGGTCAGCAGGTCGACGATCTTGCCCTTGGCTTCGTCACCCCACTGCAGTCCGATTACAGAAGTGGCAGACACAGTATCACAATCCTGTTTGAGGATTCAGTCCATTCCGATTGCGGCTCCCGGCGCAATGTCGCACCGGGTCGCTGTGTGCCAGGCGTCGCCGAGTGGCCAGTCGCCCACAGTTGGCAGCCTCGGGAGATCGATTCTGATCTTGTCCACTCCGTCGGCCCGGCCTAGTGTACTCGATCATCGACCGGTTGTGGAGCGAGGCGAGCCGAGTGAACCAGCCGGGTCAACACCGCGTGCTGCTTGTCGACGACGACGAGTCGATCCTCGAAGTGCTCGACGAAGCCTTCACCCGCCAGGGGCACACAGTGCTCCTGGCTCGAGACGGCTCCGAGGCGTTGATCCGAGTCGAACGCGATGCACCCGAATTGGTCGTGCTCGATCTGGTCATGCCCCGCCGCAGCGGTTTCGCCGTCCTCAATCGACTCAGACAACGGCACCCCACCTTGCCAAAAATTATCGTCGTTACCGCAAACACCGACCCACGCCACGAACAGTTCGCTCGCAAACACGGAGCCAATGCCTTCTTCGGCAAACCGTTCGATGTCGACTCGCTGCTCGAAACAGCCGCCCAACTGCTGGCCAACGGCAACTAACGCGGTTGCGCGTCTAACCACCACCGACGGCCGACAGGAAATGCACCTGGCTGTCCGGCTCGAGCCGAGCCAGCACGCCCATCGGGCTGATGTGGCCGTCGATCGCTACCCTCAGACCCGGCTTCAACTCGCCGTCTTCAAGTACCCGACAGCCAAAACCCGAAAACCGCTCGTCGAGCGCCGCGATCAACCGCCCAACACTCCTCGCCTCAATCTCCAACTCCAACACGCCCCCAGTCAAGTCGCGGGCCGGAGCAGGAATGTGGACGACAGGCATCGGCTTCAATCCACCGTCGACTCTCGACTCGCTCGCTCACGACTCAACAACTCGTGCAACACTTTCGGAGGCGACATCGGCAGACTGCGAAATCGCACGCCCGTGGCCCGGTAGATCGCGTTGGCGATCGCCGCCGGCGGTGGCACAATCGGCACCTCGCCCACGCCACGAACTCCAAACCGATGACCCGGATTGGGCACCTCGACGATGATCGTCTCGATGTCCGGCACGTCGTAACAGGTGGGGATCCGGTAGTCCAGAAAACTGCCGTTGTGCAACCGGCCGTCGTCACCGTAATGATACGCTTCGTTCAACGCCCAGCCGATGCCCTGCACCGCACCGCCCTGCAACTGGCCCTCGACATAACTCGGATGGATCGCAGTGCCCACATCCTGCACCACCGTATAACGCAAAACCTGGACCTTGCCCGTGTCGGGGTCGACCTCGACGTCCGCAATGTGCGTCCCGAACGCGCCGCCCGGCTTGTCGGCGTTCACCGAACCGCGACCCACAACCGGACCGCCCGTCTGCAACAACTTTCCAGACAACTCCTTGAAACCAATCTCCTGACCAGCCGGACCACGCAACATCGCACCGTCGACGTACTCGACCGATTCCGCATCGACATCCCACAATAGCGCCGCCCGCTGACACAACTGGGCCTGGATGTCCTCGGCCGCCTTGATCGCCGCCAGCCCGGTGGCATAACAGGTGCGACTGCCACCGGTGACGTCGGTGTGACCAATGCTGTCGGTGTCGACAACCGTCGGAGTCACATCCTCGGCTGCAATCCCCAGGATCTCGGCCAACTGCATGGCCACCGCCGGACGCGAGCCGCCAATGTCGGTCGACCCTTCGATCAACGACACCCGACCATCCTCGTTCACCGTGGCGTTGACCACCGAATTGAGCCCGGCGTTGAACCAGTAACCCGTCGCAATCCCGCGGCCACGATTCGGCCCTTCCAAAGACGATTGCCAGTGATCGCTCAACTCTACAGCCTTCAATGTCTCCCACATGCCGATCAACGGATACACCGGCCCGTCGATCCGCTCTGTCCCCGCCTTCGCCGCATTCTTCATGCGGAACTCCAGAGGACAGATGTCGAGAGTTTCGCAAATCTCGTCGATCATCGTTTCAGTCGCCAAGGCGACATGAGTCGATCCCGGAGCGCGATAGGCGTTGGTTCGTGGCTTGTTGACACAAATGTCGTAACCGTCGACCCGGCCGTTGGGCACGTCGTAACAAGCAAACACACACATGCAACCGGGGTTGATCGGCGAACCGGGAAACGCACCAGCTTCGAACAGAATCTCCGCCTCCCCCGCGGTGATCATCCCTTCAGCGTCGACTCCGATCTTGACCTTCATGTACGAACCAGGAGTCGGACCGGTCGCTTCGAACACGCTCGTCCGATCCATGTCCAGTTTCACCGGTCGGCCCGAGAGTTTCGAGAGAATCGCGGCGACCGGTTGCAGGTAGACGGCGATCTTGCCGCCAAAGCCGCCACCAATCTCCATCGGCACCACCTTGACCTTGGAAATCGACACGCCGAGCAGTTCGGCAACCTGCATCCGGATCAGGAAGGCACCCTGGGTGCTTGTCCAGACGGTGATCTTGCCGTCGGCCGTCCACAACGCCGTCGCCGTGTGCGGCTCGATGTACCCCTGGTGAACCGTCTCGGTCGTGAATTCCCGCTCCAAGACAACCGTCGCCTGCTCGAAACCACTCGCCACATCCCCCTTCTCGTAATGGAAGTGCTTGGCCACGTTGGTCGGCACCTCGCCCTGTTCGCCGGCCGGCTGGTGATCGGTGCGAACATCGTCGTTGAGCACCAATGCATCGGCACTTCGAGCCTCACGCACGTCCAGCACCGGCGTCAATATCTCGTACTCGACCTCGATCAACCGCGTCGCTTCCTCGGCAATGTGCACCGAATCGGCCGCCACGGCCGCCACGGCATGACCGGTGTATAACACCTTGTCGGAGGCCAGGACGTTCTGGTTCAAGTGGTACCAGTCGACAATCCCCTCGCCCAGATCTCCGGCACGGTGAGTGGCCGACGGCATGTCGGCGTTGGTGCACACCGCATGCACGCCGGGGACCGAGGCCGCCCGGGTCGTGTCGATCGAAATGATGCGGGCATGAGCATGAGGACTTCGCAGGATGTAGCCGTACAGGAGCCCCGACAGCTTGATGTCCGAACCATAACGGGCACGTCCGGTCACCTTGTCGGTGCCGTCGTGCCGGATCGGTCGGGTCCCGACCACGTTGTAGTCACGCTGGGCACCCACCTCGACCAGTCGCATGTTGCCCGCTGTCCCGCCGGGAAACGGTTCAACCCGAAACTGGCGTTCTTTGACCGTCGCCATCAGTTCGTCTCTCCCTCGGCCGCCTGCTGAACGGCTCGTACGATCTTGTCATACCCGGTGCAACGGCAGAGATTGCCGGCCAGGTGGAATCGGATTTCCTCTTCACTGGGCGATGCGTTCTCGTCAAGCAATGCCTTGCTCGACATGATGAAGCCCGGAGTGCAGATGCCGCACTGCAAGGCTGCCTGGCCCAAGAACGCGTCCTGGATCACGTGAAGACCGTCCGAAGATGCCACACCCTCGATTGTCTCCAAACAGGCACCCTCCACCTCAACTGCCAACACCAGACAACTGTCGACCGGACGCCCGCCCAGAAGTACAGTGCAGGCTCCGCAGTTGCCGTTGCTGCAACCCTCCTTCGTGCCGATCAGATCCAGACTGTTGCGGAGCACTTCGAGTAGAGTTTGCCGCGGAGTGGCCAGGAACTCGACCGCGTTACCGTTGATCGTTGTCGAAATGATGCGTTGCTTGGCCATCGTTTGGTATCCGTTCTTTCGCCAGTTGCCTGGTTGGTCTGCTCCCGCTTCGACCGCGAGCCAATCGCGGAGCTCATTGCCCGATTCGATATCCCGTCTCTTCGCCACGCGCTCGAGCCACCGCTTCACGGATCACCCGCTCGGTCAATACTCCACACAAATGCTTACGAAACTCGATCGTGCCACGCATGTCGTCGATCGGTGTCGCCGCCTCACGAGCCGCAGCCGCAGCCGCAGCGATCGCCTCGTCGCTCACATCCTGCCCGACCAAAGCCGCTCCTGCCGCTTCGACAAAAAGAGGCGTCGCCGCCACCGCCGCCAAGGCAATCCGAGCCGAAACAAACGTACCAGCCGATGCGTCAAGCTCCACATCCACACCCACACCGACCACCGCGATGTCCATTTCATTGCGAGGAATGAACCGGCGGTAGTGAGAACCTCCGACTTGAGGCCGCGCCGGAAATACGATCTCGACGACCAACTCACCACTCTCCAATACGTTCCGACTCGGCCCGGTGCAAAAGTCCTCCGCCGCTACCTCGCGACGACCGCCAGGACCGGCAATCACAACCCGAGCAGCCAGAGCGATCAGCGAGGGGATCGAATCGGCGGCCGGGCCGCTGTTGCAGAGGTTCCCGCCAACGCTGGCTCGACTCTGGATCTGTGTCCCACCAATGATCCGACAACTGTCGGCCACAGCTGCATAACTGGTAGCGATCTGCGAATCGCCGTAGATGCGGTAGCAGGGAACGGCCGCTCCCAGTCGCAAACCCGAATCGGTGATTTCCAACACGTTCAGTTCGGGGATCTTCTTGACATCGACGACCAGGTCCGGCTCGAGCCGCCTGGTCCGAATGTGGTCGATCAGGTCGGTTCCGCCAGCCAGCGGTCGCGATGCAACCGGGTTCTCGGACAACAAAGCCACCGCATCCTCCAGCGATGTCGGTGCCTCGTATTCAAAATCACGCATCGCGTCAGGTGTCCGCTCGAAAAATGCCGTCAGGAGAAGTGCCGCCGCCCCGGGCCGCAGGCCACAGAACGCTCACAGGTTAACCCCGGAATCAGATGGCTTCAAGCAACCCCGCAGAACCAATCGAGACTGCCTAGGGACCGGACTCGGCAGGCTGCGGCTTCGCCGTGGCTCGCTGCTGACCGCCAACCACCAGGCGGATCCGTTGGTTGTACGAACCCAACTCCAAATACCTCTCGGCCAAGTTCAACCTCAGCCCGTTGAAACTCCAGTAGTTCGACGGAGTCTCCAGAGACACTCGCGACTCGCCCGTCACCTTGTCCAACGCCTCCAGCTTCAGCAAATAATACCTCAGGTTGCCCTCACGCTTGTACTGACGCGATGCCAGCAGCAGCAATGGCGAATGCTCGAGCTTCTCGAGGACCAGGTTCAGGTCGGAAACCAGATGACGCCATCGCGGTGGCCCCTTGGACGCCCTAAGAGAAAATGCCAGCAACGCACCGTTGATCCGGATCGAGTGTAGGTTGACCGAATAATAACTACCCTGGATCGGCTTGTTGACAGCCACGTACAAATTCACCGCGTCTTGAAACGCGTAGAGACTCGTGGCCCCCTTCATATCCGCCGGTGACACTTGGCCAACACCTGTCCGCTTCCCGGAATTGAGATCCAGGCGACTGAGTTGGCCGGCGGGATCGAGAATCACGAGTTGATCTTCGGCGAGAGTGCCCAGTCTCACGCCGGATGCCAGCTTGTGCTGCCACACTGTCTTGCCGCTGATCACGTCGTCCTGTTGAACAAACAACTGAGTCCAACTCAACCCGAACAACTGAACCGTGCCACCGTTTCGGATCCAGGTGATCGTGGTCCCATCGAGTTTCAAGGCCCCCCGCAACTTTTCCGCCAGGCCGTCAATTTCCAGCCGCTTCCCGTCGGTGACCCTCAAAGCCAACGGTGGCCGTGAGACTGGCTCGGACGCCGACCCGACTCGCGGCGACTTCACATCGGGCAGCATCATCCCCAACATGGCGAAGCTCCCCGTCGAACCGGGCGATGTCCCGCTGCCGGCAAGATAGACAATCTGGTCGCTGCCCAGCACGGCGGTCCCGGCCGACACACGCTCCTTCTGCCACAACACCGCACCGGTCGTCGTCTCGAACGCCGTCAGCCTCCGACGACCCGACACGCACACCACGCGACGATTGACCACTCGCAACGCGCCACGCCTGGCACTCCTGACCAATAAACTCAATTGCGCCGCCGCCGTCTCGCCCTGAACCAAGGTCGGTGGACGCGGCCGATTCTTCGTCGAAGCCACCCCGGAACCCTCCAATGCCTGCGACCAGATCACCTGGCGGGTGGTGGGCGAGAGGGCCAGGATGGTCCCCTTATGGTAAACGATCAACTGGTGACCCACCGCACGGGCGGACAGGTACTTCGAACTGCTGCCGCGTCCGGTCTGAGGCAACGGCAACGACCAGATCACGCCGCCGTCCTCGACTCGCTCGACAATCAACCGCTGCTGCGTGTTGTCGAAAACCATGCGGTGAGATCCGTACCAGCCGAGCGGTTGGCGATTCAGCTCGACATCCTGGCGATTGACGTTGCGAGACGACCCGGCGGCCCGAACGACTTCGACCTTCTGCTTCCACACCGCCGGTCGGGCCGGACCCGACAGGCCAAGCGTCCTGCGAAATTCGGCCAACGACCTCAAGGCACGAGACGCTATCGCCGGCTCGGTCCCCTCCGACAATCGCATCCAGATCAACTCGGCACGCCCCGAACTACCACCTCGAGCAGCCGACTCGGCCATATGGAACCGGACCGGCCACGACGCGCGGTGGAAACTGAACACCTCCACAAACTCACGTCGTGAACGAGCGTCTCGGCCAATCACTTCCACCGCCTCAACCTCCAACTGCTTGTCCAACCCCGCACGCAACGAATCGGGCAGCTTTGGCCACAATTCGCCCAACTGACCACTTACCCAACGGTCCAGCCGGACCCGGATCGAAGGATCGTGCGAGTGAGCCACGTGGCGAGTGCCGAAATCGCGAGCCAATTGGCGGAAACCGTCGATCGCTACGGCCCACTTCTGCCGAGCCACTGCACGCTCGACAGTCAATCGCCCGACGTCCAGACGCCGGGCAGGCGAATCGGCCAGAGTCGCCAACTGCTCGATCCAACCGTCCACCTCAGGCGAATCGGATGCCAATCCCGCTCGCACCATGCCGCCCAAAGCCGTTCTGAGAGCGATGCGGAAACGTGGAACCAACTCCTCGGCAAGCCGTTTGCCCTGAATCCGGTTCAAATGGCCCAGTGCCACCGCATTCTGACGACTCAACAACGCCAGTTCCGACTGCTTCAGCAACGCCCAGGGGTCCATGGGATCCTGTTTCAAGGCGGCCTGGATTCGTGCCACCAACGCGTCACGCTGTTCGTACCCCCTCAGGCCGTCCGGACCCAATGCCAGCACCAGGCCTCGCGACATCACCAGGTTGCCCAGGACCGGTCCGCCAGCGGACGACTCGGGCAGGTAGGTCCGCGACGTCACCTGGCCGTCGGCCAGATCCAGCGTGCAGATCTGGCCCGGCGAGAGTGGCAGGTGGTAACGGTCCTCGGTGCCCACGCCACGACCACACGGGCGCCCGTCGGATGGTCCCAGACGATGCACCCAGGCCGACTTGCCATCGGTCAACTCGAATGACTCGACTGAATCCGACCCAACCAGCACCAGCCGATCGCCAAAACCTCCGGCAACATAAAGAAAACGGCCCTTGTCCTTCTTCCACAACATCCGACCGGTGTAGAGATCCAGGCAACACAAGATCGGTTGATCGTGAGGCGTGAAGACGACGCGGTCGCCGCAGATCACCGGAGGCGCCGCGGCCCAGGCCGATGACATCCTCGCACCCGGTGAAAAACCGCCGGGTGCGACACGCCCGCCGACCATGCCTCGTCTGGTTGTCTGTTCGGGTTCCGGCGGGGCTGTGCGATGAGCCCACAGGATGCGTCGGCTCGAACACTCGACTCCGACCAACCACCCAACCGTCGTCGGACAGACCGCCACGCCGTCAGCCACGGCGACGTGCGAGGAAGCCCAATGCCTGAGCGGATTGCTCGAGGCGGGGGTGTCGACATAGGCGATGCGTTGCGACCAAAGAGGCCGACCGGTCGCCGCTTCCAATACATGGAGCCTGATCTCGTTGTCCCGCTCACCCACCACGTACAACCGGCCGGCATCAGGAGCCGGAGCACCCAGGAATCGCGTCCCGGCCAATGGCAGATCAAATGGCTCCTCCATTTTTGCACCACCCACCTCCCACGTGGGCCGACCGCTGGCGAGATCGAAGGCCGCCAGAGTGTTCCAGCGGCCCGGCTGCTTGCTGGCCGAACCGCCAAATGGATTGAAGCCGCCAACACGCGACGACGAAGATGCACCCTGCAACAGCCTCCGCGACTGGATCAGGAACACCTGCTCACCGTCACTCGAAGGCACTCCGTGCAATGCGTGCTGAAACAACAGGCCGGTCAACGGATGGTTCAAAGCCGCACCGTTGACCGATCCGAAACTGCCCGGCAAACCGATCTGCCGGTTCTGAATGCCACCCAGCCGCACCCGCACTTGCATCGTTCTCGATCGACTGACACCCCGGCCACTCATCAAACTCTCGACAGCCACCTCCGGTCGCGTCTCCCACAACACTCGACCACTGTCGACATCCACCACCTCGACACCCCGCAACGTGCGGAAGATCGCCCGGTGACCCACAACCAGCGGCACGAACGCCGGGATCATTGGGCGGCCCAGATCGTCGAGATCTTCGATCAACTCGCGAACCACCGCGGCCACGGAGTGTCGGTGAGTCAACCGGCAGTGCCAACGCGACAGTAACAACGGCACGCCGCCGACGGCCCGGCCGCGACGGCCCGAACTGCCGTAAAAGACCGGCCAGTCCAACAGGACCGGCTCTGATACGATCGCCCGACCAGATGCCCCTAGCCACTCGTCTCGACTTACCTCCCCCACACCCGGCACCGTCAAACGACCGGCGTCCGTCAGACCCGCCAACAACGTCGTGACCCGCTCGGGACGACCCACACGATGAAACACCCACGCCGCCTTCAATCGCCACGCAGACAAACCCGAAACCTTGTCACCACTGTCCAATAACCGCTCGAGCCAAAATGCCGCCAAACCCAGGCGGCCGCGGTCGATGTGACGCGAAGCCAAACGGTTCGCCGCCTCGCGACCGGCCGGAGTGTGAAAAAACCGATCAGCCACCTCGACCATCAACGACTCGCCACCACTCGACAAGGCCTCCAACAACCGACGACGCGCCTCGGCACCATGACGACTCCGAAATGTCTCGCGGAACGACTCGGGCAAACCGCCCAACATCCGGTTCGCTTCGTCCCGGACCGTCACCCAATGACCCGCCTCGCTGCGGAACAACGAATCCGACTCGAACCTCGCCTCCGGAGGCGGGTTCAACAGAATCGATACCGCCTCGAGAACCCGAGCATGCTGACCTGATTTCAACCACTCCTGAGCCTGACGCAACAACTTCGCCTGACGCGGATCCTGAGGCGCCAGAAGATCGATTCGATCCCGAGCCGTCGGATCACCATTGCCCTGAGGCGTCTTGACCTTCGCCGCACCGCCCCTGCCAACACCTCCCCCTGGCGGCTGAGCTACTTTGCCAAATACTCCACGCAACAACCGCTCAACCGCTGCCGACACCGCTCGCTTGGCCGCCTCCTTCTGCTTCTCCGTCACGGCCGCAGCCCCCGGCGGCTCGGCAAAAACCGATGCCGGCGACAGCACGACCAAACTCCCCGTGGCGAACAACAGGACGGCCATCACCTGAAATCGGGACGGAAGCGGCGAGAAACAGGCCATGAGTGCCACGGTGAAGAGGTGGGTAATATAGGAGCGACGATTGGGAAGGAACGGTTCAGTATAACCGTCACGCTCGCTTCACTGGACGGCATCAGGCCATTCCACAGAGAATCTCACGAAATGACCTCCTCAATTTCACCCGTCCCGGGTACACTCACGCTGCTGCTGCAAGGAACAGGCGGGCCACTTGGAACCGAGATCCCCTCGTTCGTGATCCACTGCGATCAATGGGCGCAATACGGATTCTCTGACGGAGTCGGCCAGAATGAACTTTGATTCTCACCTCCTTTGGCGTCGCGCCGTTCAATACAGCCTCGGACACAGACGGGCTCGCAGCAAACCCCGTCGCCTGAGGGCTCTCCACAACTCGGCCGTCGCCGTCGAACAACTCGAGGACCGGACACTCCTGAGTGCCGCGGACCCGTTCGAACCCAACAACGACATCGACGCCGCTCACGACTTCGGACAACTCGAGGGCTTCCAGTACTGGCAGAATCTCTCGGTTCACGAATCCGGCAACGACGACTGGTACGTGTTCGACCTGGTCGAGGACTCCGAGTGGGTGCATTTCGCAGCGATCCACTTCGACCACCATCAAGGTGACCTCGACCTCGCCCTCTACAACGACCTCGGCGACGAACTCGATTTTTCGGCGAGCACCGGCGACTTCGAATTGATCTGGTTCGACGGGCTTGGGACCGGTACCTACTACCTCGAAGTCTACGGCTTCAACGGGGCTGCGAGCCCCGACTACACGATGGTGATCGAGGCGGCTCACGAAGGCGATCCTGTTGACGGAACGTTCGAAGCCGACCTGGCCGAACCCAACAACTCGCTCGAAACCGCCCACGACCTGGGCCTCCTCAACGGCTTCGACGAACTCGGACCACTCTCGATCCACGAACCCGGTGACGAGGACTGGTTCCGATTCGAAACCACTGCCGCCTCGACCACCTGGAACGGAGCCGCGATCACCTTCTGGCACGAAGAAGGTGATCTCGACTTGGAACTCTACAACTCCCACGGGGAACTCGTCGGCGACTCGGACAGCGTCGACGACGTCGAGTGGATCGACATGAATCGGCTGCCATCGGGTGAGTACTTTCTGAGAATCCAGGGCTTCGATCTGGCGACCAACCCCGATTACTGGCTGACACTGAACACGCCGGCGACCAATCACAGCGATTTTTCTGAACCCAACAACTCGGCCACCGGAGCCTACGACCTTCAAGCCATCCAACACGACAGCTCCTGGGACAACCTCTCGATCCACGAAGCTGGCGAAGAAGACTGGTTCGCCTTCACCACCCTGGCCACTGGCACGATCACAGATGCCGTCGGCATCGAATTCGACCACGAACTCGGTGACCTCGACCTGTCGCTGTTCGACTCCGATGGCACGTTGCTGGACACGTCCGAAAGTGTCTTGGACTTCGAACAAATCTCGCTGGACGGGTTGCCCGCGGGAAACTATCAGGTCCAGGTCGTCGGCTTCGACGGAGCCGTGCACCCGGAATACACTCTGGGCATCACCGCCCCCAGACCTCTTGAACCCGACTTCGCCGAAGAGAACGACACCCGGCACACCGCGTTTCAACTCCGAAACACCAGCGGATTCTCGGTCTGGGATGGCTTCTCGATTCACGATGCCAGCGACATCGACTGGTTCGAGTTCGACCTGGTGGCCGAAGCCAACTGGGCTCACGCCGTCGGAATCGACTTCTTCCACACCGCCGGAGACCTCGACCTCGCTCTCTATGACGACAACGGCGAACTCGTCGCGGCCTCCTCGGGGATCGACGACGGAGAACAGGTCTCGCTCCATGGACTCGGGCCAGGCACCTACACCCTCGAAGTCACCGGCTACGACGACGCCACCGTCGCCGACTATGCCGTCTGGATCGAAGCGCCTCACGAATATCAAGACCAAGACGGCGGCAACGGTCACGAATTCGGACCCGACTGGGCCGAGGCAAACGATTCGATTGACAACGCCACGCCGCTGCGAGAAATCACCGGCCTGGGCACCTGGGATGGACTCTCGATCCACGACGAAATCGACGTCGACTGGTTTTCCTTCGAACTGCTCGCCGAAGGGACCAGCTACCACTTCGCGGCCATCGATTTCGATAACCACGAAGGTGACCTCGACCTCGCACTGTTCGACTCGGATGGAACACTGCTGGATGAATCGATCGGGATCGCCGACTTCGAAGAAATCTCGCTGGCTGGCTGGCCGGCCGGTGAGTACCTGCTGGAGGTCAGTGGGTTCCAGTCGGCAAGCAACCCCGAGTACGAGTTGATAATCGACGGGCCGGAATGGAACGACGAACAGCTCGAATACAATTTCCCGCCTGATGCTCACGAACCCAACAATTCGAAGACGGATGCCGTCGATCTGAGAACCATCGAAGGCTCCACCACTGTCGCAGACCTCTCGATCGACAACCCCGACGACACCGACTGGTTTCAGTTCACCCTCGCCAGTTCCGCCACCGAGGGACACTCGGTGCGGATCGAATTCGATCACGAACAAGGCGACCTCGACCTCGCTCTCCACAACGACAACTCGCAACTGGACATCTCGGACTCGGTCGAGAACTTCGAGTCGATCAGCCTCGATGGGCTGCTGGCAGGGACCTACTGGATCGAAATCTTCGAGTACTCGGGACAGACCAACCCGCAGTACAACCTGACGATCGAAGCGCCGCTCGACCGAGATCCCGATCCGGATCGATTCGAGGACAACGACACGCTCGAAACGGCGACAGCCGTCCGTAGCGACGCCAACACCGGAACACTCGCCGGCGACGTCTCGCTCGATGGACTCTCGATTCACTCCGCTGTCGACGCCGACCTGTTCACCTTCACCAGCGTCGCCACCAGTACCACCGCACACGGAATATCAATCGAATACCGACACGGCGATGGCGACCTGGTGCTCGAACTGCTCGACGCCAACGGCAGCTCAGTCGCCACCTCCACCGGACACGGCGGATTCGCCGACGTGTCGCTGGCCGGCCTGGGAGCCGGGAACTGGTACGCTCGAGTCAGCGGCCTGTCGGGCGACACCAACGTTTACGAAATCGCATTCGATGCCCCCGTTGCCGACAACCCCGGCGAACCCGGCGATCCCACTCCGGCGGCCGATGCCTGGACCATCATGGTCTACGTCACCGCCAGCAACCTCGAAAGTTTTGCGTTTGCTGACATCAACGAGATGGAAATCGCCGCCGCCGGACTCCCCGGTTCCGTCAACCTCGCCGTGCTCTGGGACCAAAGCGCACTGGGAACCACCTACGCAAGCGGTGGCGGGTCGCAACCGGCGTGGGGTGACACCGGCCGAGCCTTCATTTCGTCCGACTCCGATCCCGAAGTGATCGCAACCGAGTTCGAGCAACTCGGAGAGCTCAACACCGGACACCCTCAAACCCTCGCCGATTTCATCGACTGGTCGGTCAACCAGGCACCCGCCGAACACTACGCGCTGCTGATGTGGGACCACGGCAGCGGGTTACAAGGCTTCAACTACGACGATCTCGATGGCGGCACCAGCGACCACCTGACCACTCCGGAACTTGTCGAAGTGCTCGCCGACCCCAATCGACCCGTCTTCGACGTGATCTCCTTCGATGCCTGCCTGATGGCGATGGCCGAAGTCGGCTTCAGCCTCGCCAACTACACCGACGTCTTCGTCGCCTCGCAGGAAGTCGTCGGAGCCGACGGTCACGACTACACCACGCTGTTCGATGTTCTCCAAACCAACCCCCAGACCGTCGGTGCCCAAGCCCTGGCGACCGGGTTCGTCGACAGCTACCAGGACCAGTACCAAGGCGACTTCTGGGGCTGGGACACTCAGAGCGCGATCTCCACCTCCGGGTACACGCAACTCCTCGAAGCCCTCGCCGACTTCGTCGACGCGGGTCTCGCCGGCACCTCACAGGACGTCGACGTGCTCCGCGATGCTCGAGCCGATGCGATCACCTACGACATCGCCTTCCTCCGCGATCTGGGCAGCTTTGTCGGACCCGTCGCCGACAACAGCCTCGCCTCGGAACAACTCCGACTCGCCGCCGAACACGTCGAAGATGCGATCGACGACATGACCCTGGCCCGCTCCCATGACAACCGAAACAGCTCGGGCATCTCGATCTTCCTTCCCGACAACGCCACCACCGCCGGGTCCTGGTACACCACGCCCTACTCGGACTTCGAACTGGCGACCGGTTGGAGCAACCTGATCGAGGCAATGGGGGGCAACGGGCGGAGTGGTTCGGGCAACAGCGGAGGACGCTCGGTCACCGGGCCCGACTGGAGCGAACAAAACAACGTCGCCGCCACCGCTCATGACCTCAACTCACTCGTCGGCGACGGCCACGTCTTCAGCCAACTCAACCTGCACACTTCCGATGACATCGACTGGTTCCGACTCGCCATCACAGCCGACGGCACCGCGAACGACCGGATTACTGTCACGCCAAGCGGAGACGCCAGCGAAGCGGTCCGGCTGACACTGTTCGATTCGGCCGGTCAAGTCGCACTCGAAACGTCCGACAACGGACCCGGCCCACAACAGGTCAGCCTCGATGGACTCGCCGCTGGCACCTACCTCGTTCGGATCGATCCACCTGCCAACTTGTCTGAAAGCCTGGCCGTCAGCGGCTATGAACTCGAGATCAATGCCCCGGATGGTGATGCGGCGTCGGATTGGGCTGGCGACAACAGCAGCCAGAACAAAGCCTTTCACCTGGGCACGATCGGCAGCAACACCCTCTTCTCGGGACTCGGTGTCGCCGCCAACACCGACGACTGGTTCACCTTCGACACACCACGCCGCACCGCCTCGGCACTCTATGCACTCGGCCTCTCCACACCACTCGGCCAACCACTGACCGCCTCGCTTATCGACTCCAGCGGTCGACTCGTCGACCAGGCCACCGGCGACGGGATGCTCGAACTCGACTATGTCGCCAGCGGAGCGAGCGAACGGCTGACACTTCAGATCCACGGCGGAACCGACACCTCCGCCTACTCACTCCACTTCGCACCCGTCACCGCCACTATCGCCGTCGATCTGGACGCCGACGGCAACCTCGTCGTCACCGACACGTCCGCCGATGGACAGGACGACGTGGTGCTCATCCGCACAGACGGCGATTGGATGGTCATCGAGACGCCCGGACACGTGATCGCCGCCACCGTCGGGTCCAGCAGCGATCCGCACAGCGTAAGAGTTCCGCTGGATGAGATCACTGGTGAGATGTGGGTCGAGGCCCAGGCGGGCGACGACCGAGTTGATGCTTCGGGAAGCCTGCACCCCGTCCGCGTCTATGGCGGATCCGGCCACGATACGCTCGTTGGTGGCCACGCCGCGGATGTGCTCAATGGAGGCTCTGGCAACGACGTGCTCGAAGCCCAAGGCGGAAACGACCGAGTGTTTGGAGGTCGAGGGTTGGACCAGATTCGAGGCGGACCCGGTGACGATTACCTCCACGGGCATGGAGGTGCCGACTGGGTTCACGGCGATGACGGCGACGACACCGTCAACGGAGGATCCTCCAACGACCGCCTGTTTGGGAACGCCGGCAACGATCGACTCAACGGAAACGACGGACACGATCTGATCAACGGCAACAGCGGCGACGACACCGCACAGGGCGGCGACGGCAATGATGTAATCCGAGGCGGAAGCGGCAACGATTGGCTTGGTGGCGGAGCCGGAGGCGATCGGGAGAACGGCCAGGGAGGCAACGATACACTCCACGGTGGCGCCAGCAATGATCGGCTCGACGGAGGCACCGGCAACGACCTGGTCTACGAGATCGGAAACGTCGACTTCACGCTGCAAGCCCACCAGCTCACAGGACAGGGACAAGACGAACTCGCCGGCTTCGAACGCGGTCGACTGGAAGGCGGAAGCGGCAACAATGTCATCGATGCCTCGCAGTTCCCCGGCAGCGTTGTGCTGTTGGGAGGTGCCGGACACGACCTGCTGCGGGGGGGCCATTTCTTCGATCGACTCGTTGGACAGGAGGGCAATGATACCCTCGAAGGTCTCGGCGGTGACGATCGGATCTTTGGAGGAATTGGAGAGGACCGGCTCGACGGTGGACTCGGAGATGACTTCCTCAGAGGTCATGACGATGCGGATCGGATCAGCGGAGGAGCCGGAAACGATACGCTCAATGGAGAAGCCGGCGACGATTCACTGTATGGAGGCGATGGAGACGACGTGATCCGAGGCGGGATGGGCAACGACCATGCGGCCGGTGAAGCCGGGTTCGATCGCGTCTTCGCTCAGGCAGGATACGATTCACTCTGTAGCGATGATGACGACCTGCTGGTCGGCACCATCGAAGAAATCGACCGCTGTGCCACCGTCTTCACCGACTGGGCCGACCAACTCGGCTAAGCAGATTTTCAGACCGCCAGGCTAACTCGTCACCGGACCGTTGCGACGACGATACTTGCTCTCGCGTCGCCGGGCGTTGCGGCACAATCGACAGATGCGGCCCAGGTAACGACGACGACCTCGGCCGGTCTGCTTCCGGTACAGCACGAAAAATGGCTCCGACGCCGGCCAACGACGACGACAGTCGCGACACACTCGCACGCCCAGCGAACGGCCTCGAGAACTCGCTCGGCGACGCTGACGACGAGACTCCTCTCGCAACTCCAACTCCTGACGCTCTCGGTACTCGTCCCAACGAACCCGACTGGCCAATGACGCCTTCTCCGAAACCCGACGCTGCTTCGCCTTGGAAAACGGCATGCGCATCACCTCGGCCCACGTCCGCTTGATCCCCAGCTTCTGCAGGTGATAGACCACTCGCCGGCGTGAAATCAACGGAACGTTGTCACGGTTCCACAACAAGGCAATCTGTTCGGGTGTGCAGCGCGAGACGTGAGCCAACAGGAAGGTGTGGAAATGGTCGAGCTGATCCGAGGTCAGAGGGATCGCTTCCCGAGCTCGACGTGACCGACCGCCGTCGATCAACTTCAAACGACCCAGTTTCTTCTGGATAGCGTTTCGCGAATAGCCAGGCAGGAGTTCGGTGGTGGCCGAAATCTGAGCCGCGGTCCGGCCGTCGTGGATCAGCTGCTGGAGCAGTTTTTCGGCTGTGGTGGTCCAACGCTTTCGCGGAATCCCGTCGCCGATAAAATTCAGACGCGCAGCCTTGTTCTGGATCGCCGCGGAACTTCGCAGGCCGATCTCCATCTCGCTGGCCGAGAACCCCAATGACAGGAGACCCCGCAGCCGTTCAATCTCGTCTTCACTCCAAGGTTGTCCTGGCATCCCTCTCGCTCGCGTCTCGACCGTCGTCAATGACCGTTGAAGTTTCTGCTTCCAGCAGCTATCTTGACGCGTTTGCATGGTAACGAGCGGACGTGAGTTTCCCAATCGAACCAATCAAATTAGATTGATCTATCAGGAAATGCTCTAAACGCGTCGCTCGAGAACTTCTCGAGCCAATTGACGCTCCGACACCAAGCGACACTCCAGACAACGCACTCGCCAGACAAACGGAATCGGTTGATCAGCCATGCCAGCCAACCAACAAATTGAAATGACCGGTCGCACGAACGAAGAATCCGGATCGCGAGCCTGCCAGCGCCTTCGCGATACCGGACAAACCCCCGGTGTGCTCTACGGCAACCAGGACGAAACGTTCGCGATCAAGGTCGACACCGGCCAGCTGAGAAATCTCGTCGACAGTGGCGTCCGTGTGCTCGACGTCGAGCTCGACGGGACGAAGCAGAAGGCGATGTTTCGCGAACTTCAGTGGGACACCTACGGCGTCAAGCTGAATCACTTTGACCTGCTGAGAATCGACGCCGACCAGCGAATCGAAATCGACGTGCCGATCGAACTTCGAGGCACCGCACCCGGAACCAACAGCGGCGGAGCTCTCGAACAGCCACTCCATGCCATTCGAATCAACTGTCTCGCCGTCGAAGTGCCCGAAAAGTTCACGATACGAATCAACGAACTCGAAATCGGCGACTCGATCACCATCGCCGACATCGAACTCGACAGCGATTTCGAACCGTTGCTCGAACCCGATACCGTCGTCGTCCGAGTGGTGGAGATTCGCGAGGACGATGATATCGAAACGCTCGAGGATGGAGACCTCGATGCTGGACCGATCGAACCGGAAGTCATCGGACGTGCCGACGACGGCGAAGATGCCGACGACGACTCAGGCGAAGAGTAATTGGCCATGAAGGTCATCGTGGGACTGGGCAACCCCGGCCCACGCTACCGAAGTACTCGACACAACGTCGGTTTCGATGTACTCGAAGAACTCGGACGACACTTCGGCGAAGTCCCCACTCGCAATCGCTTCAACGCACAGATCGGCGAAGTGGATGTCGATCAGACGCGGCTGCTGCTCGTCGCACCCCAAACCTTCATGAACAACAGCGGACAGGCTGTCGGACCGCTGCTCGACTTCTACAAAATCGATCCCGTACACATTCTCGTCGTTTGCGATGACCTCAACCTGCCGCTGGGACGGCTCCGACTCAGAGAAAAGGGGTCCGCCGGAGGCCAAAAAGGACTCGCCGATATCCTCCGTCGACTCGGAACACTCGAAGTGGCCCGCCTGAGAATCGGGATCGGACAGCCGCCGCCTCGGTTCGATGCCTCAAACTTTGTGCTCGCACACTTCAACTCCCAAGAACAATTCACCGTCAACGAGGCCGTGGAACACGCCGCACAAGGTGCACTGACATGGGCACTGAAAGGCCCCGCCGCCGCCATGAATCAACTCAACCCGAAAACCAGCAGCGACGACGAGTGAACCGGCCGTCGTGGGGCCGTCGTGGGGCTGCGATGGGGCTGTAATCTTGCAAATCGCTGGACAGACGATACAACGGATGGACTGGAGAACCGTCCACCACTCGGGCAGAGCGACACGGAACTCCAAAGGGTGCCGTTCGTTTACTCGTATCGCCAACACCCCACATCGATCCCTCTCCTAACAACTCATCCTCGACCGCTCGCCCCAGATCAAGGAACTGCACCCGTGGCGCAAAATCACTATGAAGGTATGTTCCTGATCGACAGCGGTAAATTCGCCAACGACCCCCCCGGCGTGATGACCCACGTCCGCGAACTGCTGTCCAAGACCGGTGCCACCGTCCAGTCGGATCGAGTCTGGCTCGACGGAAAACTCGCCTACCCCATCGACGGCCGTAGACGAGGCGTTCACTTCCTCGTCTACTTCCAGGGCGACGGAAATGCCAATACCGAGATCACTCGACAGGCGAGACTCTCGGACCTCGTGCTCAGACACATCGTCATTCGACACCCTGAAATCATGTGGGATCGACTCGTGGCTGCCATCAGCCCCGCCGAAGAGACTGCGGTAGAGACTGCGGTAGAGACTGCGGTAGAGACTGCGGTAGAGACTGCGGTAGAGACTGCGGTAGAGACTGCCGAAGAGACTGCCGAAGAGACTGCCGAAGAGACTGCTGAAGAGACTGCTGAAGAGACTGCCGAAGAGACTGCCGA
>CAVOEV010000025.1:0-28406 GCA_963694825.1 Planctomycetota bacterium
TGCCAGGCTGACTCTCTCGTCGACCAGCCACTTTCCCAAACCGGGTGAGGCGTGGATCTCGAGGTCTGCCGAAACTGCATGCATGGCTTCATGATCGCCGGGAGCACTAAGTGAACCGGCGCCGAGATTGGTTATTCCTGCACACGTGGCGACCCTCGAGGACGGGCATTTTCGCAATGGCTGTCGTTCGAGTCAGCCAAGACGATCGACGGCTCCGCAGAACCAGCCCATGCAGACCGTGGCCCGAAGGCGACGTAGGTTTCTCCTGCTCCCGATTTGCCATCCGCGTCCACCAGGTAAGGCTGCGATCAGGATGTCGTCGAATCCATCGCCATTGACGTCACCGACCGAACTGCCGGACTTGTCGCCAATGTCTGTACCGTCGAGCCAGAAGCCGTTGAAGCCCTCCAACGACGGAAGATCAAACGGAAGTGACACAACCAAACAGAGCTCGGTCCTCTTGCATTTCCGCAGCAGCAGCTACATCGCCACGTCGCTTTTGGCGAGTGTATCGCCGGCACGGCTGCATTCAAGCCAAACCTGCAAGCCAAACCGTCTTGATTCTCTGAGGATTCCAACGCCACGGGGCACACATTATGCCCATGGCCCCAGAGGTTCTCAACCGACTGCCGCCGAACCGGCTTCTTCCCGGAAGATCTAAGCGGTAGACCGAAATCGCGTCGCCGTGAAGGCTGGCTAAGTAAGGGACTCCACGCAGAAGACCCCCGGGGGGTTGGTTCGAATCCTGAGGACCTGGGTCCCCCGGATGGCGTCGTGGTCAGCGGCGGTTTCGGGACGGATGGTGATGTTCTGGCCTCTCACGTTTTCATCCCCGCTGCTCCCCTAACCACTGCGCCAACGTCTTCACATCAGTGGCATCCATCCCCAACACGATTTCTTCTCGGTGGGTTCCATGAATACCAAGGATGTGGTCTTCGTTAAAGGAAACCTCGTCGCCCTGATGAAGCTCGTGCAGTCGGGCCTCGACGAGCGGATTGTCCACGACACTCCGAAACCACTCTCCGTCACGCTCCGTGACTCGCACCCAAAAGTCCTCGCCCCATCCTCGTGAAGGCACGTCTTGCTTGGGCAGTGGCAATAATGTCGCTGGATGATCGTGACTCAGGACTGGCTTGGTGGCTTCGCCATTGCACGTCGGACAATAACACTTCTCCACAGCATCATCGTGGACAGAAAACCTCGGAGAGTCGATTCTGAGTTCGATGAAATGGCCGACGACGACGTGCTTTTTCAGAACGGGATGTGGAATCTGGAAGTTGTCTGGGTTTTCGGCGTGCATTTCGACGCCGTTGACCAATTCGTAGCCATTGGTGAATTGTTGTTGGGCAAAATGTTGTTCGATTGTGTCGTGCATCTTCAATCTTCTTCGCCGACTTCGCCGCCGTACTTCTCAAACACGGATTTGACGTGTGGAATTAACGCTGCAACCAACGCTTGATCGTCGGACGACAGCTTTATGTCTGTATCAAGCTCACCGTTGCGAGCAGCCAAAACGATAGCGGCCAAAACGTGTTGTACATCCACGGGGTGATTGGTCGGCTCTTCGAGCTTGAGAGCCAGATCGAATAAAACATCTGCCAGGGAAGGATCAACCGTTGCCTGCCCCGAAGAAGAAATCGAAATACCGGGCACGACTTGTTGTTCGCCTTCCGTCATCGTTGTCCCCCGTCCCTGCGCAAAAACTGAAACCTCGGCAATTCCTTCCCCTCGACCGTGACCATCTCTTGGAACATCGCCAATGGGCGCACCCAAAGGCTGCCATCTCCGTATTCTGGCCGATAGACGACGAGTTCTTCATCGGTTTCGCTGTGCCGGGCGATGCCGATGACCGTGTACTCGTTGCCCTTGTAGTGGCGGTAGGTGCCTGGACGCACGCTCATTCCATAGTTCTCCGAGGGTAATCTCCGCGCAGTTATCAAAACCTCATTCTACCGAGCCTGTGCCGTGGCCGGTAGAATGACGCAGGAGGACCGCCATGACCAAGAACGGACGGCAAGGCCGACACATCGCACGCCAGGGATGATGACAGCCTGGATGGGGGAGCCGACACCGACACGGTCCGCGGCGGAGGAGGCAGCGACACGATGGTGGACGACGTCTCGGAGGTCGACGAGGCCTACACCTTCTGGGCCGAGTGGGTCGACGCGGTGTAGGCGGCGCGGTCAGAAACCGCCATTGCGTCTGCTCTCCCCCACATCCGTAGCGTCTCACGTGGGCTGACGCTTTTCACCACCGGCGGGGACAGCTCGAGAGTAGCGATCACCGCGTTTCGGGATGAGGCAGGCGTCCAGCGACGTTTCAGTGACCACGCGATAACCGGAGTCACGCTGCGAGCGAGGGGCGGGGGCGTGGTTCGGATCTGGCGGGTTGCACGCCGGGACTGGGGTGGAGAGACTGGGGGAGCGTTCCAGGAGACCACTGACACGACACTCTCTCATTCGAAGTGGTACAAGTTCTGCGGGTAGGCCACTTTGACACGCGGCCGGGTGACGATGCCCCCCACGATTGCCCGGTGAATTTCCATTCCCACATTCTTAGCAGGGCTCAACGTGAACTTAGAGTCAGCATTCATCCTTGGCGTCTGCATAATCATTGCATCTTTCCTTCATAGTTGGCTGTCACGCCCGGATCCATATCTCCCGAGCACATCGTCACGAGGCAATGTCCAATTCTACGTGAGAACACTGAACGATGACCGCGTACGGGTAATTGCGATTGATCCACGGAACGGAGAAACGTGGGCAAGGTTGATCAATTCTGGATCAAAACACGGCGCTTGGTTGCCGGAAACAGAACCTCTTCCACGATAGCCTTGCCAGTCCGCGGGCCGCCGGCGATGGGCTAGCGGTCATCTCCCGGCGGCGAACACGCGATAAGTCAGGGACTCCCTCCCAAACGGGGCGGAGGGTCGGTTCCTGGGCGACTGGAGGGGCCCCGCGAGTGCATGAGCCTCCGGCTGGCTCACTCGACTGCCCTGAGTACCGCCAGGATCGCCTCGGTGTTGCCGATCCAGTCACCGACCACCTGAATCGGAAACTGGTCGGCGAGTTGACGGAACACTGAAGATGTTCCGGCGGGACAAGGCTTCGCCCCTCGCGAGACAGCCTTCAAAGCGGCAACACCCGGACCTCTGCCGAGCAATGGCGAGAGCGGCACAGGTCTGGCTGGTGAACCTCCGTATTGCTGGACCCCAAGGGCGTGTCGCCTGTACCCTCTATCGCGATAATGCGTCAGATAGTCTCATGCCTGGGGCACGCGTTCACATCCGGCCAAGGGGTCGCAACGGAATTGTGTTGAAGCCTCTCCCCCGGCCTGCAAATGTTCTGCCGGTGGTTCTATCAACAACAGGGAGTACCAGATGAACAGAATTCAATGGTCGATGGTCGCGAGTTGCCTGCTGGCAGCCACGTTTCTTTGTCTTCCCGGGGTGGCTGCCGGTGCCGAGCAGAAGAAGGTGAAGCCGCTCAAGGTACTGATGGTGACTGGTGGCAGCAGCCACGATTATGACAGCCAGAAGCTGATCCTCTCCAAGGGCATCGCCGCCCGCGCCAACGTGGACTGGACGATCGCCCACCTGGGAGGAAAGAACCGCAATCAGAAGATCAAGCTGTTCATGAAAACGAACTGGGCCGCCGGATATGACGTTGTCGTACACAACCAGTGCTTTGGAGGGGTTGTCGATGTGCCCTTCGTGGAAGGGATCGCCCGGGTTCATGCCGAAGGGATGCCGGCAGTCATGATCCACTGCACGCCGCACAGCTACCGCAATGCCAAGACCAACGCCTGGCGGAAGGTCGTCGGGGTGAGTTCATTCAGCCACGAGAAGCATCGCCCACTGGCGGTACAGAACATGGCCCCCAATCATTCCGTGATGAAAGGGTTTCCCAAGACATGGAATACCCCCAATGGGGAACTCTACAAGATCGACAAACTCTGGCCGGGGGTGACTCCGCTGGGCAAGGCTTTTGGCAAGGACACCCAGAAAGACCACGTCTGCATCTGGACCAACACTCACGGAAAGATGCGAGTCTTCGGCACCACCATCGGGCACCACAATGAGACGATGAGCCAAGAGACTTACCTGGACCTGGTCACACGAGGCCTGCTCTGGGCCTGCCGCAAGCTGGACAAGAATGGCAAGCCAGTACCGGGTTATGCCAAGCCACCGACAAAACAATCCTCAAGAGCTGCCCGACAATAACCGGAAACCACCGTCCCGAAGCGTAAACGCTTAAGCGAGGCTCGATCTTCAACAGGCTACAACGAGAACCGAATGATGATGACAATCACCAGGGTCACAACCGTATTCCTTCTGGCCGCCGTGACGATCACAGGAATCGCCTCCGATGCACTCGGCGCACAGAAACCCTTGAAGGTCTACATCCTGGCAGGTCAATCCAATATGGAAGGGCATGCCAAGGTCGAGACGTTCGATTACATCGGCGACGACTCGGCCACCGCACCCTTGCTCAAGGAAATGCGCAACGCGGACGGCAAGCCTCGCATCTGCGAGACGGTCTGGATCACTTATCTGACCGGATCGCCCGACCGGGGCATGCTCGGCGAGGGGTTGGGCAAGTTGACGGCCGGGTACGGGAGTCGCCGCAACCCGACTGAAGACGGCGGCAAGATCGGCCCCGAGTTCACCTTCGGCATCACCATGGAAAAGGCGTACGACGGCCCGATCCTGATTATCAAGACCGCGTGGGGTGGCAAGAGTCTGCATACGGATTTCCGCCCGCCCAGCGCCGGGCCGTACCAGTTTGGCAAGGCTCAGTTCGAGAAACTCAAGAAGCAGGGCAAGGATATTAATGCGGCTAAAGCCGACAAGGCGAAAGCCACGGGGCGCTTTTACCGCCTCATGATGGATCACGTTTCAATGGTGCTGAAGGACATCAAGCGGGTCTACCCGAAATACGACCCCGAGCAAGGTTATGAGATTGCCGGCTTCGCGTGGTTCCAGGGCTGGAACGACATGGTCGCCGGAAACACTTACCCGGATCGGCGTAGCCCGGGCGGCTATGACCTCTACTCCAAGCTGATGGCTCACTTCATTCGTGACGTGCGCAAGGATCTCTCGACTCCGAAGCTGCCCTTCGTCATTGGCGTGATGGGTGTGAACGGTGTTCAGAAAACACCCAACTACTTCAGACAGGCCATGGCGGCGCCTGCCGCGATGCCCGAGTTCAAAGGCAATGTCGTTGCGGTCGAGACCGCGCCCTTCTGGGACAAACCCCTGGCGGCCATCGCTGACAAGAACGGCCAGATCCGACAGCTTGCTTACCAGCTGAAAAAAGGCACCCTGCCGGCCAAGGTCGCAATCGAGAGGTACCCGAGAGCTTACTCGCTCCGAAAAGCCTACTGGGATACGCCCGTCGAAGACCGGTCGATGACCAGGGACGAGCAGAAGGCCTATCTCGAAGAGTACCGCGCCAAGCTCATCACCACGGAAGAGAAAGCCATGTGGAAACGCGGGGCCTCCAACGCTGGCTACCACTACCTCGGCTGCGGCAAGACCATGGCCCTGATCGGCAAGGCCTTTGCCGACGCTACACTGGCGATGGAAAAGAAGTGAACCACATCCCTTCGGGGAATGCTGAATCGCTATGTTCTACGAATTGGAAACACGAACACAAGACACATTTCCTAATCCTAAGCAAACGAATCACAACCGTACTGGCTCGGGCCGTATTAGTGCTACGCATGAATGCGTTCCGTTGTCTGAAGCCTGAATGGGAAAGACTATAACTAGCTTGCCGGCAGGCCATTCCTTCGCAAAAGAGAACTCGCTAATGACGAATACCACAACGATTTTTGAAGGCTGCATTCCCGCGTTGATGACGCCGTGCAGTGCTGGCGGTGTACCGGATTTCGACGCTCTGGTCGCCAAAGCACGTGAGCTTGTCCTGTCAGGAATGCGAGGGGTCGTCTACTGCGGGTCGATGGGCGACTGGCCATTGTTGACAGATGCCCAACGGCAGGAAGGCGTCCGGCGATTGGTCGAAGCTGATGTACCGGTGGTGGTTGGCACCGGTGCGCAGAACCCGAAACTGGCTGCCGCGCATGCAGCGCACGCCAGCGAAGTCGGCGCCGCAGGATTGATGGTCATTCCGCGAGTGCTCTCGCGAGGAACGTCTACAGCAGCGCAGCGGGCTCACTTTGCCGGCATCCTTGAGGCGGCCGTCAATCTGCCGGCGGTGATCTACAACAGCCCGTACTACGGCTTCGAAACGAAGGCGAATTTGTTCTTCGATTTACGAAGTGAGTTCTCCAACCTGGTCGGCTTCAAGGAATTTGGGGGGGCCGACTCACTGACGTATGCCGCCGAACACATCACGAGCGGTGACCCGGATCTCGCGCTGATGGTGGGCGTCGACACCCAGGTCTTTCACGGCTTTGTGCGATGCGGCGCGGTTGGGGCTATCACCGGCGTGGGGAATGCCTTGCCTGGCCCGGTGCTCCGACTCGTCGAATTGTGCCGACAGGCCGCGGCAGGTGACTGCGAGTCCAGACGACTTGCCATGCAATTGGAGGATGCCCTGTCAGTCCTCTCGACTTACGACGAAGCGCCAGACCTCGTCCTTTATTACAAACACCTGATGGTTCTCGAAGGCAACCCGGAGTACGAGCACCATTTCAATAGTTCCGATGCACTCAGTGCGTCGCAGCGAACATTTCTGGAGGCACAGTGGAAGACGTTTCGAAACTGGTGGGAGGCATGGCCGGGAAACAAGTGATGAGTAGTTTGTCTCGCCATCGCGATTTTGAGGCACTTACGAGTTTCGCACTCTAGATGAAATGAAGACACCACACTTGAAGAACCACAGCATGATGTTGCCACGACAACTACTACTCGTCGCCCTGTTATCCGGCATCTTGGCTGGATTCTTAGTCCGAAACGACGGATGGACTCGTCAGTTCGTCTTCGAAAACCTGTTGTGCTAGGCTGTTCGCTCAAGATTCTCGGTGATTCAGGACACGAAGACAGAGGAGATCCAATGCTCGCGAGGAAAAACCTCAGACAAATATTGGCGTTGGGATGGGAATCCTTTGCCAACTCGCTTCGAGGTTCACGGATAATCCGACGCTCAGTCTCGCGATCCTCTGCGTGGGCATTGTCTTCTTCATCTGGGGCTGTGTCAGCCACGCGCAGGGCAAGGGCCAGTCACCAGCACAGGGACGACTCGGTTTTTTCAGCATCCGTGGGCTGATCATCCTCATCCTGTTGCCCGACAAGCACAAGAACAGTTGATCTCGCTGCCCGCAGCACCACCAGGACAATCAACACCTCGGGAGACACCGGGTGTGGACATAGGAAAATCGCCATGAAGTGTCTTTACGCAATCTTGTTCGTCTTGTGGCTCAGCCCACAGATGTCCGTCGCCGCCGAGCCATTGAAACTGATCGACGCCTTCGCGCTGGAGTACGCGTCGACGCCACAGATCTCTCACGACGGAAAACGGATCGTCTACACACGCAACTCGATGGACATCATGACCGACCGTGTCCGCGGTCGAATCTGGATTATCAACGCAGACGGCAGTAACCACCGCCCACTGCTGGATGACTCGATCAACGCCTCCGGTGCCACCTGGTCCCCCGACGGCGAAAGGCTCGCCTATTCTGTCAGCGGCGAATCGGGCAACGGATTGATGGTCCGTTGGGTCGACTCGGGACAAACCGCCCGCGTCGCGCAACTTGACCGCTCACCGGGCAACCTCACCTGGTCTCCCGACGGTCGGCAGCTTGCCTTCACGCTGTTCGTCCCTTCACCCAACAAGCCGTTCGTCAGCCTGCCGAAACCGCCCAAGGGGGCCGAGTGGGCCAAGCCGGCCCGGGTGTTCGACCAGGTACGATACCGGGCCGATGGTCAAGGCTATCTCGAGCCGGGGTTCACCCACATCTTTGTCGTCCCCGCCGATGGAGGCACACCCCGACAACTGACCTCCGGGAACTACAACCACTCCGGCCGCCTCTCGTGGACTGCCGATTCCACGCAACTCATCTTTTCCGCCACCCGCCGAACCGACTGGCAACTCCAGACCCGCCGCTCGGACCTCTACACCGTCACCATCGCCGACAGGACGATCTCCGCACTGACCGATCGCAAGGGTCCCGACCATGGCCCCACCGTCTCGCCCGACGGCAAGTGGGTCGCCTATCTCGGGTATCGTGATACCGGCAAGAGTTACCAGGACGACGAGTTGACGCTGAAACGGCTCGACAAGCCCGACAACCCGCCACGAGTCCTGGCCGGCTCGCTCGACCGAACCCCCGCGAACTCGATCTGGGCCGCTGACAGTTCGGGCCTCTTCTTCCAGTACGACGACCAGGGAGTCACCCGGGTCGGATTCGTGTCGTTGAAAACACCACAAAAGGTCTCACCGGTCGCCACCAACGTCGGAGGCACAGTCATCGGTCGGCCGTATGCCGGTGGCACGTTCTCCGTCTCCGACAACGGGACCCTGGCCTATACCCAGACCCGGCCCGAATACCCCGCCGACATAGCGATTGCCGAACGCGGCAAACCGGCACGCCGTATCACTCAACTCAACCAGGATCTCCTCTCGCAACGCCAACTCGCTCGCACAGAACCCATCCGATACAAGTCGTCCTTCGATGGCCGCGAGATGCACGGCTGGGTCGTCACACCTCCCGGATTCGATGCCCAGGCACGGAACAAGGACTCGAAACCGCTTCCGATAATGCTCGAGATCCACGGTGGACCGTTCGCGAATTACGGCGAGAGATTCTCGTTCGAGATCCAACTCTATGCCGCAGCTGGTTACATCGTGCTGTACACCAACCCACGAGGCAGCACCGGCTACGGCCGGGAATTCACCGATCTGATCGACCACAACTACCCGAGCGAAGGCGATTTCCAGGACATGCTCTCCGGACTCGATGTGCTGATCGATCGCGGCTGGGCTGACGGCGACCGGCAATACATCACCGGTGGCAGTGGCGGCGGAATTCTCACCGCCTGGGTCGTCGGCAAGACCGGACGGTTCAAGGCGGCCGTCGCACAAAAACCGGTCATCAACTGGCACAGTTTCATCGGTGTCACCGATGCCTACCCCGGTATCTCTCGCTATTGGTTTCACCACATGCCGTGGGAAGAACCCCTGCAATACCTGGCCCGCTCGCCCATCTCGCTGGTCGGCAAGGTCACCACGCCGACGATGTTGTTGACCGGCGAGGACGATCACCGCACACCGATCTCCGAGTCCGAGCAGTTCTACCAGGCGCTGAAACTGCGCGGCATCGACACGATGATGGTCCGGGTGCCCGGAGCCAGCCACGGAATCGTCGCCCGGCCCAGCCGGTTGATGGTCAAGGTGGCCCACGTGCTCAAGTGGTTCGAGACACATCGCTAGTCACGACCAGGCCTCGTTCAAACCCGGATGTGCCGATCGACGCATCGCGTGATCCACCACCCCGCCTCTCGCGTTCAACTACCTGGACCACTGATGAATCCCCCACCATGAAAATCACCCGTATCGAGGTTCGCACGGTGGCTCCGGAGGTCCAACGGTTCACCTGGTCGTTTGACCTGCCCGAGCAGTTCATGACCAACACTGTGATTCGCATCGAGACCGACACGGGGGTCGAGGGCGTGGCCGGGGTTTCCAACTACACCTCCTACGACTTTGACCGCTACACGGCCGAGACGATCCGTCACCTGGCCCCGGTCCTGATCGGTCGCGATCCACGCGACCGGGAACAGATCTACTATGACCTCCGCCCCCGCGTCTTCCCGCTCTCACCCGGCTCGCTGGCCGTCGTCGATGTCGCGCTGTGGGACCTGGCCGGGCGGATCGCCGACAAACCGATCCACGAGATGCTGGGAGCCACCCGCACGAGCATCCCGGCCTACGCCAGCACGCCGCTGATGGATGACGTGCCGGCCTACCTCGAACTGATCGGCCAACGTCTCGAGATGGGATTCACCGCGGTGAAGTTCCACTGCTGGTGTCTGCCCGAAAAGGATCTCGAACTCTGTCGGGCGGCCCGGGAGGCATTTCCCGGGACGGCGTTCATGCACGATGTCGAGAACAACTACTCGCACGAGGACGCACTACGGGTGGCCCACGAACTAGCCGACCTGGATTTCACGTGGTTCGAGGCCCCCTTCCCCGACTGGGACCTCGACGGGTACCGGCACCTGGCCTCGCAGGTCCAGGTGCCGATCATCCCCTCGGGCAACTGGCTGATGGATCTGCAGTCGTTCGGTCACGCGGCCCGTTCCGGCGCCTGGACACGGGCGCGGACCGACATCACCTGCCTGGGTGGTCTGACCCCGGCCTGGCAAGCACTGCAATTGTGCGAGGCCGAGGGGATCGGGTGCGAGGTGCTGGGCTGGGGCAACACGTTGATCTCGGCAGCCAACCTCCACCTGATGCTCGCCAACGACTGCTGCAGTTACTTCGAGCAGTCGGTCCCCTACGAACCCTACGAGTACGGCATGCTCGACGTCATCCGCACCGGCCCGGACGGGCAGGTCACGCCGCCGGATGCCCCGGGCCTGGGAGTCGCGGTCGACTGGGACGCAATGGAAGCCGCCACAGTCCACCGCCTGGTCTTCGACTAGCCCCAAAGATCACCTGGCGATGTCGATGCAGGTGATCCCGTTCCAGGTCTCGGACGTAGAGCTTACCACGAGCCAGGGCCGGACGATGCATGGCGTGCAGTGCGTTGAGGATGCCCAGCGGGGACCGTGCCACGGGTGGTGACAAGACGTTACCGGCGTGGCAACCCGGTTCGGAGCGGGCAAAACGGAGCGACCGACTGTCGTGTCACCGTTGACATCGAAATCTTTGGGAACAGTTTGCGGAAACGCCACGTTTCTTCGAGAATCCACTCCGGCACGACATGCCGGCAACCGGGGTAGCCATATGGTCGGTTTCACGAAGTGGTGAGGTGGCTCCGGTGAGAAAGCACATGTCGGTTGCCTGTTGTCATTCTAGAGGGGTCTTGTCCTGATGATCGTTGTCACCAACCGGATTCCCGTGGCCAGTGGTCACGAGATCGATTTCGAGGACCGGTTTCGGAACCGGGTTCACTTGGTCGACCAGGCACTCGGCTTCATTCGCAACGAGGTGCACCGGCCTCGCCCTGTCCGTTTTGACCACGAGCAGGGGACCTTCGTGGATGATCCGGACGTGGAGGGATACTACGAGGTGAAGACGTGGTGGGAGTCGATGGACAACTTTGTGGCCTGGACCCGCAGCCCAGCATTTGCCGAGGCCCATGCGAACCGGGCTCCGAAGGAGATGTTCCGGGGACCCGCCAAACTGGACGTCCACGAGGTGTTTCTCTCGACCGACTTCCCAGCTGAGTGAATCGGTTCTGCAACGGAACTCCGTGGTCGATTACTGCGAGGGCTGGACCGTCCACATCGACCCGAATCCGATTGCTCTTCCGCCTTCGGCTATCCGGTGTTCCAAGCCGAGGGCGTTTCGCGTGACGTGACGTGGCCTGGGAAGCGGTGACCTCGTATGACCTCGCCGCGTCAGCCGCTCCTTGCCCTCTCCGATTGGACGGCGTCGTTGACGGTATGAATCGGCCGCTTACCCCGGACCGGATTAGCAACCACTACAAACCGGCATTCGAGACCTACCAGAGACGTGGGGCGAAGATCGTGTTGACAGCCGATCGCTCCAACGTGGCACACTGGCTATTGTATGGCGGCAACAAGTAACTTCTCATCGCCATCGCCTCACACATTGCCCAACAGGAAGAGAACACATCATGCAACCGCCTCGATTCACCACCACGATTCTGGTGGCATCGCTTGTGCTGTCCGGGCTGCTCTTGGCGAGTGAATCGGAACCGATCGAGCAGGCCCGGTTTGAAGCGATTCACGCGATAATCAAACGGCAGGCCGGTGAATCCCGCTGGATGGAAATCGACTGGTATCCCAGCGTCTGGGAAGCGAGGAAGACAGCCGCGGCACAGGGCAAGCCGATATTCCTCATGGCGGGAAGCGGAGGCGCACCTGCCGCCGGCTGTTGAACGGCCGGACGTGGAGTGACCCGTGCGGTCACCTTCTGGAACGATGAAACAATCGCGTTGATCCGCAAGAACTTTATTGCCGCCAGCGTGCCAACCTGGGTCTGCCGAGCGGACTCGCCGGAAGGCGAGTTTCTTCGCGGGGCGAACATCCACAAACAATGGGTGACGTCCAGTGGTTACATGAGTTGCGTATCCGCGAGTGGACAACTGCTGGGACGCCGACCGTCCTCGGACGTGATCGAAGCGTTCAACAAATTGCCCGAGTCCGAACGCAAGCCCGGGGCGATCACGGTCCCGGACTTGAAACCCGACCAGGAACTCATTCCGCCGCCACCACCCGGTGGACTGGTCCTCAAGGTCCACGCCCGGTTCATGGCTCGCGACAACAATGGCCAACCACGACGCGCCAGGACAACCGATTTCCCGTTGATGCGGAACAAGCCAAACGTCCTGCGGACATGGGCACTCTTCCTACAGCCCAACACCGAATACATGTGGCTGACACGAGCGGAATGGCAGGCACTGGTCCCCACCGTCCCGGTGAAAGGCCGCCAGTACAACGTCGATGCCGGGATTGCCCTGCGGATGGCTCGATTCCACCTGACACCACAGCGAGCAACAACCAGCGAGGGCGGCATCAAGAGCACACGATCGGTAAAAAAGGCCCAGCTCGAATTGATTGTGCGAGACGTCTCACCGAAACAGATCCGGATGGAACTGCGAGGATTCGTCCACTGGGGCAGTGACTTCGACAAAGCCAAAGCCACCACTCCGAATGGCCCCCTCGGACAGGGATTCGCCACGCCGCTGTTTGGGCGACTGGAGTACGACAGAACCAAGAAAGCGTTCAAGCGATTCGACATCGTTGCTCCCGGCCACGTCTGGGGACGATGGGGAGACGCCAACCGCAAGAGCATGTACGTCGAACGGCCGGGCCAAGCCCCTTTCGGTTTTGCCTTTGAAATGGCAGCAGGCACCTCGCCATCAAACCGGATTCCCCCGGGTGGCAACGGCCGTTACCTTGAGAGGACAGGGTACTTTGCCGACTGACGCTGTCACCTTCTCATCCGACATTGCTGAGTCCAGCCATGCTGAGACAACGTGAACACCGCACAGGAGACATGTCCAGATGCCAATCTATTCGCAATCACACAACCCCGCACACCCGGCCGGCGAAAGACCCGGGTCGCAACACACTCGGGCAAACACCCGGCAGGCAACTGTCGCAACCTCCCCTTTCGCGATGCTCATGGCTTCAGCCGCGGTCATTCTTGCCTTCGCGATGGTTTGCCCCAGAAGTCACGCGGATGACAAAACACCTGCCGACATGGTGATTCGAGGTGGTCGCGTCGTGACCGTTGATCGCAATTTCCGAATCGTCGACGCAATGGCCATCCGCAAAGGCCGGGTTGTGGCTGTCGGAACCAACAAGAAAATCGCCAAGTGGGTTGGCCGCTCGACACGAGTGATCGAACTGCGAGGGCGGATGGTCCTGCCCGGACTGATCGACTCGCACGTCCACGCCGGTAGCGCCAGTCGATATGAGGCCGATCATGAAATACCCTCCATGGAGACAATCGCCGACGTGCTGTCCTACATCCGCGGTCGGACCCGGCTGGTCCCCAAGGGCGAGTGGATCACACTTCGACAAGTGTTTATCACGCGTTTGAAGGAGCAACGTTACCCCACACGAACCGAACTCGATTCCGTTGCACCCGATCATCCGGTCGCTTTTCGCACCGGACCCGATGGCAGTGCCAATTCACTGGCTCTCCAGGAAAACGGCATCGACAAGGCCTTCGCCGCAAAACACCCCGACCATGTGGTTGTGGATCCCACGACGGGAGAGCCGACCGGCGTACTGCGTCGCGCCGGCGCCGTGCTCAAGACCCGTTCCAATCCCAACCGGAAGCAATTGACCGAGGTCGAACGTGACAACAGGCTGGCCGAATTGCTGCGAGACTACAACCGCTGGGGCTTGACCGGCGTGATCGATCGCAACTGCAACGCAACGGCCCAGGCCCAGTACGAACGATTGCTTCGCGATAAACGTCTGACCGTCCGCGTGCGGCTTTCTCGCAGCCTGGGCACCGGCGGCGACCAGCAGGCCATCAACAGCCGAGTGGCCACGATCGCCGATGACCCGTTGTACACCGATTCCCATCCCCGATTGCGAATCATTGGCGTCAAGGTCTTCGAGGACGGAGGCATGTTGACCGGGAGCGCGTATTTCCGACAACCGTGGGGCGTCAGTCGGATCTATGGCATTTCCGATCCTCGCTACCGCGGCATGCAGTACATCGACGAGAAGCGACTCGAAATGCTCGTACGGGCCTGTGCGAAACGGGGCCTCGCCTTCACCGCGCATTGCCAAGGCGATGCGGCCGTCGAAGCACTCGTGGGAGTCTACGAGAAGATCAATAGGGAGATCCCGATTCGCCAGACGCGATCGACAATAACCCATTCGAGTTTCATGAGTAAGCCGGCGATAGCCGCCGCGGCCAAACTTGGCATCGGCGTCGACCTGCAGCCAGCCTGGTTATACCTCGATGCAAGGACGCTCGTGGCACAGTTTGGAGAACGCCGCCTGAAGTATTTCATCCCACTGAAGAGCCTCTTTGATGCCGGTGTGATTGCCGGGGGAGGCAGTGATCACATGCAGAAAATCGGCTCACTCCGGAGTGTGAACCCGTACAACCCCTTCCTGGGCATGTGGGTCGCAGTAACACGCACTGCCCGCTGGCACGACAAGCCAATCCACCTCGAGCAGGCGTTGTCTCGTGAACAGATGATCCGTTTCTACACGATCAACAACGCCTGGTTGATGCGGTCTGAGGACCAGGTCGGTTCACTGGAGATCGGCAAACACGCCGACTTCATCGTGATCGACAAAAACCTGCTCACCTGCCAGGCGGCGGAGATCCGGTCCACCCGGGTCCTGGCCACATGGCTGGATGGCGAGTTGATCCATGGCGACGGGTCGTTCCGGTAACCACTCCGAATGAGAGAGTTTCAGGTCAGTGGTTGAGTTATCAGACACCCCTCACAGTAGTTCAGTCAGGGCGATGAACATCAAATTCGGCAGGGTGCTGCAGCACGCTGTAACGGAACGGGTGGATCGGGCGGGTTGAACGCAGGGGCTGGCGTGGCAGCTACCGGCTCCCAGCGGACTCGACGAACTTGATCGTGGGCTGCCCGTCTGCTGCTGATGCTCGCTTGAAGGTCACTCCAGGGCGACCGGTTTCGTTGAAGAAGCCGCAGTTGCGGAGGTAGAAGTCGCTCTCGTTGGCGCCACCAGCGAAATCGAGCCGGTGTCGTCCACCGCCGGTCGGATCGACCGAGAAACGGGCTCGGATGCATTCATGCCATTGTCCGTCAACGTCACGGACCCACACGTTGCCATACAGAGCCCGCCGACCGATGTACCCATGCACCGGAGAAAAGCTCTCCAGGAATGAATGGAATCCACGCAGGTTGGTATTCGTCTTCGGCCGACGAAAACTCGCGATCAGTCGCCATTCGTCGGCCGCCTTGTCGCCAAACCACGATGTGTATGTCGTGTTCCCCTTACCGTCGGGCTTCACCTCGGTCAGGAAACGATAGCACTTCCCCGCCTTCCACGGATAAACCAGGTAGCTCTGGCCACCAGACCCCTCGTTGCCGAACTTGCCGACGTGGACTTTGGGGCCACTGGCCAAGGCGATGATCCTCTGGTCCTTGGGAATGTCGCGGGGGTTGTTCGTTTTGAACGGACTCCAGACAGAGAACAGTACCCGTCGCTCACTGGGGCCGTTCACCTGAAAACCGAAGTACCCCTCTCCGAACCCGTTGGCCATGAAGAACGAACCGATCGGGTCCTGCCCCGGGGGAACGGTGACTTCCGTGTAGGCATAACGCAACTTCCGACCTGGTGGAACCTCGTAGCGAAGATGTACCGATGGCCCACGACGTCCCCAATAGAACATGTTCCCCTTGTTGGTCTTCACGTAGTCCACGGTCAGCCCATCGGTGTCTGAAGACACTCGCAACGAGCGAATTGCTGCGTAGACATCTCCCGTCCTTTTGACACCCTTGAAGTCGACACGAACGTATCCGGCCTTCGCGACCCTGGCGTGGCCAAGCTGGCGATCAGCCAGTGCCGCACCTTCGATCACAGTGCTGAACGTCTTCTCACCAACGCTGGTTGCCAGCGTGGAACGACCGGCCTTTGTCCCCGCGTTGATCGACAACTTCAGCTCCGCCGGGCGATCGACGTGGAAATAGACCGAGAACACGGTTTCAGGATCATCCCATGCGATCGTCCCATCTCGTTGAAACCCACTGCCACCTGGACCCGGTGCCGTGCGAAAAGCATTGCCGGCCATCGGGATCGACCATTCGGCGGCATGCAGTCCGCTGGTCACAACCAGGACGTTTGCCAGCACGGCCACAACGACGAAGAGTGATTGAGTCGGGGATTTCATTTCTGGATCACCATCGAGTCGGGTGGAACACGCGTCGGTTGAGGGCCGGGCAGCGAAAGACACAAACAGCCATGCAAACTGCCCAGGCCTCGGGATCTCTCACCATGTGGGACCGGGACCAGCCAGTCAAGTTACTGCATCAGCGAGGCATGCCCGAGTTTCATCTACGACCGGAAAAGACACTGGATGACATCGGGAGCCTGCTGGGACTGCGGGACCGATTGACGCGAGGTTAGCACCCGATCACTGCCCGTCGCCAAGAATCAGTCGTGCCCGATCGTCCTCGGTGATCCGGTCGCGCTGACCACGCCCAACGGCCCAGAAGAAACTTCCGCACAGGCACAGGGCGGCGAGGATCGCCCACTCGATGGGTCGCAGCCGCGCCGGACTGGCCGGGGCCACCATCGCCAACACGACCAGCGACGAACCCACCGCCGCGCAACCGGCCACCAGCCGGCCGGCCGGCAGGCGATAGGGGCGTTCCAGGTCCGGCGCGATCACCCTCAGGCGAAGCAACGACAGGGCCACGCCGACAAAGGCCACGGAGATACAGAACGACCCGACGTTGACGAAGGCCAGCAGCGCCCCGCGCCCCAGGCAGGCAGCCACCGCAGTGACCAGCCCGCTGAAGAGAATCGCCTGGACCGGAGTCCCGTAACGGGCGTGAACTTCACCAAACCGCGAGTCGATGATCCGCGCACGCCCCAGCGAGAACAGCACACGGGACCCGGCAAGAAAGAACCCGTTCCAGCTTGTCAGCAACCCGATCACGCCGGCACACAGCACGAGTTTGGCGAGCCACGGCGACTCGAACGCCGATTGAAAGGCCGCGGCCGTCGGCAATTTCTCGCTGACCAGGCCCTGCCAGGGTGTCACCATCCCGGCAGCCAGCACCACGAGAACATAGAAGACCGTCGAGCCAATGATCGCCATGACGATGTAGAGCCCCAGCCGCGCTGCCGACTGTCCCGGAGCCCGTTCTTCGGCCGCCTGCGGAATCGTGTCGAAACCGACAAACATGAACGGGGCCATCACGAAGACAACCAGGATGCCCTTCCAGGTCTGGGCCAATGAACCAGCGGCGAAATGGGGCACCAGGTTGTCGGTGCTTCCCTGCCCGATCCCGGCAGCCACGAACAGCAGGCTGCAGGCCACCAGCAGCCCGGTCAGGATGACCTGCAGCCGCATGACAACGCCAACGCCCCGGACATTGACGGTCGTGATCAGCGCCGTGAACAGAAACGCCAACCCCAGGTGCGGCGCATAGACGGTCCAATCGCCGATCTCGTACAGCGGCCACACGTCCAGTTGCGGGAACAGGTACGCCAGGACCATTCCGATCGACACGGCCTCGAAGGCCGACACCGCCAGGTAGCCGAATGCCAGGAACCAGCCGATCAGGAACGCCTTTCCCGTGCCGAAGGCCCGGTAGGCATAGGCAACCTCGCCGCCGGTGACGGGCAGCATCGGCGTCAGTTCCGCATAGCAGGAACCGATCAGGATCATCAACAAACCACCGGCGGTGAACGCCAGCATCGTGCCACCGGGACCGGCATGCCCGAACCAGTCGCCCAGCGCTGTGATCCAGCCGACTCCGATCATCGAGCCGAAAGCCAGCGACAGGAATCCCAGCCCGCCGATGGCTTTCTTCAGTCGAGGACGTGGCAGCGTTTCGTTGCTCACGCCCGGCGAGGTGGACGCAGATTGATTGCTGTCAGACATGTCTCTCGCCTCTTCGACCGCAGCGAGAGTGTAGCAGGAAACACGCGATGTCCCACGACCCCGAAAACCTGGCCGGAATCCGCGAGCCCTGGTCCATCGCGACTCCTTGAACTGTCAGGGCTTTTGTCGTTTCAGGGGAACTAGAAGCATCGACGGGTCTGTCGGAATGCAGCCTCGAAACCGATGCCGCGGGATGTCGATCGACCCAAATCTCGACTCATTGGCTGGGTTGGTGGTGTTGGACATGAATGGCTGACGCTCCCCAAACAGAAGTTCCAGCGCCTCTTCGTCATCGTATCCCGAGTCGAGCAGTAATATGTAGGCGAGTTCTAGATCTTCTTCGGCAGTGACTTCCAGGACGTCTTCGTAACTGTCCTCGGCTTCCAGGAAATTAGCCGTCACAGACCCACGCAAGCCGTTGGTCTCTTTCGAACTCACCGATTCCGAGCGTTCGTGACGACCTGCCCGAAACCCATTGTAGTTCCTGATGTGCGGAAAAGCCTGTGCGGTTTGCGTGGCGGTGACCAGTGCGAGGGTCAGCATCGTGAGGAAGCGTGCCATGGTTTCTGCTCTCCAAAATGGGTGTGACGGTTTGTCTCAACACAAATAACTACTCCCACCGATGTAGAACCTTTCAGGAAAACACAAAAAACTGGCTAGAACGGTGTTATCCGTCTCCGGCCCCCACCGCCGGTCTCCCCTGCCCCACCACGTGATGCCGGGGACCGTTGCACCGGCTCGACACCGATTGCTATCTTCTGGCGGGCTGAACGGAGTCAATCCGTTCGTCATGTTGCATGGATCTAGCCGGGAGAAGACAGATGGCGGTTGCACGGATCACGATGTCTATTCTGCTGGCCACTGCCCTGTGGATCTGTACCGGCGGGAGCCTGGCCCGGGCCGGCGATGGCGAATCCTGGCCGCAATGGCGCGGACCCGAGCGAAACGGAAGTGTGAGCAGTGGCTCGTGGCCGGATAGCCTTCAAGGCTCGCACCTGGTGCAACGTTGGCGGATCGAACTTCCCCCAAGTTACTCCGGCCCGGTTGTTTCCAGCGACAAGGTGTTCGTCACGTATACAAGGGACAAGGAATTCGAGGGTGTTCGTGCGCTTGATCGCAACACTGGCAAGGAAATCTGGAAGACCGAGTGGAAAGGCGCCATGACGGTTGCCGGGCTGGGCACCAGTATGGGGAGTTGGATTCGTGCCACACCCGCCCATGACGGCGATCGGCTGTTCGTCGCCGGAATGCCGGACGTCCTGGTGTGTCTCGACCCGAAATCGGGAACCGAGCGATGGCGTGCCGATTTCCACGCCCGATACGGAACTCCACTCCCCGAACTCGGATTCGTCTGCTCACCACTGGTCGTCAAGGACGGAGTCTGCGTTCAGACTGCCGACTCGTTCGTCAAGGTCGACAAGAAGACCGGCAAGAGCCTGTGGCGATCTCTTGTGCGAAAAGGAAAAGGTAACCAGAAAATGAGCCAGGGGGCCTACTCGTCTCCCGACTTCGCCGTGATTAATGGCCAGCCACAACTGCTCGTGGCGGACATCGATGCCATTTCAGGAGTCGATCCGTCGCAGGGTAAGGTCCTCTGGAGGCGGGTGCTCGACAGCTACGACCAGGGGTGCATCCTGGCACCAATCGTTTACGGCGGCGGCATTTTCACGAGCACGCGAGCCAGCCGCACCGGGCATTACCCGCTGACGTATCGCAACAAGCAATTCACCATCGCCGACGGGTGGAAGAACAAGCTGACCATTTATATGTCTTCACCGATTGTTGTCGGTGACTTTGCCTACGCCCACCTGAAAAATGGTCGCTTTGCATGCATCGACCTGCGGACCGGGAAGATCCAATGGATCTCGAACCGTCCTTTTGGCAAGTACTGCAGCATGGTGTGGCGTAAGAAACGCATCCTGGCGCTGACCAACGACGGTCAACTGCTGTTGGTTCACGCCGATCCGGATCGCTTCGTTCTCGCCGACTCCCGAAAAATCTCGACAGCCGAGACCTGGGCACATCTCGCCATCGTCGGTCAGCACATCTACATCCGCGAACGAAATGCCATCGCGGCCTACCGATGGCAATAATGGTCCAGCCGAACACAGTTCTCGCCGAACTGGAACACTGGAAGGTATTCCTCGCGAATCCGGAATGGGACCAGATCAGGACTCCGCCCGCCTTTGACCGGCCCATTCGACGTACCGCAACAAGAACGCCTCGATCCCGGCACTCCACTCGGAGTGCCTACTGCTGACCAGCAGCATTCCATGAGCATCGATCCGGGCTGCCAGGGGGATCAATGACGCTTTCTGTGAGACGGAATCCTGCGATCGATCCCGGCGGCTGACTTCTCTGATTCAATCGCCAACTGGTTCAAGATCATGGAGCCCAGCGACCAGGTCGAGTCACCTGCCACAGCATCAAGCGACGCTTCAAAAGTCATACTCGAACCGTCGCCTTGATTGAAAGCCTCCTCGATCGTAATCAGGTCCAACATCACCTCCAACGCCACATCGTCGTCCAAGTGCATCTCGAGCACTGACTCAAACGCGTCAGCCAAAGCGGGATCTTCTTCGGCCGCAACTTCCAGGATCAGCAAGCAATTCCGGACCGGCCTGAAGTCCATCCTCCCGATCCTGACTCCATCGACCTGGACGTTGTAGCCTCCATAGAGTTCCTCGGTCGGAAAAGCCTGTGCGGTTTGCGTGGCGGTGACCAGTGCGAGTGTCAGAAGCGTGAAGTAGCGTGCCATGGTTTCTTTTCTCTGGAATGGGTGTGGAGGTTAGTCTCAACACAAAGAACTACTCCCACCGAAGCTGAACCTTTCAGGAAAATACAAAACAACCTGGCTAATGCAGTGTCATCCGTCTTCGGCGGTCGAAGGGTACACCGGCGACGGGGTGCTGTTACCAGAATACCACTGTCACAACTGCCCGCTGGTGGGCCGCACTCGGACCTCATACAGTCAACGAGCAACGCGGAATGTCCGACTTGGAAACTGGTTCGCGTGGCGGCGGTGTATGCTCTGACGGCCATCGCCTTTTGCCGCTTTGAGGCGACCTGAAACAGACAACGCGAGAGGAGAAAGGCAATGACAGAGGACGGTCGGGTGAGTCGACGCGAGGTGTTGAGGGTGGCTGGTGCGGGGGCGGCTTTGGGTGCCGCCGTCTCGACAGCTGCGAGCGGGACGGCCACGGCCGAGACTGTCGGGAAGCGGAAGGGGCGGATTCGCCAGTCGATCGTGCACTGGTGCTTCAAGTCGGCGTGGTCGACCGAAGAGATGTGCGTGATTGCCACGAAACTGGGGTGTCCCAGCATCGAGCTGTGCCCGACATCGGACTGGCCGACGTTGAAGCAACACGGGCTGACGTGCGCGATTGCCGGGATCGACATCGGGGCCGGGCCCCCGTTTGTCCGGGGGTTCAACAACCCGAAATTCCACGACCTGGTGATTGAGGCGACCCGAAAGTCGATCGACGCGTCCGCCGAGTTCGGCACCCCCTGCGTGATCAGCTTCACCGGGTTCTCTGCGATCGACCCCGACGACAAGCAGAGTGCCCACATCTCCAGGGACGACGGCATCCGCAACTGCGTGGCGGGTTACAAGAAAATCGTCGCCTACGCCGAGAAACGGAAGGTGACCCTGGCGCTGGAAATGCTGAATACCCGGGACGACACGCACCCGATGAAGGGGCACCCGGGTTACCAGGGCGATCGCACCGACTACGTGATGGAGATCATCAACCGTGTCGGTTCACCGAGCTTGAAATTGCTCTTCGACATCTACCACGTGCAGATCATGGACGGTGACGTGATTCGCCGGATCGGCAAGTTGAAAGACGCGATCGCTCACGTACACACTGCGGGCAATCCGGGCCGTGGCGAACTGGACGACCGGCAGGAGATCAACTACCCGCCGATCATGCGGGCGTTGCTCGCGGCCGGCTACAAGGGCTACGTCGGCCAGGAGTTCATCCCGACCGGTGACCCGTGGAAAGGCCTGCAGCAGGCCGTTGCCCTCTGCGATGTCTGAGGTCGGCTGCCCGCAATCGTCCGAACTCGCCGAGGCGGTGCGGCCTGTCACTGACTGCGGTAGGCCAATTGCAAAACCACCCCTGACGGTCTCCAATGGCCTTGCGACATCCCAACCCGGCTGAGGCAGCTCGAGATGCAGCACGCGACCAACCGCACGGTTCTTTCGATCGTCACCGCCGTCGTACTCGTGACCGGTCTCGGGGCGTCCGCGGCTCGAGCTGCCGACGCGAAGACACGCCCGAATATCCTGTTCCTGTTTGCCGACGATCAACGACCTGACACTGTCGCAGCCTACGGCAACCCTCACATCCACACACCGAACGTCGACCGCCTGGTCGGCAGCGGGTTCAGCTTTCGCCGTGCCTACTGCATGGGGTCAATCCACGGAGCCGTCTGCCAGCCGAGCCGGGCGATGCTGATGAGCGGCAGGACACTCTGGCGGGTTCCGATGAACCTCGCAGGCGTCCCGCTGATGCCCGATGTGCTGGCCCAAAGTGGCTACGTCACCTTCGGCACCGGCAAGTGGCACAACCGGGCTGAATCGTTCATCCGGGCATTTCAAAACGGCAAGTCAGTCTTCATCGGCGGCATGTCAGACCACACAAAGGTGCCGATCCGCGACCTGACGGCCGACGGCACACTTACTCCGCCACGGATAACCAAGCGGTTTTCGAGCGAGATCTTTGCCGACGCGGTGATCGAGTTTCTCGAGAGCCGGACGGGGAAGACCGACAGTCCGTTCTTTGCCTACGCCGCCTTCTCATCGCCACATGATCCCCGGCAGCCGCCCGGGAAGTACGCGGAAATGTACGCACCGGGACGCCGCAAGCTGCCGCTGCCGAAGAACTTCATGCCGCAGCATCCCTTCCACAACGGGTGGATGGTGGGACGGGACGAGGCCCTGGCGGGCTGGCCGCGGACGCCCGAGGTGATCCGCAGCCAGTTGGGCGAGTACTACGGGATGATCAGTCACCTCGACGAGCAGGTGGGGCGGGTGCTGGCGGCACTCGAACAAAGCGGACATGCAGAGAACACGATCGTGATTTACACCGCCGACCATGGACTGGCCGTGGGCAGCCATGGACTGCTGGGCAAGCAGAACCTCTACGAACACAGCATGGGCACGCCGATGGTGATCACCGGACCGGGAATCCCCCGGGGCCGATCCAGCAACGCCCTGGTCTACCTCTACGACCTGTTCCCCACCATCTGCAGCTGGGCGGGTGTGGCGGTACCCGAGAAGGTCGAGGGTCAAAGCCTGGCGAGGGTGATCACCGGGGACCAGCCATTTGTCCGCGAGACCCTGTTTACCGCATACGAGAACAAGATGAGAGCCGTGCGGGACAACCGGTTCAAGCTGATCCGCTATCCGCAGATCAACCACACGCAACTGTTCGACCTCGCGTCGGATCCGCACGAGCTGAAAAACCTCGCCGCCGTTCCGGACCAGGCCGATCGAGTTGTCCAGATGATGAGTCTGCTGAAGACGTGGCAGGCTCGAACCGGCGACAAGACTCCGCACACGTCGAAGAACCCGGAGTCGAAAGAGATTGACCTGAGCGGTCGCAGGCGGAAACCCGATCGCCACCAGCCCGATTGGATCATCCGCAAGTACTTCGCCAATCCGTCAGCCCGCTAGTCGATCCCAGGTGTTTGCATGAGAACCGGATTCCTGCTGCTTCTGCTGCCGCTGCTGCTTCCCTCCTCGGCGGCGGCCGTCGAACGTCCCAACATCATCTTCATCATGGTGGATGACCTGGGCCCGGAGTGGATCGGGTGTTACGGCGGTCGTGAACTGAAGACGCCCCACATCGATGCCCTGGCGGCCGGCGGCATGCGGTTCACCAACGCCTACTCGATGCCGCAGTGCACACCCACCCGGGCCACGCTGCTGACCGGCCAGTACCCCTTTCGCCACGGCTGGTGCAACCACTGGGACGTGCCCCGCTGGGGGGCCGGCTGCCATTTCGATCCACGCCACAACCTGACGTTCGCCCGGGTCCTGAAACCGGCCGGTTACAAGACGGCCATCGCCGGCAAGTGGCAGATCAACGACTTTCGCGTTCAACCCGATGTGCTCGGGCAGCACGGTTTCGACGCATGGTGCATGTGGACCGGTTACGAGACAGGCAAGCCTGCCAGTGGCAAGCGGTATTGGAATCCGTACATCCACACCAGTGGCGGAAAAAGCCGGACGCATCGTGACCGCTTTGGCCCTGACGTGTTCACCGATTTCCTGATCGAGTTTCTCGAGGAACACCGCGACAGCCCGATGCTGCTCTATTTCCCTATGGTGCTGACGCACGGGCCGGTTGTGCACACGCCGGCCGAGCCGGAGGCGAAGTCGTCGCTCGAGAAACACAAGGCGATGGTGCGTTACACCGACGGGCTTGTTGGCCGCCTCGTTTCGGCCGTCGATCGATTGAAGCTACGCCGACGGACGATCATCTTCTTCACGACCGACAACGGCACGAGCAAGCGGTTCCGCGCGCGGATGGGGGATCGCGTGGTTCGTGGCGGCAAGGGGCTGTTGACCGAGAATGGCCCGCGGCAGCCGCTGATCGTCAACGGGCCCGGCATTGTTCCGGCCGGCGTGGTCACCGATGCGCTGACCGACTTGACCGACATGTTTCCGACGTTTGCCAAGTTGGCCGGGGCCCGAATCCCCACGGGTACGCAACTCGACGGGCACTCGCTGGCCGGCCTGCTTCGTGGTGAAAAGCGTGACGGGACCCGGCAGTGGATCCTGGCGATGGGTCGAGGAGCGGCGGCACTGGATGCTCGCGGCGTCCGTCCGCAGCAGCAGTACACCGATCGCGTTCTTCGCGACAAGCGGTTCAAGGTCTTTGTCGAGAAAGGCCGGATCACGCGACTCCACGATCTGCAGGACGATCCCGAGGAGGCAGCCAACCTGGTCGGGAGCACCCGGCCGATCCACCTCGCCGCCCGCCGCAAGTTCTCGACGATCATTGCCCGGTTCCCGAAGCAGGATCCGCGGCCCCGCTATACGCCCACCCCACCCCAGCCCTGGGATCGCAAGCCCGACCTGCCATAACGAACTGTCGCGAATGACATGGGGTGACTGCTGCCACGATCGGCACCAACAGCATGCCCACGCTGCTAACAACCGGATCGCCCAATGCAAGCTGTGAATCACCGGGCCGGCCAGCGTGGTCCTCGAGAGCCATGTCATTCGGAGCACATCACACATCAAGGCAGTCTCCCGGGTCCCCCGTTTTCCTCACTGGCTACTCTCACACGGACACGGTTCCGATCGAGCCCGGGCAGAAGACATCGCGGGATCACACGGGGTTCTTCAGCAGGCCGTTGACCACCTGGCCAGGCTGACCAGCTGTCAGGTTGGTGATTCCGTCAGGTCGGGCGTAGTTGACGTCCTTGATGTCGAGGCCGAAGAGGTGGAACAGCGTGGCGTGAAAATCGAAGTGGTTGACCACGTCGGTCACCGCCCTGTGTCCGACCTCGTCCGTTTCCCCATGCACGTGTCCCTGTTTCACTCCGCCACCGGCCAGCCAGATGCTGAAACCCCGGCCGTTGTGATCGCGTCCGATGTTCGCCTCGTTCTGGATCACCGGCAGGCGACCGATTTCCCCGCCCCAGTGAACGAGAGTTGAATCGAGCATCCCCAGCCGTTTGAGATCGGCCACCAGAGCCGCCGCAGGCTTGTCGACACGTTGACAGACCTTGGGCAGCGATCCCACGATGCCGCCGTGATGATCCCAGTGCTGGTCGCCGGTCAACACCTGTACGAAACGCACACCGCGTTCGACCAGCCGCCGAGCGATCAGGCACCGCGTGCCAAAATCCTTGGTCACCGCATCGTCGATTCCATAAAGTGCATGCGTCGCCTTCGATTCACCCGAGATATCCAGCACCTCGCGGGCCTCCACCTGCATGCCCGCAGCCAGCGAATAGCTCCTGAGTCTCGCGGCAAGATCGGCCTCACCGGGATGTCGCTCGAGATGTCGGCGGTTGATCTGGTCGAGGTACGAGAGAATCCGCTTCTGCGGGCCTCCTCGCAGTGGACCCGGCGGCTGCAGGTTGGCGATCCGAGGTTCCTGGGCATGGACCACCGTGCCGCCACAGGCCGAGGGCAACCAGGTGTTCTGCCACATCTCGGCACCCAGCACCGGCAGGCTGGCCGGATCGCGGAGCACCAGGTAGGCCGGCAGGTTGTCGTTCTCCGAACCCAGCCCGTAGACCAGCCACGACCCCATCGCCGGACGCCCACGACGGCCGTCGCCGCCGGTGTTCATGGCACTGATCCCCGTCTCGTGGCCACTGATCCCGGTGTGCATCGAGCGGACCAGGCAGATGTCGTCGGCCACCTCGCCCAGATGCGGCAGCAGTTCGCTGAGTTCCATGCCGCATTGGCCGTGCCCCTTGAACTTCCAGGGACCGGCAAACAGCTTGGTGCTGGCCTGGCCGACGTTGTCGTAGTGGATGTCACCGGTGTAACTCTTAAGATGGTGCTTGACCAGTTCCGGCTTCGGGTCACAGAGGTCCATGTGGCTGGGCCCCCCCTGCATGAACAGCGAGATCATCGCCGTCGCCTGCGGCCGGTGAACCGGCGGACGCTGACCGGGGTCGAACACCCGCCGTTGCAGTAACGGCTTGACAGGCGCGGCACGCAGTTCGTCCTGCTTCATCAGCGACGCCAGCGCCAAGCCGCCGAGCCCGAATGCCTGCTGCGACAGGAAATGCCGCCTAGTCGACGTAGAGAAATCCATTGGAACTCACCAGGGCATGACACAGGTGTGAAAGAGCTGTCAGGGCCGGCTCGGAATCCTTGGGGGATGCCAAGCGAACCGCGGCCGTTTCGTCTTCGAGAAATTTTAGTCCGGCACGCTCTTCGGTGTCGCTCGGCCCACGACCGAACACCAGCCGCCAGGACAACCCGAACCGCGCCGCCGGGTTGTCGGACGCTTCACCACGGACTCGCCGGGCCAGTTCCTCCACGTGACGGACCACGAACGGATCGTTCATCATCGCCAACGACTGTGGTGCGGTTATCGAGGATGTCCGGAGTTCGCAGTTAGGATTCATCGTGGGCAGGTCGAAGGGAGACAGCACGCCCAGCGGCATAGATCGCCGCACCTGGACGTAGATCGTGCGTCGAAACTCGCCCACTCCCACCGACCCGATGCCTTTCAGCAATCGACCGCTGGGGTCGTATTGATTGATGCTGACGATGATCCGCTGTCCGACCGAATCGAGACTGACAGGTACGGGTGGCCCGAACATCTCGTTCGAAAAACGGCCTCCAAGACGAAGCAGCGAATCCCGCAGCGTCTCGGCCTCGAGACGTCGTACAGACATGCGGCCCAGCAACTCGTTGTCCGGGTCGATCTCATCCAGCTTCGCACGTCGCGTCGCCACCTGGCGATAGGCCGTCGAGGTCAGGATCACCCGGTGCAGGTGCTTCAGGCTCCAACCACTCTGCATGAACTCCGTCGCCAGCCAGTCGAGCAGTTCCGGATGCGAGGGACGCGTCCCCATGGCACCAAAGTTCCCCGGCGTAGAAACGAGACCCCGGCCGAAATGATGCATCCAGAACCGGTTGACCAGCACCCGGGCCAGCAGTGGATGCCGACCACTGCTGAGGTGGCGGGCATAGGCCAGCCGACGACCGGTCGTCGGCAACTTCGGGTTGTTGGCCGGGACAGTGAAGCCGACCGGCCTCAGCACACTCAGTTCCCCTGGCTGGATCTCATTGCGAGGCTGCTTGTAGTCGCCGCGAAAAAACAGCCGGGTCAACGGCACCTGGCCTGGGACTTCGCTGAGACACATCAGGTTGTCGACCGCCGGCCGCTGCTTGCTGACCGCGGCAGTCTGATCGTCCCACTTCTTGAGAATCGCGGAGGTGATCGATGGCTCGAATTGCTGTATCGTGCCCCGGCTGATACTCAGAAACGGGTGGTCCTCGATCAACTGCTTCTGCCCGGCGTTGCGTTTCGCGGCGGGGGTCTCACGAGCCAGCTTCGCCTCGGCTCGGGACTCGGCCGGCAACTTGACCAGCCTCGTTTCAAAGGCCTGTTGCACCGCCGCCGCCAACTCCGCATTCTTCCCGGCGGTGAACCCGGCCAGCTTCTTGTCAATCGCGGAGGCCTTTTGACGGACGTCACC
>CAVOEV010000026.1:0-28348 GCA_963694825.1 Planctomycetota bacterium
GAGGCGGCCCGGCGGTAGTTCCATCTCTGGATGCTGTATCGGCCGGCGTCGGTGGCCTGTTTCTTGTCGAGTGGCCTGGGGAAGCGGATCACGAGTCCGGTGGGCACCGCAGAGAGACCTTCGGCGAGGTCCAGCGGTTTGCCGGTGGCGCGGATTCGGTACAACCCGCCTGGACGGGTCTTGTTGCTCGACCATCCGAACAGCCCGCAGATGTACAACTGGCCATCATCCGGATGAAAACGGCCGCGGTGGATACCGGTGGGCAACTCGGGCAGCGGCAGCCTGGTGATGCCGCCCTGGTGAATCTCACCGACTTGCTCGTGGACGACCCGCCAGATGCGGCCGGTGCCGTACGAGAGGCTCAGCAGTGAGCCGCGGGGCAACGCCCAGTTGTCGCTGTCGACCCAGACCGGGGCACTTGGGCTGCGGTCCGTCTGCTTGTGGATCCAGCACAACGGCGGGTCGTAGCTGGTGTCCTTCTTGTTCGGCACGTACGACATCATGTTGCCGTAGAACCCGCCGGGCCGGATCCAGTTGATCCGGTTCATCGGCGTCCAGTGACCTTCCTGGTCGGTCGATACGAAGCTGCCGTCGTCGTTGAGCGCCAGGCCATTGGGGGCGCGGAACCCGTTGGCCATGATCTGGCTGGCCGAGCCGTCGGCCGAAACGCGGATGACCGAACCGTGTTGCGGTATCACCGCCGGCAAAGCGTGCCGGGCTCCCTTCATGTAGTAGAAGTTGCCCCGTTTGTCGGTCTGCAGGTCCATGGCGAACTCGTGGAAGTGCTCGGTGACCTGCGCGTCGTTGTTGAAGTTCTCGTAGAAGTCGGTCTCACCGTCGTCGTTCAGGTCGACCAAATGAGTGATCTGGTCGCGGCCGAGCACATAGACCCGGTCGTCGACAATCTTCAGACCCAGCGGCTGAAACAGCCCGGCGGCGATCCGCTTCCAGGTCAAATGGCCGTCGGATTTCTCGGAGTCGAGTGCCTTGCCGAGTCCCGAGACGACCCAGACGTCTCCCTGCCAGGTACAGACGGCCGCTCGCGAGGCATCGCTGAAGTAGTCGAAGCCCCCGAGTCTCATCCAACTCCTCCACGGGTTGCTCGTCGGCAGAGTGATTTCATCGATGGCCAAGTGGCCGTTCGGGTCACCCGGCTTCACCTTCGTGGTGACCGGGCGCTTCCACTGGGTGGTGCCGCCGGCTCGCAGGTCGCCCCAACCGGGAGTTGGTGGCGTGTTCCAGAGTGTTGCGGCTGTGGCGACGACGTGCTGGCCGGGAGAACGCCATGCCAGCACCGAGATCAGCTGGGGAGTGCTGGAGGCGGCGATTTGCAGTCTCAGGGCCTTGCCGAAGCGCAGCCAGCTTGTGTTGCCGGGGCCATTGACTATGGCAGCGACGACCGCATGGGACTTCCAGTCGACGGTGGTCGGTGGCTTGGTCGCTCCACGCGGCCCGATGCGGACCTGGGTCTTTCCGTTGAACTGCAGGGCCAGTCCCTTGTGCCCGGCGACGAGCCGGCCACCGCGGTTTGTGCCGGCATACCCGCCGCCGATCACGTTGCCCAAGGGGCCGGGCACCTGTCCGCTCTTCGAGTCCTTCTCGTCAAAACTCCAGCGTGCAACTCGACCGGCCTGGACCTCTTCATCACGCGACAGCTTGAGGATCTCGGCGTCCGGGAGCGTGCGATGGAAGAACTGAATCTCGTCGAGAGCTCCTTTCAGGGGAGTCATGAAGTTCGTAGCGGTGTAACCGAGCCGGATTATGTGGTTCCTGTCGTCGGACGACTTCAAGGGCTTGGCACCGTCGGGTTTGCCGTCGAGGTAGAGCTGGGTGCGGCCGGTTTTGTGCAGATAGGTGACCGAGACGTGGTGCCACTTGCCGTCGTTGACCGTCCGTTGTCCGGTGACCGCACCGACCCAACCGACATCAAAGCCCAGTCGGCCTTCCCTGACAAAAAACGTCTTGCCCTTGGCGACCCAGTTACCGTTGAGTGCCGCCTTGCTGAAGATCGTTCCCTGGGGAGAGCGGGTGCGGATCCAGGCTGAGATCGTGAAGTCGCGTGACAACTGAAGTTGCCCCTGTGTCGGGGCACCCGAAGGGGCCAGGACTGCGATCGTCGGAGAGCTGGCCGCGTCGGCCGGCTTGCCGGTCTTGCCATCGACCACCTGGACCACACTTGTAGCGTCGCCGGCAACTTGGAGCACCAGCGGCCGCGTCGAGGGGCCGACCTCGATCACTCGTTCGAGCACATTCTGCTTGCCGACGGTGATCAGTCGAGGCTGCTCGCGGATTCGGGTGCCTCCGACCGTGTATTCCAGTACCACACGGTGGCCCTGGCGATGGAGACCTTTCCAGTGTGCCCAGTGGCGGGGCAGGGGGCCGTAGGCGATCCGGTCGACACCTCGCAGCCGCGGATCGATGAAGCCACTTTTGTCGGGATCGCCCCAGCCGGGTGCGTTGGGATTGCCCAGTTGCAGGTCGCCGACGATCCGGGGATGTGCGCCGTGTCGGCCATCCAGGGCAATACCGTGCCAGTCGATCAGCCCTCGACCGGTCCAGAACCCGGCGTACCTCAGGGTGTCGGTTTCGAACAACGCAAAGGCATTGCCTTGTGTCGCTCCACCGGGGCCGTGGTCGAGCCGTATGGCGATGCCCTTTTGAGCGATGTTGCCCGGGGCGACTTCGATCGTGGCGCCCAGGAACGCCCCGTAGTCCATGTCGATGTAGGGCTTGCCGGTCGCGGGAATGCCCGCGTCCTGGGCTTGAGCTTCGTGCGAGATAAAGGCCAAGAGCGTGATGGCCAGAAGTCCGAGACGAACGCCGAGTGGTCTGGGATACGACATGATATTCATTGTGGGCAGGTCCGCTGCATGCACTGGTCAGTCGGTAGTTACGAGTCCTGATTGCAGGGTATTGAGGTACCGCTGGAAGTGATCGGCCAGTACTTCAGTACATGTTTGATGGTGGGGCTCGAGCAGGTCGTGGAGCCCGGGTCGATGCTGAAGACGGTGTACCCGGGCCCGGCGGTGGCCAAGCCGATGCGGTCCGCCGAAATTGGGGTGGGTGCCCAGCGTCTGGCAGGGGACGGTGGTATCGGTCATCAAGGAAGGGCCCGGGGTCCTAGGCGATGATCTTGTGAGCGATCTCGCCGTGGACGTCGGTCAGGCGGAAGTCGCGACCCGAATAGCGGTAGGTCAGCCGCTCGTGATCGATACCGGCCAGGTGCAGGATGGTGGCGTGCAGGTCGTGGACGCTCATTCGGTCTTCGACCGCATGCATGCCCATTTCGTCGGTCTGCCCGTGAATCATGCCTCCCTTGATACCTCCACCGGCCAACCACATCGAGAACCCCGTCGCATGATGATTGCGTCCTCGAGCCCCCTGAGCCGTCGGTGTGCGACCGAACTCGCCGCCCCAGATGATCAGTGTTTCGTCGAGCATGCCTCGAGCCTTGAGATCCTTCAGCAGCGCGGCGATGGGTTGGTCGCTTTTGCCAGCATCGCGTTTGTGGTCCATGATGTTACCGTGAGCGTCCCAAGGTTGTCCGCTGCCGTAAAACAGTTGCACCATGCGGACTCCACGTTCAACCAACCGGCGGGCGATCAGGCAGCCATCGGCGAACTGGCCCGAGCCGTAGGTGGTGCGGGTGGACTTGGTCTCGCGGCTGATGTCGAAGGCTTCCTGAGCCTCGAATTGCATGCGGTAGGCCATTTCGAGTGATTCGATGCGAGCGTTCAGTTGGTTGTCCTGATCGCGTTGTTTGAGATGTTCGCGGTTGAGTTTCTGCATCAGGTCGAGCAGTCGGCGTTGCGAGTTTCGCCCGAGGTCCTGGTTGTTGAGGTTCCCGATGACGTTTCTGGGGTCGAGTTTCGAGTTGTTGATGTGAGTGCCCTGGTAGATACCGGGCAGAAAGCTGTTGGACCACAGGGCGGGGCCGACGACCGGTTTGCCGGGGCAGAGCACAACGAAGCCTGGCAGATTCTGGTTTTCGGTGCCGAGTCCATAATTGAGCCACGATCCCATCGCCGGCCGCAGCGGCTGTTGGATTCCGCAGTTCATCATGAACAGGCCGGGTTCGTGGTTGGGTGTCGAGGTGTACATCGAGCGGATGACGCAGATGTCGTCGATGCAGTTTGAGACATGGGGAAAGAGATCGCTGACGGGAGTGCCCGATTGGCCTTGGTTGGCGAAGCTAAACGGCGACGGCATCCACTTGCCACCGGGTCCCTTTTTCCCAGCTTGTCGGGCGAGTTCGGGTTTGGGGTCGAAGGTGTCGACGTGCGAGGGGCCGCCGTTCATGAACAGGAAGATGATCCGCTTGGCCCTGGGCGTGTGGTGCGGAGCCTTGGCGGCCAGTGGGTTGGACGAGGCTATGGTACCGGCGGTACCGGCGGCACCGGCGGCACCGGCGGATTGCGAGTCGAGGACTCCGGCAAGTCCAAGCAGGCCGAATCCGGCGCCCGAATGGGCCAGCATCTGGCGTCGGCTGACCGGTGGAAGCGGGGTGTCATGCGTCATGAGATGGGATCCGGTGCGAGTCATGATCGACTCAGTCAATGTAAGTAAATTCGTTACTGCCCAGCAGCGCCAATGCGTATTGCAACCAGGGCGAGAGTGTCTTGGGCTGTTTGGGTGTATCGGAGTCGCGACCCACTTCAGCGAGGAATTCTTCTCCGATGGCCAACTCGGCATCGGTCGGCTTGCGAGCGAACAGCAGTTGGTAGGCTCGAATAATCCGCGGCGATCCGCCACCAGGTGTGTCGAGTTCGAGTCGTTTGACGAGTGCTTTGGCCTGGCGGTTCATGAAGCCGCTGTTGAGTACGAAGAGTTGTTGGAGTGGGACGGTGGTGGATGTACGTCGGTCGCTGGTGATGTTGGGGTCGGGAAAGTCAAAGAGTCTGAGTAGTTCGTTGAGTTGGTGTCGGGAGATGAAACCGTAGATGGTGCGGCGGCGGTTGCTGGCGTCTTCGAGTTTGCTGGACGGGCCACCGAAGCGGGAGTCGAGGTTTCCCGAGACGGCCAGCATCGCGTCTCGCCACGGTTCCACTTCGAGCCGTCGCCGGTTCATCCGCCACAGCAACCGATTGTCTCCATCGACTGAAAAGTTCTTTTGATCAAAGTCTGCCGAGCGAGCGTAGGTGGCCGAGAGCAGGATGGTGCGGTGCAGCCATTTCAGCGACCAGTTGTGTTCGACCAGTCCGACGGCGAGCCAGTCGAGGAGTTTGGGGTGAGTGGGTCTTTGTCCGAGAGTGCCGAAGTTGGAGGGAGTACGTACGAGTCCGAATCCGAAGTGACCGGCCCAGACCCGGTTCACGATGACTCGCGCGGTCAGCGGGTTGTCGGGATCGGTGAGAGCACGTGCGAGTTCGAGTCGACCGCTGCCGGAGGACTCGAAGGGTGTGCGTTTTCCGGATGTGAGGATGGCGGGGAAGGAGCGGGGTGCGATTTCTCCGGGGTTGGTCGGGTCGCCGGCCCGGTAGATTCTCAGGTCCTTGCCCGAGCTGTCCGCCAGTGCGTGGGCGAGGTGGATCTGGATTGTCTTTGAGTCGGTCTTGAGTTGTTTAAGGCGGGCGTGTTGGTCCTTGAGTTTCCGAGCCGGTTCGTCGGTGAGTAACCCGGCTGCGTCGTTCGAAGGAATGGCCAGCAGGCCGGCGTCGAAGAGGTGTTCGGACAGCAGCACTGCGTCGGCACGGTCTTTTGCGAGAGTTTGTTTGTTGCCGGTCACAGCGGCTTTGGCCGTCTTGGCCTGGGTCAGAAGGGCTTCGGGGACCGGAGTCATCTCGAGCCGTGCTCCAGAAAAGACTCCGTGGTCGCTGTTGATCGGGTTGTCGTCGGGGTGGTCGGCTCCGGTCGTGACCAAAGTTAGATACCGGGCCTCCGGCGGAACGGGGACATTGAAGGAGACAAACGTGCCGTCGGCCTTGAGCGGTTCGGGCAACTCGCCACCAAAGTAGTACTGTTTGTCGTTCTCGACGACTTTCTGTTTACGGCCGTTGACGTACCCGGCGATGACTGCGTCGTAGACTTCGGGTTTGTCGTGCGGCTTGGAGAGGATGACGGCAGTGTGGATACTGGAGACACTTTGGCCGAAAATGTCGTCGTTGATGCCTGCACGGTCGACCTTGAAAACGAAGGCTTGGTCGGAGGGCAGCAGGCCGGCTTTGCGGATTTCGTCGAGATCGAAGGTGATCAGGTTGTTGGCGTGCATGCCAATGCCCTGCTCGGTTCGCTTCAGGCTGGCGGGTGCTCGTCGGCCGCGGGTGCGGATGCCGCCGATCTCGCTCCAGGCGTCGTTGGTGATCTGGCCGTACTTGGCGTTGGAACTGCCGATGTGGATGAACTGGAATCGAACGCCGGGTGAGATTTCGGCCGCGTTGCCCCAGCCGGCGTTGGTGCGGTCGACTCCCAGGCTCGCGGCCGAGGCGGCTTCCTTGAAGCGGTCGGTCGAGAGTGCGGCGGCAAGTGATGTACCGGCGGTGTCGTCGAAGAGGTTGCCCAGCGGGATGTGTCCGAGCGAGACGTTGGCACGTTCGCCCGGTTTAACAAACGCCACGTCGGCTCCGAATTGGGCGAAGAGCTGTTCGCGGCGAGGCAATCTGTCTCGGACGGCTGCGGCGATCGACTGGCCAGCCCGTTTCACCGTTTCCCGGAGCGACTTGTCTTTCGAGAGGTCAGTCTTGGGGTCTTGAGTCTTTTGCAGTTCGAACCAATCGGCGAGGTGCGTTCGGGACTTGCCGCGTCGGACGTCGTAGAGGTAGGTCTCCCATCGCTTAACGAGTTCCTGGCTGAGTTTCAGTTCTTTGGCGACCTTCTCGAGCAGTTTCTTGTCCTTGGCATTTGAGATGCGGCGGTTGTGGTAGATCCAGCCTCCCACGACGTACTCGGGAATGCGGTCGACAAGGGTTGGTCTGAGCAGTCGGGACTGCGTGTCGAGGTAGCGGTCGATGACCAGTTGTTGGTCCTGGACCGCCTGGTCGGCCTGTTGCTTGTTGGCGACGACCTGCTTGGAGACGACCGGTCGTTCCTTGTAGTTGGAACTCGAGAAGATTCCGGCCAGTCCGTAGTAGTCTTCCATGCTGAAGGGGTCGTACTTGTGGTCGTGACACCGGGCACACGAGACGGTGATGCCCAGGAGTCCTCGGGTGAGTGTGTCGACCCGGTCGTCCCACTCGTCGGCCAGCGCCTTGGCCTTTTCGCCGTTGTCCTGATAGTAGACCGGTCCCATGGCGAAGAAGCCCAGTGCCGCCAGGCGGTCGTGGCGGTCCGAGTCGTCGCCGACAAGGTCCGCGGCGATTTGATTGGCGACGAACTGGTCGTAGGGCATGTCGGAGTTGAAACTGTCGACGACCCAATCGCGGTATCGGTGAGCGTGCGGGTAGCGTCGTGCCTTGAAAGTGTGGGCCTGGTCTTCACCGTAGCGAGCCACATCGAGCCAGTGACGGGCCCATCGTTCGCCATAGTGTTTCGAATCAAGCAGTCTCTGGACGACCCGGTCAAAGGCATCGGGCTGCTGGTCATTGACGAAGGCCTGGACTTCCTCGGGCGTCGGCGGCAGTCCGGTCAGCCCGAAAGTGACACGCCGGATCAGGGTCTCTCGACCTGTGGCGGGGACCGGTTTGAGTCGGTGGGTTTGGAGTCTTGCGAGTACGAAGCGGTCGATATCGTTCTGCACGCCCGATTCGTCAGCCAACTGCGGTGGGGCGTGTCGGACTGGTGGCGTAAAGGACCAGAACTTCAATGCTTCGGGGTAGTTGATCTGTTTCTTGGGTCGGGACTTGATGACTTCGTTTCGCGGATCAGTCGCACCTTGGCGGATCCAAGTCTCGAAGTCGGCAATGACCTGTTTGGGTAGTTTGCCGTTGGGCGGCATTTCGAGTCCGTCGTACTTCAAGGCCTGCAGCAGCAGGCTTTCGGCCGGCTTTCCCGGCAGCAGCGTGGGTCCGGATTCGCCACCTCGAGCGATGGCCTGGCGATTGTCGAGTCGCAGGCCGCCCTTGAGGATTTTGGCCTTCGCCGAGTGGCAGCTGTAGCACTGCGTGACCAGCACCGGTCGGATCTTCTTTTCGAAGAACTCGACCTGGGCCGCTGTTGGTTTCTTGTCGGCTGCGGTGGCCGTCGAGGCGATTGCCAGACAGGCATACAGGCCGATGATTCTGAGGTGTGGCATGAGTGGGGTGGGGTTTTTGGGGGGTGGGTTTGGGGTGGGGAATGCTGTGTCAGGGGATGCGTTTGAGTTGACGTGGGATGAAGCCGACAGAGGTTTCCATCCAAGTGCCGCAGCTACAGCCTCCACCTCCTTCGGGCGACAGCAGCATACCTGAGGCGGGTATGGTACTGAGCCAACAATCGGGTCTCAGCCGTTTCCACGTACTACTTTTTCCATCCTGTTGATTCCAGACGGTAACGGTTCCGGAGCGGAAGAAGAGAGCTTCTGACGAGCAGGCGTAGGTGCCGCATCCTCCGCCGGGCAGTTGTGGTCCGGAGTTGGTTCCATCGGCGAGCGAGAGGACGTGTGGTCTGAGGTAGACCTTGTCGCCGACGATGGCTGGTCGCGACATCGCCTTGCCGTGGTCTCCCTTGCCGCCGGGCCATCCGAAGCTGCGGGTCCAGCCCGGTTCGCCGTTGGCGGTCTTGAAGCTGTTGACGTTGTACTTGCCATCGGCCGAGCCGGCGATGATCAGGTTGTCGCCGGACTGTGCCATCGAAAAGACGACCTTGCCGGGCGGCAGTTCGATGGGTCGTTCCCAGAGCATCGATCCGCTGTTGGCGTCCATGGCGACCAGGAACATTTTCTTCCAGAGCTCAGGTCGACCGACACGCCGTTTCGAGTCTGCGATAACGGCTTCGTGGCGGCATTCGACGAAGTAGATCTTGTCGTCGTTGATGGCGAGGGTGGTGTTGAGTACGACACCATTGCTGTAGTGCCAGGCGACCTTACCGGTTTTGCGATCGATCGAGAACAGTCCATCGCTGACGACCTTGTGAGTGACTTCGCCGCTGCGGGCGTCGTACCATCCGGCATCGGCATTGCCCCAGTAGTTGGTCCACGAGGTGGCACGTCTGACGGCGGTGCCGATGATCTTGTCTTGTGTGCGAGCGATATAGCCCCAGTCCCACGGCCCGGTGCGTCCTTCGGGGTCGGGCACCTGCCACTGCTTGACGACCGTGCCGTTTGCGGCATCGACCTGCCAGAGTCGGTCTCGAATGGCGAGGTACAGGAAGTCGCGGTCGGCGCACCAGTTGCCGCAATCTCGCGGCATGTTGAAGCGTTCGAGGTCGGGGATTTCCAGTGCCCAGAGAATCGAGCCATTGAAGGCATCGACGGCGACGACGCGGTGGAGTCCCTGCAGGAAGAGTCGTCCGGCGGTGGAGAGTGGTGAGGGTTTGCGGCCGTTGCGGTCGGGTTGGTACCGCGGACCGGGCCGACCGACCCACTGCACGGCGAGGTCGCTCGATTTCGAGATTCCGGCAAGTTGCTCGCCTCCGAACGCCGTGTTGTCGGCTCGACCGTACAGGTGCGACCAGTCGCCCGATCCGGCCAATGGGCCACGCGTCCAGGTGAGCCACTGTCCGCCTGTCGAGTCTTTTTCGAAGCGGACGGGATTGATCTTTGTGTCGAGTGAATCGTCGAACCAGCTGGCCAGTTGGTTCCGGGTGAGTTGTTTCTGGTCCCCACCGGTTTGCCCCAGGCAGGCGACTCCACCATCGGGCCGCACCTGCATGGCGATCTCAGTGGCCGGGCTGGGGAGTGTTCCGGTCGTCAACAGCGATTCGGAAACGACCAGGTTGGCCCATTGGCCGGGCAGATCGAGTCGATCCAGCGACGGGACGTGTCGGACGGTCAGTCGGCGGCCATAGCGGCCCTCGTCGATCAGCCGCTTGCGGATCCTGTTGACGGTGTTCCGATCCGAGTCGACGGCGATGATTCGCAACCGGCTGGCGGCCACGAGTGCTTCGGCCAGTCGACCGTCGGTGAGCCCGACGACCAGGCAGAGGCCTCGATCGATTTTCGAGCGTGCCAGGATGTCCTGGGCGACCGCATCTCGTGGCGTCTTGTTCTTGGTCCACGGATCCGGAGCGTAGTTGAAGAACGAATCGAGTTCGTGCTCGGTCGAGCGGCGAGCGGACGGGCCTTCGCCGTCAACCAGGGCGACCAGGTGGATGCGTCGGTGATTCAATCGGTTGAGAGTGAGTTGGTGTGCGGTGGTGGGTGCCTGGCCGGTGACGGTTCGCAAGGTGCTGCCGGCCTGGATCTCGATCCGGCTGACGACGGCTTTGCGAGTGGTCCAGCGGGCGATGGCAGTTCCGGGTCGAGTGAACTCGAACCACGGTCCGGCCAGTGGTTTCCAGGCCTCGGTAGCCGGAGCGGTTGTGGGGAAGTGATCGACGAGCAGTTGGTGCTCGGCAGCGATCTCGGCCTTGGTCAACGCTCGGCGGTAGACTCGCACCTCGTGCAGTCGTCCATCGAGCTGATAGTCTTCGTCCTTGTCGTGGTAGGCTCCGATTTCGAAGAACGCCTCGGGCGGATACTTGATTGGCCCGGACTGTTGAGTCGAACGGGCCACCGGTTGGCCGTTGACGTAGAGCGTCATGGTGGTGCCATCATAGGTACCGGCCAGGTGGTACCACTGCCTGAGTTGGTAGTCGGTGTCGGCCTTGAGGTAGGTCAAGCGGTCGGGTCCGCCGTTGGCGGCCACAGCCAAGCTGAAGCGACGTCCGTTGAAGCCCAGGATGAAGCCTCGTTCGTAGGCACCATTGTCCTGAATCGCACCGACAATTCCGCCCCAGGTGGTCGCCTTGTCGACTCGGACCCAGGCGGTGGTTGTCAGGGATGTCGTGGGCATCCTGGGTGTGGAGTTTCCCGGCTTGACCACTCCGATCGTCACCCGGCCGCCTCCATCGAGTGCCAGGACCTGGTGCACACCGTCCTGAGCAATCCGAAAGCGTCCTTGGAGTGTGGCGGTCGAGCGGTTGGCGAGGTTGTTGACCTTGCGGCCATTCAGGTGAGGTGTCTGGAAGACGAAGCGTGACACGAGTGCGGGGTCGCGGACGGAAGCGATCTTGGCGAGCGGAACGCGAGGGGGCAGTTGTCCGGGCAGTGGCTTGCTGCTGCTGGTGCTGCTGCTGCTGGTTGGCCGATTGGCTGCCGTGATCGTGTTAGCTGCAAAGGCGGCGACGACTCCGGTGTCGGTACTGACCAGCAGCGTGCCATCGGCAACCGCCAGTCCAAAGACTCGGCCCGAAACAGGTGCCGACCACAGCGGCTTGCCGTCGGTGATCGAAAACGCTCCCACCCGGTCGACTCCACCGGCAAACAGCACATCCCCAGCTGCGATGAGTGCGAGGTTGAGTTCACAGGGGGCATTCCAGAGCGACTTGCGAGTGGGGAGGTCCGAGGCGACGAGTTCATCGTCGGTGAGCATGAAGCTGCGGCGGCCGGCGACGACCAGTGCATTGCCACGCCCGTAGCCAGCGACCATTTCGAGCGTTTTGCCGGTACCGGCGGATGTGGCAGCTCCGGTGCTGGTACTCTTGAATGCGCCTTTGCGCGTATCGGCGGCGGGGCCGTGGAAGATCCGAGAATCGAGTGCGACAACGACGACCGATCCGCCTCCACTCTTCTTCAGCGGACCCAGGTCCTTGCCATCGCTGCGTCGAAAGACCTGCGGGGCGACTCGGCCCTGTGGAAAGATGAGCAGTTTGGACGATGCGGCTGGTGGTGCTTCGAGCGTATTGCCCGAGAGTTGATGGACGAAGCGGCCGGGTCCGTCTGGGCGACCGGTTTTGGCATCGACGGCACACAGCCAGGCCGCGTTCCATGGCAGCATGGCACAGCCGAAGTAGGCTGTGCCGCCGTCGACCATGACTCCGGTGCGACAGGGTGCTGATGGGATCAGGCGGCCGTTGTTGAGCAGCAGTTCGCCGGCTTCGGGGTTGGTGGTTGCGGGCGAGAACTTCCAGACGAGGCTGCCGGTGGTGGCGGCCAGGCAGTAGGCGTGTCCGTCATCGGAACCGAAGTAGACGTGTGAGTTGGCAAAGGTGGGAGCCAGTCGGATCGGTCCGTCGGCGGTGAACGTCCAGATCTGTCGTCCGGTTTTCAGGTCCAGGCAGCGGACGGTGTCGTCGGTCGATGAGCCGAAGCAGACACGTCCCTTGGCGGCGGTGACGTGAAAGACCGGGTCGTAATTCCGCATCGACGGCAGGTTCTTGTGCCCGGCATAGGCGTCCCAGCGGGCGGGGCCGGACCAGGCTGGTAGAGGCGGGTCGGGGCTCTGCCATGTCCATGCGGTCACGAGTCGGCGGGCGTCGAGTTTTTCGGAGCTGGCTCCGGTGCGGCGATTGTCGTGGAGGTGAGTCGGCCAGTCGGCGGCGTGGATGGCGACGGATGCCAGGACAGACCACACAACAGCGACCAGGCAGCGTGTCGTGATCGTGGGCACTGGTTGGACACCTTCTTCATCGAGGGAGGGGGCGATGCAGACTCGACCGGATCACCCGACCAGTTCGCGAATCGGAGTGGCGCTGGGTGGCAGGATCGGCATCGGGCGTTCGCTCTGATCACGGACGAGGGTGTGCGATTCGATGCCGAGGTTGTGGTAGAGCGTGGCGAGAATGTCTCGGTAATCGACTGGCCGGGTGGCGGCATAGCCACCGGTTTTCTCGGTGGTGCCGATCATTTGTCCCATGTTCATTCCACCGCCTGCGAGCAGGGCGTAGTTGACCGGAGCCCAGTGGTCGCGGCCGGCGTTCTTGTTGATCTTAGGTGTCCGGCCGAACTCGTCCCAGACACAGACGGTGACGTCCTGGTCGAGTCCTCGGTCGTGGAGGTCCTGGATCAGTGCGCTGATGCCGGTGTCCCACAGCGGGAGGTGTTTTTTGAGGTGTCCGAAGTTGTTTCCGTGAGTGTCCCAGAATCCGTAGGCGACGGTGACGACTCGGACTCCGGCTTCGACCAGTCGTCGAGCGATCAGCAGTTGGTCGTTCCACATGGGGGCTCCGTCACCGAGGTGCTTGGAGGATCCCTTGCCGTATCGCTGTCGGACGGCGGCGTCTTCCTTGGTGACATCGAGGGCGTCGACGAGGCTGGATGAGGTGAGCACATCGAAAGCCCGCGAGTAGTTCTCGCCGACCTCGGTGAGCGACTTGTTGCGATTGGTGTCGAGTGATCGTCGGAGCGTGTCGAATTGTCTCAGCAGGGCCTGTCGGTTGCCGAAGCGAGTGCTGTCGATGTAGCGGAGTTTCATGCTGGCGAGATCTTCGCCGCCGGCTCGGATCTGGTTGAAGCCGGGCCCGAGGTAACCGGCGTCTCCGCTGTTGTAGGGGCGGTGTTTCATCGTGGGAAACAGGTCGATGAAGGCGGGTGAGACGGGGTTGGTCTGGCCCTGGAGTTTTGAGACGACCGAGCCGAAGTTGGGACGGGCTTCGCGCTGGGCCTGGTTCATCGGGTAGCCGGTCAGATTTTGCCAGCTGGTGTGTTCGTCGCGCTGGCCGACGACGCTGCGGATGACCGAGCACTTGTCCATGATCTGAGCCATCCCCGGCAGCAGTTCGCAGATTTGTGTGCCGGGTACGTTGGTCGAGATCGGGGAGAACTCGCCCCGGATCTCCTTGGGGGCTTCGGTCTTGAGATCGAAGGTGTCCTGATGCGACTGCCCGCCGGACATGTAGACGACGATGACCGATTTCTGGACCCTGCCGTCGTTGGCGGCGGGTTGGTCGGCCATCAGTTGTGGCAACGTGACGGGCAGACTGGCGGCACCGACCGAGAGGCTGCCGATTTTGAGGAACGAGCGTCGCGAGACGCCGTCGCAGAATGTGTGCTTGTCGCCGAGCAGTGTCAGCATCGTGAGACTCCGAGAGTCGAGCGTTGAGAGCGCGGCCACCGGAGGGTCCGTCCCGTCAGTTGGCGTTCGAGTTTCAACAGATCAACAACTGCTAGTGTAATCGGTCCGGCGTGGCGTTCTCAACAGAGGAATGGCGATGCTGTCAATGTCCGTCTCGAACTCTCGGCGGGGAAAGGGGCAGACAGCCTGGCCTGGAGTTCCGGAATCGCGGCAGGTTGTGATCAGTGGACTGCTAACCGGCCAGCATGGCTCCGGGGTTCTCGATGGCCTGAACCAGGTCGGCGAGGAATCGTGCGGCGGGTGCTCCGTCGAGGACTCGGTGGTCGAAGGTCAGCGAGAGCGAGAGTTGCTGGCCGGCGACGATGTCCTCCCCCTGAACGACAGGAACGGCCCGGACTCGGCCGACTCCGAGGATCGCGGCCTGTGGCAGGTTGAGGATCGGGGTGAACGCGTCGACGCCGTGAGCGCCGAGGTTTGTGATCGTGAAGACCCCACCGGTCATCTCGTCGATACTCAATTCTCCCAACCGGGCCCGTTCGACCAGTCCCCTGACACTCTGCTGCAGTCCTTTCAAGGTCTCAGAACCCGGATTCCTGACGACTGGCACCAACAGTCCCTGTTGGGTGTCGACGGCCAGTCCGATGTCGATGGCGTCATCGGTGGCGGGCGATTGTGGTCCGGAATCGGTCCATTGCGAGCGGAGTTGGGGGTGTTGTTGGAGCACAATGGCCGTCAGTTTCAGCAGGATCTCGTTGTAGCCCACGGCGGGTTGGTCACCTGCAGTGGCTTGGAACTGTTGACGCAGGCTGACCAGTGCCTGGGCATCGGCCGTGGTGGTCAGTGTGACCGGAGCGGTTGTCTGGGCTGCTGCGAGCAGGCGATCGGCGATCACGCCTCGAATTGACACCGTGGTTGCGGTGGCGAGTTTGGCGGGCGGTTGCGAGTCCGCGGTGTCGGAACCGGCGGCAGCTCGGACATCGCATTCTCGGATCCGTCCGTTTCGGCCACTGCCTGTGAGAGTTTTCCAGTCGATGCCGAGTTCGGCCGCGATACGTCGGGCGCGGGGGCTGGATGCCGGGCGTGAGGTGGACGTTGGGGCTGGGCTGGCCACCGAGTCGTCGGCTGAATCGGCTGAATCGGCTGTTGGGCCGGGAGGTCGATCGGCCGCGGCAGCGTCAGTCTGGAGTTCGACTGCGGGCAATTCGGCCGGTGGAGTTTCGTCTGGTTTACACAACCAGCCGATCACCTGTCCGACCAGAACGGTGTCGCCTTCGGAGGGGGCATTTTCGGGGATCCGGAGCACACCGGAATCGATCGATTCGATTTCCTGGATGGCTTTTTCGCCTTCGAGGTTAAACAGCAGGTCGCCTGGTTCGATCGTGTCGCCGTCGGCCTTGAGCCATTCGACAAACACTCCTTCTTCCATGCTCCAGCCAAGCCGGGGGATCTGAATTGGGTGTGCCATCAGGAGGGTTACTCGGCCATCAGGTCGCGGACCGCTGCGGCGACTGTTTCGGGTTGAGGCACGACGGCCTGTTCCAGCGCGGGGCTGTAGGGGATGGGCGTGAACGCTCCGTGAATCCGTTTGATCGGGGCATCGAGATCGTTGAATCCGTCATCGGCAGCGACGGCGGCGATCTGGGCACCGATGCTCGCCGGTGCAAACGTCTCGTCAACAATCAGCAGCCGTCCGGTCTTGGCGACGCTGTTGATGATTGTCTCGGTGTCCAACGGAAGCACGGTTCGCGGATCGATCAACTCGATCGAAATCCCCTCCTCGGCCAACTCGTCGATCACTTCCAGCACATGATGCACCATCCGCGCGATGGCCACGACGGTGACATCGTTGCCTTGGCGGACGACCTTCGCCAGTCCGAATTCGATCTCGTAGTCGTCTTCGGGCACGGCGGACTTGTGATTGAGGATTTCGCGGTGTTCCAGGAATATGACCGGGTCGTTGGTGTTCAGGGCTCGTCGGAACAGGCCTTTGGCGTCGTAGGCGTTCGAGGGGACGACGACGCGGAAACCGGGGAAGTGGGCGTACAGCGGGTAGTAGTTGCCCGAGTGGTGTGTGGCGGCCGAGTGGCCGATGCCGATACAGCCGCGCAAGAGGATCGGCATTTTCAGCCGCCCGCTGCTCATGTACTGCATCTTGGCGACCTGGTTGATCAGTTCGCCGACGGCATCGAGAATGAAGTCGCCGAACATGAAGTCGATCACCGGTCGGCTGCCGGTCATGGCCGCTCCGCAGCCCAGTCCAACGAAGCCTCGTTCGCAGATCGGCGTATCGACCAGTCTGGTGGGTCCGTGGATCTCGAAGAGTCCGGCGGTGGTATTGAAGTTGCCACCTCGAATTCCGATCCCTTCGCCCATCACAAAGATCCCCGGATTGCGGTCCATTTCGACAGCCAATGCTTCGTGGGTCGCTTCGATCATGGTCAACTCACGTTCGCCCGGCGGCGGTTCGGGGCCGACGGTCGGAGAGTCGTCAGGGTTGGCGTACACGTGCAGTGTGGCGGTTTCGGGTTCCGGCCACGGGCTGTCCTCGGCAAACTGCCTCGCTTCGGCGATCAGCTGTTTGACTTCGTCATCGATCAGTTCGAGTTCAGTGTCGTCGACGAGGTTTTCGTCAACAGCTCGTTCACCGAGCAACCGGATCGGGCACCGTTGTTTCCATTCTTCGACGTCTTCACGGGTGCGGTAGGTGAAATCGCCCATACCTTCGGCGTGGGCCCGTGTGCGATAGGTCTTGCATTCGATCAGTGTCGGCCCGTCACCGCGGCGAGCTCGGGCAATGGCTTCACCGGCCTGTTCGTAGATCGACAGCACATCGTTGCCGTCGAGTTCGAGTCCGGGCATGCCATAGTTTTCGGCTCGTCGTCCCACGTGGGGGATGGCACTCGATTCGTCGAAGGGGACTTCGGTGGCGAACTGGTTGTTTTCGCAGACGAAGATCACCGGCAGGTTCCAGATCTTGGCCATATTCAGCCCCTCGTGGAACGCTCCGTTGTTGACCGCTCCGTCGCCGAAGAAACAGACTGACACGCGGTCTCGGTCAAACAGTTTCGAGGTGTAGCCGCCGCCGGTGGATTGCAGGATGCAGCTGGCGACGATGCCGCTGGTGCCCATCAGCCCGATTTCGGGGCTGAACAGGTGCATGCTGCCGCCTCGGCCACCAGAACAGCCCGTCTCGCGCCCAAACAGCTCGGCGATCAGCTGTTTGGGCTCGAGCCCCTTGGCCAACGCGTGTCCGTGGCCCCGGTGCGTGCTGAAGATCACATCGTCGCGGTCCATGTGGGCACAGACGGCCGTGGCGATCGCTTCCTGTCCGACGTAGGTATGACACGCTCCGTGGACCAGGCCACGCTGATGGCAGCGAGCGAGTTCTTCTTCGCACTGGCGAATGGTCTGCATGGTCCGGTAGAGGCCCACGAGAGTGGCTTTGTCGGGAAGATTGGCGATGGGGCTGGTCATCGATCGCGTCCGAGGGGATGAGAGAAGAGAGTGGGGAGAGTCAGTTGGATGGGGAGAGGAAGTTGAGGATCAGTGGGAGTTGTTTCTGGTAGAAGACGAGGGCGGCGAAGCCGAGGTAGAAGAGTCCGCAGCAGGTCATGCCGATTCGGGCTGGCCAGCCGGGTCGGAGCGGTTTGGGTAGGTAGACGAGGTTATTACGGAGTATGAAGAAGGCGGTGAAGCCCAAGGCGATATTATTGAGGTTAGCAACGACGAGCACCATCATCTTGGGCTGTCCATAGGTCTGGAACAGGAAGGCTCCCAGGAAGGTCCAGGCGACGTAGATGGTCAGGATAGTGTAGTAGATCTTGCGGACTTCGTTGGGTTGCATGTTGTCGCGAACCCGCTTGATGCCCGACCAGATCACATCGGTCCAGCGTCGGCTGAAGTGTTCGACGATCGACATCTGGCTGGGCAGAAGCACGAGCAGTCCGATGAGGAGCGTAGCGACCCAGAGCAGTTTCTGCGTGCCTGCCGAGAGTCCCGGCGCGTGTCTCATGCCATCGGCTGTAATAATAGCCTGAGCGTAGTCGGGGTGGTCGGGGTCGCCGAACATGGGCGAGAATTCGGCGAACTGAATCGAGAGCAATGCGGGCAGTGCCATGCCCATGACGCAGCCGGGTCCCCAGATCAGGATCTGGTCACTGATGATATAACGCCACCAGCCCTTCCAGCGTTTCAGGTTTTCGGTTGTCAGGGGAAACACCTTTCCGAGGTGCGAGAGCGTGACATCTCGTCCGCCGATGGCACTGGGGATGGCACCGACTTGGCTCCCCACACCCCACCCCTTGTCTCGGACGTAGTTCGAGTAGGTCGAGTTGCCCAACCCGCCGCCTCCGGCGAACCCGGCAAACGCGCCCAGCAGCGCGATCTGTCCCATGAAGATCAGCGGCCAGCCCCCGTCGGGTCCTTCGTCGAAGAACAGGTTCCCGACCGATTCGCCGTCCCAGTGACCGTCGTTGTCGAGGTCTTCGTAGGTGGCGATATTGCCATTTGAACCGAGCGTGTAGGGTTCGACGACATCGGGGTGTCCATCCTTGTCGAAGTCGGTTTCGTCGGGATCGAGCTTTCCGTTGCCGTTGGCATCTTCAGCGGCGACGACCGGGACGTTGCCGATCTTGAAGAGTCCACTGAAGACATCGCCCCACTTGTCGGCTCCGACCATCGCCACCCCGATGATGACACAGAACCCGAGCACGACGACGATCTTGGTCGTCATGACCCACTGCATGGTGTTGTAGATCTTGCCGCCAACGAGGATCGGCAGGGTGACACCTCCCAAGAGCAGGTAGCCGAGCGTGTTGATGAGCGTCCGGTCGTCGGGTCCGGGTGGTCGGTCGAGGTAGAGGGCGGCGATGACTGTGGCGGCGGTGGTCGAGAGTGCTGGGATGAAGGCACCGACGCTGAGCAGCATGAGCACTCCGATCCAGAACGTCGGGCCGGGTCGGGCTCGCAGGAATCCGGTGAAGACCGGTTCGCCGCAGTAGAGGGCGTAGCGGCCGCATTCGATGTTGTAGAAAACCTGTCCGATGATGGCGACCAGTGCGATCCACATCAGTCCACCGCCGTACTTGGCGGTGATTTCGGCCCCCAACAGCCATTCGCCACCGGCCAGCTGCACTCCGCACATCACGATGCCCGGTCCGATGAACCCGGCCAGGTTCTTCAGCCCCAGCCGTTTCGGTTCGGGCAATTCGGCATCGCCCCACGCCGGCAGGCAGGTCTCGGGCCGGAATCGACCGTCGTCGCCAACGGCATCGGATTCGAGAGGCTTGGTGTTACTCATGACCTGCTCGTGACCCTCGGGATGACGTCGCGGCCAGGTTGCGGGAATGACATCCGGATGGCCAGTTAGGTGTTCTGGGGAGCCTTTGTTGAGGCTATCTCGTGAAGTGGTTGGCCACAAGCGGGCGGGATGCCGGTCCGCGAGTGAGACTCGGGCACTATTGTTCCGAACGCAGTAAGGAATCTGATGAGTGAGCTTTGTGAACGGGAAGCCACTGTGATGACCAGACGGATTGGCAAATTGAAAATGGCAGCCGTCGCGTTGTGGGCCGTCTGCCTGCTGAGTGACCAGGTGAGGGCGGCTGCGCCGTCATTCGAAGTTCTTGGCACCGAGTACTCGAAGTCGGTCCTGGGTCTTGTCCGCCGCCGTTGCGTGACGTGTCATTCGGCCAAGGACAAGAAGGGTGAATTGAATCTCGAGCGGTTCGATACTCTGGCCGCCATCCGCCGGGATCCGAAGGTCTGGGTGCGGGTGATTGAACAGCTGACCACCGGCGAAATGCCTCCGAAGAAATCGCCTCAGTTGACCAAGTCCGAGTCCAGTCTGTTGCGTGGCTGGTCGCGTCGGTACCTGGATGCCGAGGCGTTGGCGAGGGCCGGTGACCCGGGTCGTGTGTTGCTGCGACGCTTGAGCAACGTCGAGTACACTCGAACGATCCGCGACCTGACCGGACTGTCGGGTCTGGATCCGGCTCGCGAGTTCCCAGTCGACGGAGCGGCCGGCGAGGGGTTCACCAATACGGGCGAATCGTTGGTGATGTCGCCGGCGTTGTTGAACAAGTACCTGGACGCCGCCAAGGGCATTGCTACTCATGCCGTGCTGCTTTCCGACGGGTTCCGTTTCGATCCGGCCACGACACGTCGGGACTGGTCCGACGCCCTGATGGCTCGGATCCAGGCACGGTATGCTCGCTACGTCGGCCCCGACGGTCGAGTCGATCTGGGGCGTTATTTCGAAGCGACGCTTGAGCATCGCGAGGCGTTCGCGACCGATCCAGCGTCGATTCACCGGTTGGCGAATGCGGGGAAATTGAGCCCAAAGTACCTGTTGAAGATCTGGTCGGCCTTGAGCAGGTCCGATGATGCGAAGACTGGCAGTGTGTCGCCGCTGTTGGGTGCACTGGCTGCTCGATGGCGTGAAGCGAAGGTTGGCGACGGCAATCGATTGGCTGCGAGCGTCAGGCGTTTTGAGTCTCGATTGTGGGCCGAGGGGACGGTCGGCCATTTCAAGCCGTGGCAGACTCGGCGTGTGCCCGGTGTCAGCCATCAGACCTTGCGTCTGAAGCTGGTTGACGAGGATGGCGACGGCACGGTTGCGGTCGTGTTGTCGGCCGGCACGGCCGGCACGGCGGGCGACGGATCCGACGGCGACCTGGTGCACTGGCAACAGCCTCGATTGGTCGCCCCGGGCCGACCCACAGTGTTGCTGGCGGATGTCCGAGCCATCGGACGTGGCCTGGTTCGGTTGCACCGGGATGAACTGTCAGAGGCGGGGCGTTACCTGGCGGCGGTGGGCGAGGTGGCTGCGGCGTCGGGTGACGTGGATCTCGGAAAAGTCGCCGCCGGGCACAAGCTGGACCGTTCGTTGTTGGCGGCGTGGTTACAGTTGTGTGGTGTCGGCGACGGGCAGCGCGTGCCGATCGGGACGTACCTGGCTGCAGGTTTCGTGAACCGAAACGGTCACGACTTCATTGACGGTTACGGAGTCCAGCAGACTCCGTTGCTGATCACCAATTCGTCGGACACTCGGGTCGACGTTCCCGGCACGATGGCCGCTCACAGTCTCGCCGTCCATCCGTCACCGACTCAAACGGTCGCCGTCGGATGGCGTAGCCCGGTGTCGGGTCGAGTCCGGATCGAAGCGAGTGTCGCGGACGTGCACGCGGCGTGTGGAAACGGAGTCAGTTGGCGAGTGGAATGGGCCCGCGGCCGTTCGAGTCGGGTGTTGCGTGGTGGAGTGGTCAACACGGGGGCGAGTCAGACGGTGCCGGTTGTGGAATCGACGGTCGTGCGAGCCGGCGACCTGGTGTCGATGAAAGTCGGTCCTCGCGGCGGTGATCATTCGTGTGACCTGACGCGGATCAATCTGGTGATCACCGAGTTGACCGGAGCGAAGCGGATTTGGAATCTCGAGCGTGAGGTGGCCGACACGATCAACGAAGGTAATCCTCATCCCGACCGTCACGGCCACAGCGACACGTGGCATTTTTATCAGGAACCGGTGGCGGGCGGATCGCGTGTGGTGCTGGTGCCCGACGGGTCACTGTTGGCCAGGTGGCAGGCGGCCGACGGGGCCAAGGAGCGTGCGGCTCTGGCCGGTGAGATCTCGCAGCTCGTTGGTGGTCCTCGACCCAAACCGAACGATTCACCCGACGCCAAGTTGTACGACAGCCTGACTCGGCTCGACGGCACTCTTCTGGGGCTGCTCGACCCCGCGACGTTGACCAAGCCTGATATTCCTCGACCGAAGGATGGTTTGCCACAGGATGTCGACGAGCACATGCGGTTGATGTGCGACATCCTGGTGCTGGGCTTTCAGACCGACACGACACGTGTGGCCACGTTGAAGCTCAACAACGACCACAGCTCGATGAGGTTTCCTCATTTGGGCGTCGACTACATGATCCACCACCTGTTGTCACACAACGACACGGCCGACTGGTTGAAGGTGAACCAGTTCTTCATCGAGCAACTGGCCTACATTGCCGGGAAGTTGGAGAAGATCGAGGAGGGTGGGCGTTCGGCGTTGGACAATTCGGTGTTGTTGTATTGTTCGAGCATGCTGACCGGCCACCACGACGCGACTCAGTTGCCGGTACTGGTATTGGGTGGGGGTGGCGGGACGATTCAGGGTGGCCGCGTGCTGGATTACCGGGGCCAGGCGAACCGGAAGATGTGCAGCCTGTACCTGTCGCTGCTGGAAACGGTTGGAATCCATCGCGGCGAGTTTGGAGACTCGACCGAGCGTCTGAGCGAGGTGTAGTGGGTGGGGTTCCGGTTATTCGACCCGTACGGCCCGTGCGGGTGGAAGCGATCGAGGAGACCGACTGGGCGGCACGGCCGGTCTAACCGACCGCGGTCGAAGAATTGTCGGCCAGGGGATGCTGTTTGTCGGCCAGTCGCGAGGTCGGTCTGACGATGTTAGTGGTGTGGCCGACACCCCTCACCTTTCCCCGTCGGCCACATGAGGACACTTGCTGCCTTCCCTCCGTCGAGAAGTCCGAAGGGCTTCTCGACGGTCCTCATACAACTGAGATCGGCACCTGTGAGTAGAGCCCTGCCGGCCACTTGGCCGGCAGGGCTCGTTTTTTTCATCCAGAGTCAGGCACGTCGCCTTCGGCCTGGGAGCCAGTCCCCGGTGGTGATCCGGAATGGGTGGCAGTATTCTTCTGGCCTGATTTCCTGGCGGACAATTCCATGACCAGTGACCTGTGTTTCAAGACGGCTGTTGAACTGAGCGGATTGATTCGATCCGGCGAGTTGTCGGCTCGCGAATTGTTGGCTGCTCATCTGGACCAGATCGAGCGAGTCAATCCGTCGGTGAACGCGATCGTGACGTTGACCGCCGAGTTGGCTGCCGAGCAGGCACTGGCTGCCGACGAGGCTCAGGCTCGTGGCGAATCGCTCGGCCCGCTGCACGGTCTGCCGGTGGCTCACAAGGACCTGGTGGCGACGGCGGGCATCCGCACGACGTGCGGATCGCCGATCTACGCGGACTTTGTGCCAACCGAGGACGCGTTGATTGTCGAGCGGTTGAAGTCGGCAGGAGTGGTGCAGTTGGGCAAGACGAACGTCCCCGAGTTTGGTGCGGGGTCTCAGACGTTCAACCCGGTCTTTGGTGCCTGTTTGAACCCTTACGACACGTCCCGAACGTGTGGCGGCAGCAGTGGTGGTGCGGCGGTGGCGTTGGCGTGTGGGATGGTTCCGATCGCTGACGGGTCGGACACGGGCGGTTCGTTGCGCAACCCGGCCAACTTCTGCAACGTCGTCGGTTTCCGCACGTCTCCGGGCCGTGTGCCCGTGTATCCGTCGGAATTGGGCTGGTTCCCGATCTCGGTGCAGGGGCCGATGGCACGCACGGTCGAGGACACAGCCTTGATGCTCAGCGTGTTGGCCGGCCCGGATCCTCGTGTGCCGATCTCGTTGAGTGAACCGGGCGAGATGTTTGCTGGGTCCTTGGAGAGGGACTTCAGTGGTGTGAAGGTGGCCTGGAGTCGCGATCTGGGGATGTTTCCGGTCGATGAGGAAGTTGCCGGGGCATTGGAGTCTCGGCTGGACGCGTTCGCGTCGATCGGTTGCTCGCTCGAGTCGGCTCACCCGGACTTCCGCGACGCGGACTTCTGTTTCAAGACGTTGCGGGCCTGGGCGTTCGAGAGCAAGTTCACACCGTTGCTCGAGGAGCATCGCGACAAGATCAAGGAGACGATCATCTGGAATGTCGAGGCGGGTCAGAAACAGAGTGGACCGGATGTGGCTCGCGCCGAGCGAGTGCGGACGGCGTTGTTTCACCGCGTGCGTGAGTTCCTGGACGAGTACGAGTTCCTGGTGTTGCCGGTCAGCCAGGTGGTTCCCTTTGATGTGCACACTCCCTACATCACCGAGATCAACGGGCAGGAGATGGAGACGTACATCGACTGGATGATGTCGTGTTACTTCATCACGGTGACCGGTCTACCGGCTCTCAGCCTGCCGTTGGGTTTCACCGAGGGCGGGTTGCCGGTCGGCTTGCAGATTGTCGGCCGTCACCAGGACGACTGGGGCGTGTTGCAGTTGGCCCATGCGATCCAGCAGGCGACGGGCAGTTGGCAGAGGCGGCCGGGTGTGGTGGGCTAGCTAGCCGTGACCGCGGCGACCGGGCGCCGGGCGAAGCGGGTCAGGCCAGGCCGGGGATCGGCTTGGTCTCTTCGAGCAGCGTGATCAACTCGGCCGGCACGCCGCGGGTCACACGGACCTCGCCGACGTCGAAGAGCGTGTTGAGCACTGTGGCGAGCAGTTCGCGGGGTGCGTAGGGGGTCGAGATCGGCCTGGTGGCGTGGTTGTCACTGCGTCCGATCACCTGTCCGCCGGGCACGCCGCCGCCGGCCACCAGCAGGCTGGTCAGTCCGCCGTAGTGGTCCCTGCCCCCGTTCTTGTTCTTGCGAGGCGTCCGGCCCATTTCGCCGGTCACCACCAGCATGATTTTCTCGGAGAGCCCGCGCTGGTGGACATCCTCGAGGAACGCCGCCACGGCGTGGTCGACCTGGGGGCCGAGCCAGTTCATGCCACCGAGGTTCTTGGGGCTGTTGTTGTTGCTGTGGAAGTCCCAGCCGCAGTCGCTGACGGTGACGAACCCGCAGCCGGCTTCGCACAGTCTCCGGGCCATCAGCATCTGCTTGCCCAGCAGGTTCGACGCACGGCTCATGTCGTACCAACGGTGGACGTCGGAGTTCTTGAACAGGTGCGAGGTGTCGTAGCCGGCGACGGTTTCAGTCCGTTCACGGGAGAGGTCAAACGCCTCGGCCACCCCGCGGGTGATCACCTCGAAGGCCTGCTGCTGGTACCGGTCGGTCTGGTCGACCAGCGATTCCTCGTCGAAGCGGCGCTTGAGTCTGTCGAGTCCATTCAGCAGCAATCGGCGGTTCTCGAAGCGGTTCCGCGGCAGCTTCAACTGCATGTCGGCCTTCAGGTCACCTCCGCCCTGGGGGTTGAAGGCGACGTAGTTGGGGCCGAGATCGCCGGCGGCCGTCAGCGTCGGCAACGCCTTGGTCTCGAAGTTCGATTTCAGCTTCAGGCCCGGCTCGATCGCCTCGGGCACCACCAGCACGTTGGTGGGTATGCCGGTGGACGGGGAATTCGTGCCGGCGACGCGGGCGTAGAGAGCGCCCATCGTCGCTTTCAGCGGGTTGTTGCCGCTGGCGACCTTCTGGTAGGTGTGTCCCGAGTTGTTCGATCGGTACGAGCGGACAATGCTGAAGCGGTCGGTCATCTGCGAGAGCTTCTCGAAGTGACCACCGAAGGTGATGCCGGGGATCCGGGTCTGGACCTCTCCCGAGCAACTGTGGATTTCGGCCGGGGCCGACATTTTGGGATCGAACATCTCGATATGAGGTGGTCCGCCACTCAGGAACAGCAGTACGACCGACTTGTCTCGCACCGGGTGCCCGGCGGCCGCCAGGGCTTGGCGGACCGAGAGCATCTGTGAGAGCCCGATGCCACCCAATGCCAGTGAGCCGACGCCGAGAAAGTCGCGGCGGGCCAGGCCTTGGCAATGACGGCTGGGTCGGGTGTCCGAGAGTCTCAGCATGGTCGATTCCTGCGGCAGACGACGGGGGATCATCCCGGCTCGTCATGCGAAGGATACATCAGGAATGGCCGATGAGAAAGCCGTATTCCGGTACGGCGGCCCGCGGATCTTTTACTAATGGGGTCGGTTACTCGGCGGAACCAGTTGGAATCCTCTCCAGCCAATCCTCCCACTCGGCTTCTCTTTCACCGTTCGCCGCGCTATTGACGCAGTTCCGCTTCCACCTCGCCGAGCGTCGCGGAGATCCCGTCGAGGATTTCATCGAGGTCGTCCCGGGTCGTGCACAGTGGTGGTGAGAGGTTGATGAGATGTCCGGAGTGGGCCTTGATCAGCAGTCGTCGGGCCTTGAAGCGGGAGTTGATTCGTTCGATGAGCTTCAGATTGTCGGGGTAGATGGCACGGGTTTGGCGATCGGCGACGAGGTCGATCGCCTGCATGAACCCGACCCCGCGAACATCGCCGATGATCGGGTGCCGCTGCTGCAGTTCGCGGAGTTTTTCGGAGAGGTAGTCACCGGTCTCCGCAGCGTGTTCGACCAGTCCCTCGGCCTCGATCAACTCGATGTTCTTCAGTCCCGCGGCGGCCGAGGCGGGGTGTCCGGCGAAGGTGAAGACGTGCTTGAGGTGTTTGCCGTCGGCGGCGAATTCGGCAGCGACCTCGTCGGTGGCCAGCGTGGCTCCCAGCGGCAGGTAGCTGCTGGAGATGCCCTTGGCGAGAGTCATGATGTCGGGCACGATGCCGAAGTGTTCGACGGCGAACAGCTTGCCGGTGCGTCCGAAGCCTGTGATCACCTCGTCGGCGATCAGCAGCACGCCGTGCCGGGTGCAGATTTCGCGGAGCATCTGCCAGTAGATCGGGTCGGGCATCACGGCTCCGGCTCCGCTGGCAACCGGTTCGGCGATCACCGCGACGACGGTCTCGGCCCCGTGGAACGTGATCAATTCGTCGATCGCCCTGGCACATCCGACCGCGCAGTCCTCGCGTGAACTACTGCCCAGTTCGCAGCGATAGGCGTTGGGTTGCGGTGCGTAGACCATCCCGGGCGGTGCGGGTTCGTAGTCGGTCCGCGGCGAGTTGGGCACCGAGCCGAGGAACAGGACGCCGCCGCTGGCCCCGTGGTAGGAGCCTCTCCGGCTGATCAGCCGGAACCGTCCGTCCTGGCCTTTTCGACGGTGGTAGGCGCGGGCGACCTTCAGAGCGGTCTCGTTGGCCAGCGATCCGCCGCTGACCGGGAAGACGCGGTTGAGCGTCCCGGGGGCCAGTTCGGCCAGCTTGGCTGCCAGACGAATCGTGGGCGGGTTGGCCGATCCCTGGGGAAAGTAGGGGATCTGCTTGAGTTGTTCGAAGGCGGCTTCAGCGATCTCGGTCCGCCCGTAGCCGATGTTGACCGACGAGTAGCCTCCGTTGACGTCGATCCATGTCTGTCCGTCGCTGTCGGTGACGCGGATGCCTTCGCCGGCAACGAAGATCAACGGTTCCAGGTCCCGCGCGGCCGATTCCCAGTCACGGTTGTGTTGCCAGAGGTGGTCGAGTGCTGCTTGCCGGAGTTGTTCGGTGTCGTTGGTCTCGATGCTCATGGGTCGTCACTGATCGTCGGGGGAGTCGAGTGGGGGCAGAGCGAGAGAGATGTAGCGGTCAGCGAGTTGTTTCCCGGCGGTGTCGAACAGTCTGCGGATGTGGTCGTCCATGGTGAAGTAGAGCACCTGCCAGCCGGCTTGGACCAGCATCACGACCTTGTCGACGAGTAGTTTTCGGCGAGACCAGTCGGAGTGCTGGAAGGCATCGTCGAGGATCAGGAAGGAGGTCTGGTCGTCGAGAGCCTTGCGGGCGAACCCGAGTCGGGCTCCGAGGAAGACTTGTTCACGGGCACCGGTGCTGAGGTCCTGGACGGCGAATTCGTTGTCGTCGGCATCGACGACCACAAGTCCCTGGTCAGTCCGTCTCAATCCTCGGTACCTCGGACACATCAACCGGATCGATTCCCCGATGGCGGCTCCCTGGAGCCCGTCCTGGATCATCGTGGCGTCTTCCTGGCTGGCCTGGTCGAGCACTTGGTGGACGGCGAACTGTGCGATCATCCGTGCCGTCACCGTGCGGTAATTCTTTTTCAGTTCAGCGAGGTCCTGTTCGAGGGCTTCGAGCAGCGGTTCCCATTCGGTTTCATTGGTCACACTGGCCGAGCGGCGGGCGTCGTCGAGTAGCCGGGCCTGGTCCTGGGTCTCACAGTTCAATTCGGCTTCCGCATCGGCGTGTTGTTCTTCGACCTGTCTGTAGTTCTCGGGGTCCCAGTCCGATTCGGCTGAGTCGGCTGTATCGTCCGCTTCGCCGTTGGGTGCGACGCCAAGCCGATCGAGTTCGGACCGAAGTTCTTGCACGAGTTTTTCGAGTTGTTGGTGTTGGAGTCGGACAGATTCGATCTGTTCGTCCCATTCGGCTTCGGTCGTGTCGGGGTTGCCCCATCCAGAGACCAGCCGGGAGATCCGATCGGTTTCTGCTCGGGACTCGGCGAGTTCCGGTCCCAGTTGCGAGGCCAGCACGTCGGCCGTGTTGCCGAGTGTTTTTAGTGTTTCGATCTGTTGTTCCAGCGAGGCACGATCGCCGAGCGGCTGATCGAACCGGCGTTGAAACTCGGCGTCGATCCGTTCGAATTCCACCGGGTCGTCGGGTTGGGGGGTTTCGCGGTTGCGAGTGTTCCAGAGGTGAGTAGCGGCCAGTGCGGCAGCGACGAGTGCGAGGAGTCCGAGTGCGAGTCGTTGCGAGAAGAGTCCGGCACCGAGTGCTGCGGTGGCGACGCCGCCGGCTGCGATGGCCAGCCAGGGTGTCGAGGCCGTTTGTGGCCGCGAGGTCACGATGCGGTCGTAGTGTCCCAACGCGGTGGTGGCCCATTCGAGATCGGCCTGTTGCTCGGCAAGTTGAGCCTGGT
>CAVOEV010000027.1:0-27540 GCA_963694825.1 Planctomycetota bacterium
GAACTTACGTGGATCGTCGATCCGGTCCTGCCGAACGGCGTGCTGTGCGGGAGTTGGCAGCTGGGCGTCCTGTGAGCACCCGCCGGTGGTCAGGAGTGCAAGTGTGGCGAGCGTGTTGACGAAAAAAGCGAGTGATGCTCGGGAAGCCACAACAGGTCTCCGGCGAGTCTCCCAACTAGGTCCTGGTCCCGGCCGTTTCGGTCGAGTCGTAGGTTCGCGAGTCACCGGGTGTATCTTCGTTGCCCAGGGCGATTTGGTAGAGTTCTTTGCCGGCGGTGGTAGGATATTTCGAATCGACGCAAGCTTGGCAGAGGTGGCTGGTGGACAGGCCGATGGCTCGGGAGATGGATTCGATCGGCAGGTATCTCAGGCTGTCGGCATTGAGGCTTTTGGCCATTTGTTGTTCGACGTCGACGTTCATGTCGGGTCCATCCATGAATTTCGGTGCGAACAATTCGGAGATGGTGGACATGTCGATGCCATAGAAGCAGGGTGCGACGATGGGTGGGCAGGCCACTCGAACGTGTATTTCTCGTGCTCCGCCTCGTTCTCGCAATTGCGACACGAGTGCTCTCATGGTGGTCGACCTCACGATGGTGTCTTCCACCAACAGCACTCTTTTGCCTCGCAGCACCTCGGGAAGCGGCGTGTACTTCAGCCGAGCCTTGTCGGCTCGATTGGTTCCTTCTATGAAGGTGCGTCCGACGTATCGATTGCGAATGAGTCCTTCGAGGCAGGGGACCTTGAGTTCGAAGGCCATTGAGGCGGCGGCGGCCTTGGCGGTGTCGGGGACGGGGACAACGATCGTGTCGTCATCGATGGGGAGGGTTTCGAGTTGGGCCAGTTCTTTGCCGAGTGCTTTGCGGGTCATGTAGACGCTTCGGTCGTCGAGTGTACTGGCGACGTTGGCGAAGTAGATCCATTCGAAGAAGCAGTGAGAGCGTTTGGGTGAGGGTGCGAACTGGAGTACATCGATTTCGCCGTTCTGGATGATGACGGCTCCGCCGGGAGGCAGGCTGTGGATGTCCTTGTCTTGAAATCCGATTTGCGAGAGTGCCACGCTTTCGCTGGCGGCGGCGAACATGGGTCCATCGATTGCGTAACACAGTGGTCGAATGCCGAGCGGATCGCGGGCGACGAACATGTCGCCCTGAGCGCTGAGGAAGACGATGTTGTAGGCTCCATCGAGCCAGGGTGTGACACCGCTGAGCACTTCGAGCAGGTCGGGAGTTTGATCTCCGGCGAGTTCCTGGCAGAGCAGGTGCATCAGGATTTCGGTGTCAGTTTCTCGTGCGAGGTGGAAGTCGGTGTGCGAGAGGATTTCTTTTCTGAGTTGTGGGTAGTTGGCCAGTTGTCCGTTGAAGGCAAAGCTGAACCATTTGGATTTCTGGATATGGTGTCGTTCGAAGGGTTGTGCGTAGCTACGATCATCCTGTCCACAGGTGGCATAGCGAACGTGTCCGATCGCGGCGGGGCCAGCATACTTCTGCATCAGCATCTCGGCCGGTTCGGGGTGTCCGAGATGAAACACTTCGGTGACGGTGCCGACATCGCGGTGTGTGTCGATCAGTTGTTTGCGATCGGGGCTGAAGGTGGTCATCCCAGCAGCCAGTTGGCCTCGGTTCTGAATGTCCAGCAGCAGTCGCGGCATCAGTCTCGAGGTTTCCTGAGCTCCTTGCGAGGGTGCCAGGCGGCTGGTCTCGCGGTTGGGCAGGTGGTAAACCGCGGCAATGCCACACTCGTGGAACAAGTCGGCCATGGTGTCCGGCGTCCGTGCAGATCCAAGAGGGATTGCGAGTTAGTGCGAGTTAGTGCGAGTTGAAGTGTGCATCATAGCGAGCGTTGGGGCCGAGACCAACGAGGCACGTCGCACTTTCACGTGTTACGGGGATGGGCTAGAAGAGACGGGTCGACTTGGCTTGCATCCTGTCCATTTGTTCCTGAACCGGTTCCATGACGAAACTTTCCACCGATCTGGTCCGTCGCGAGGTGATCGACACGGCCAAAACGCTGGTGGTCAAGGTCGGCACCAACGTGATTTCGCATCCCGATTCGACTTTGGATCTCGAGCGAATTGGCAGCTTGGTGGATGCGGTGCGTCGGATCCTGGAGACGGGTCGGCAGGTGGTGGTGGTGTCGAGTGGAGCGGTCGGAGCGGGCATCGATCTACTCGGACTGGGATCTCGGCCTGACGACCTGCCTCATCTTCAGGCCGCCGCAGCCGCCGGACAGGCTCGACTGATTCACCATTACGACGAGTGCCTGAGTCGCCACGGCTTCCATGCGGCTCAGTTGTTGTTGACGGCCGAAGATTTCACCGAGCGAGGTCGGTATCTGAACGTCCGCAACACGCTGCACACGCTGTTCGAATACGGTGCCGTGCCGATCGTCAACGAGAACGACACGGTGAGTGTCGAGGAGATTGGGTTTGGGGACAACGACCGCTTGGCGGCTCTGGTGACCAACCTGCTGCCGGCTCCACTGCTGGTTCTACTGACGTCCGTCGATGGACTGTTTGCCGGTCCCGAGGACGTTCAGCCGATACGACTGGTCGAGGAATGGGACGACGGTCTGTTTGGCCTGGTGCGTGACGAACAGAGTCCGGGCGGGCGTGGTGGGATGAAGCGGAAGTTGGAGGCGATCCGGAGTGCGACGGCAGTGGGTGAGAGCGTGATCGTGGCCAATGGGGCTCGGGCGGGTGTTCTGGACGACGTATTGGAAGGCCGGGAGGTGGGGACACTGTTTCTGGCTCATGGAGCCACCATGCCGGCCTGGAAGCGCTGGATCGGCTACGCCGCGATGCCTCAGGGCCGAGTGACCCTCGATCGGGGAGCCTGCCGTGCGTTGTTTGAGAGTGGTGGGTCGTTGCTGCCGATCGGGGTGACGGCGGTGGATGGCCAATTCGTGCACGGCGACGTTGTTGCGCTGATCGATCCCCAAGGGCGAGAAGTCGCCAGGGGATTGGTCAACTACGACCGCCGCGACGCTGGGGAGATCGCCGGGCTACACAGCGAGCAGATTTCCGAACGGTTGGGCAGTCTTCCGTATACCGAGATCGTCCACCGTGACAACATGGTGATTTTCAATGCCACCGACCGCGACTGATCTGGCCGTCTGACTGGCTGGTTGGTTCGTTGATCAGGCGAGCGACTTGACTGCGGCACGGACGGATTTCAGGCAGAGTTCCAGATCCGAGAGTGGATTCTTGGGATTTTCTTCGTACTCGAGTGCGACGCAGTACTGGTACTTCAGTTTGCGGAGTTCCCTGAGGCATCCGACGACGTCGAGGTCGCCTTCGCCGACGATCTTGAACTGTTTGCGGGTCTTGCCACCGACGGTGGTGGATAGGACGTCCTTCAGGTGTACTCCGAAGACTCGCGCGCCCAGTCTTCGGATCGCCGCCACGGGATCTTCGTCGCTTCGCAGAAAGTGGCCCGTGTCGACGCAGGCTCCGATCAACGGATGCCGATCGGCGACCATGTGTTCGACGTCGGAGATCTTGTCGTATAGTGCACCGGGTCCATGGTTGTGGATTGCGATCGCCACGCCGTATTCGTCGACCATCCGATCGAGCAGGTCGAAGGTCGCCTTATCCTTTTTTGGATTGGCGCTGAGTGAGGCGATCCCCATTTTCTTGGCAAAGTCGAATGCCTGCCGGGCCTTGGCTTCATTTGCGTCGAATCCGAGCACTCCGTAAGCACTCAAGCGGACCCCTGCCTCGGTCAGCATGGCTTTTTGTTTGGCGATGTGTGCTGGCAGCGTGCCCAGAGGCACGTGGCGTGGGTAGGCTTCCCAGAACTTCAGTCCGAGACTGCGAGTGTGTTTCAGGGCGGTCCGAGCGTCGAAGCCACGCAGCGAGTAGCTTTGGATTCCCATCTGGAACTCGGCGTACGGCGAGGCGGTCTTGGCGGGGGCTGCGGTGTTGGCTGCGGTGTTGGCTGCGGTGTTGGCTGCGGTGTTGGCTGCGGCGTTGGCTGCGGCGTTGGGGAGAATCTGGTGTGCTGCGGCGACTCCGGCGACTCCAGTGACCAGGAAGGACCGGCGGGAGAGCTGTTGACCGGGTGGTTGAGTGGAAGTTTGCGTCATGGTGGCGGGTCCTGGGTGGGTGTCATTCGGTTGACGGCGTCGGGTGGTACCGGTTGATCGGATCGGTAGCGATTGTATCGACTTGGGAGCTGCGATGCCGATCGTTGAGTCTTGTTGCGGTTCACTGACCGGCACAACCGGTCCGGGTCGAGTGTTTGGCGGGTCGATCTGATCGGTCTGACCGGAATCACTGGTTTTTCCCAATTTACCGATTCCATCCTGCCGATCTATTCCGTTGCGTGTTAACCAGACCTCGCGGATAGCTGAATGACTCGGAGGTGCCGTTGTAAAGAGTGTTGGGCAGGTGTGCCGGCCGGTGACTCCCCGGTTTGTCCATGGCAGTGCCCTTTTTTGCTCACAGCAACCGCCGGAGCTACTTTGAGGTTTGTTTTTGATAGCCGCGGTCTCGTGCCAGCACGAGGCCGCGGCGTTTTTGTTCTTCCGGGTTCTTTCTGATCCCGGCTCTGTTCGGTTCAAGGTGGAGTGTCAAGTGATGTCGGGAGAGCCGGGATCTGCCGAGCGTTCGGTGTCGCTGACATTGGGTCAGTTACAGCGGTTGATCGAGGCGATGTATTCGTCGAAGGACGAGGCTCGCGGAATTGACGGGACGTTCATGTGGTTGATGGAGGAGGTGGGTGAGTTGGCATCGGCGTTGCGAGTGGGTGACCGTGCGGCGACGTCGGCCGAGTTTGCCGATGTGCTGGCCTGGTTGGTGACGATTGCCAACGTTGCGGGCGTCGATCTGGAGCGAGCGGTGCTGGACAAGTATGGTTCGGGCTGTCCGGGCTGTGGCGAGATGGTTTGCGAATGCGACGATGCGGCCAAGCCGTAGCCGCATCGGATCTCGGGCCGATCACATCTGCAGTGCCTTGGCGAACAGATCGGCTCGGGTCGGAGCGTGTCCGGGCGAGCGTGGTCCGACGGCTCCGGGGACTGGAGCAATATTGAGGTGAATGAAGGTGGGTCCGGGCTGATCGACCAGTTGACGGGCCGCCTGTTGCCAGGCTTCGAGTTGATCGAAGGCGAAGACGTGGTGGAACCCGGCGGCGGCGGCGAGTGCCATGTAGTCGACTTGGGAGTCGGTGTCTGAGGTCGCCGGCGTCGGTTGTCCTCCGGTGATCTCGTAGACACCGTTGTCGAAGAGGATCAGCGTGTAGTTGGGAGGTGCCTGAGCGGTGATGGTGACCAGCGAGCCCAGGTTCATCAGCATGCATCCGTCGCCGTTGCAGACGATGATTTGTTTGTCGGGTTGAGCCAGTGCCATGCCCAGTCCCAGCGACGGTGCCTGTCCCATGCTCGAGGGAACATAGACCCAATCGAGTGGGTGCAGTTGGCCCATGGCCATCCATTCGCGGGCAGTGCCCATCACGGTCAGCACCACGTCGTCGTCTCGCCGCATCTCACGAAGCACTTCGAGCGAGTCTGTCAGCGGCATCCCGATCTCAGTTGTCGACATCTCTAGGCTCTCCCTTCGGCCACCAGTGCCACTCCGGGCACACCGGATTCCCGGCACCTGAGAACTTGAGTTGCGATGTCTTTGAGTTGTTCATCGGCATTGTCGGCTTGGTCGTAGAGGCTGCAGTCCATGCCCCAGGCCTCGAGAATGGGTTCGGTGAATTTCAGGCAGGTGTCACCGGGCAGGGTGGACTGATCGAGGTAGCTGCGGTATCCGACGATTGCGAAGAGTGGTCGTTGGTAGTCGAAGAGGGCATTTCTGAGCGAGTCGCCCGATTCGAACAGGCCGGTGCACTGGATCATCACCAGCGGTGTGGCTCCACCGAGTTCCAGCCCCACCGCCACCGCCCACGCTTCTCCTTCGCGGCACACTCCAACGTACTCGATCGACTCGCTCGCCTTCAGCCCGTCTTCCCATTGCCCGAGCGTGCTGTCGGGAATCGTCACAACGTGAGTGAACGCGAGTTCCTGGAGCAGGTCAACAATCTGGTTGGCGGTGAACATGGGTTGGCGTGCGTGCGGGACGTCCGGGCGAGGCGTGAGGTCCGGGAGACGGATTACTTTTTGCTGACGGGTTTGTTCGTGATGGGTGTGACGAGCACGAAAGGTTTTCCAGCCTCATCGATTCTCAGGTCACGGGTCAGGTGATGTGGGTTTGTGACACTTTTCTGGAGTTGGAACCAGGCGGCTTTTTTGGGTTTGACGGTGACTGTGAGTGAGCCGGGTTTGATGTTGTTTTTGGCGAGTCCATGGTGGTCGATCAGCATGGGGATCTTGGTCTTGGCGGCGATCGTGTCGAGGACTTCGAGGAAGCTGGCGTTGTTGAGTTCGACGGGGACGATTTGGAACAGTGGTCGAGCGGTTTTGATTCGGCTGAGTCGTGGTGGCCAGCCGACGGGCCAGGTCTTGGTTCCTTCGGTCGTTCGGGTAATGAGCAACTCGACCTGTCCTGCGGGAGTTCGACGGGGTTGAAACGCGAGTCCGGCGGTGGCCAGCAGGGTGGCCAGTGTGGTGCCTCGCGAGAGTCCCGGTCCATTGGTTCGGAGCGGCACGATCTGTTTGGCGGCTGGTCCGAGTCGAGCGAGATCCAGGGTCAGGGTATTGGGGAGTTTCAGTGATCGGACGGCTTGTTCGAGGGTGTTGCCGGCGAGGTCATTGGAGACGGGTTGAGAGAAGGTTTCGAACAGGTTGTTGAACTGTCCTTCGGAGAGTCCGAAGGCGGGTTGACCGCTGGGGTTCCCCTTGGCTCCAAACGTTCCCAGTTCGTTGAGCCATTGGCCCAGCGCAGCCGGGTTGCCTGGTGAGAAGGACTTTCCGGGCACGAGAATGCGGCCGGAGCGATCGAGCAGTCCGATGACCTTGACCTGTCTCAGCCCCCCGGTGATCGTTTCACGGACGGAGGTTCGTTCGCGGCCGATTGTCCGTCGGATTCTCAGCGGGACCTGAAATCGTTGAAACGTGATGGCCCACCGCTGAGCCGCCAGTGGAGCCCCGCGTCGGTCGGTGATCAACTCGACGCGGACCTCGGTCCGAAGTTCCGTTTTCGACGGCGGGTTGACCGTTCGGGTTCCGGCTGGCTGGGCTGTGGCAACCGTGCAGAAGGTCATCGAGACGAGTGTGAACGCCAGTAACGTCGAGAGGCGTGTTTTGCGTGCTCGGCGAGACGGGCGTGGTGCTGAGAGGAGTGTGAGCATCATGTCGCGAGCATATCCGGGAATCTGTAGCACCGAAAGACGATCTCGGTCCCCCTGCGTGCCGCCGATCCCTGTGGCGGCCGGTGTGCTGCCCCCTGTGGCCGGTCAGTGTGCCGGTGGCGGAGTGTTCTGGAAGGCACGGGCTCGGAACAGGAAGTCGATGATGTTTCCTTCGTGCGGCTGGAGCCAGTTGAGTTGGATCGTCTTGACTTCACCGATATTCAGTCGATCGATGTTGGTGGCATCGAGGAACTGTCGTCCGAGTGTTTGGTCATCGGAGAGGAGTGAGCCGACGAGCGTGTAGCCGGATTTTTCGAGGAACTGGTCCTGTGGGCATTCGACGACGCTGCAGAAGGGGAACATGTATTCGGTGTCGGCCATCGTGTCGTCGGGATCGGTGACGTGCAGGACGGTGGGTCTGAGGAAGTCGCAGCGTTCGTTTTGCACGAGTCGGTCACCGTCCCGATAGGCGGCGGTGGTTTCGGTGACGGCTGCCGATTTGCATCCATCGTCGATCTGACCGCTCATCGCCTCGGCCGCTCCGGGGATCGTAAACGCAGCCAGGCCACTTTCGGGGTCATTCATGGCTTTTGGTGCCACGGGTCCGAGTCGTTGTGCGAGTGCGTCGGCGATTTCGGCCGTGTGTCTCGAGGCCCAGATCCCCGAGCAGCTGATGCAGCTGCGTCCGCTGTTGACGTAGACGCTGTCGGCCATCAGGTCGATGTACTGTTCCCAGTCGTCGACCTTGTCGTCACCGAGAAAGATCTTCGAGAACCCGGGTCCGTGTGCGCTGACCTTGGGGTTACCGACATAGCGTTCGATGGTAGCCAGTCCACCGAAGATCACGCTTCGTTCGCAGCTTTCCAGCACAGCGCTTCCCAATTCTGCTCCCTTGGCGGTGCCACCCGGGTAGATCGAAATGGCTTCGCGTGGGATGCCCGCCTTGGCGAAGGCTTCGTACATCCGGTAGGGGGTCCAGGGTTCCTGGGGGCCGGGTTTGAGCACCAGTCCGATCTGCAGTGGAATCACCGGCAGCCACAGCGTGTGCACACCGGGGCTGTTCGAAGGCAGCACCCAGCCGGCGGCGTTGCAGTTGGCCTGGTAGCTGACCATCACGCCTCGATCCTCGACTCCGAATCCATCACTAAGAATGTCGTAGGGCAGGCCTCGGGTGAGGGCATCGAGAATCTGGTGCATGTTCTTCATGACGAAGGCGTTCTTGGTCATGTTCATGCGGCACATGTGTTCGGGCAATCCGGTCGTGGCCGACTGCATGGTGCAGAAGTCGTCGGGCGACTGGACTCCGTTGCCCAGCGGCAAGGTGTCGTCGACATAGTAGTCGGCGGCCTGGGCGACCATTTTCACCAGTTGGTCGATGGAAAACGTGCGCAGGATCTCACGAGCCCGCCGAGCCTTCCTCATGTCCATCTTGATCAGCCCGGCATTGGCTTCGTGGACCTGTGCAAGAGTTTCACCGCTTTCGAAGTGGACTACGTCCATCTTCTCCATGCTTTTGTACGGTTCGCCCCAGCGAATGACGGGAATCTCGATCATGTCGGTCATGGCCTTGTCCTTGGTCTCGTTGTGTCTCGTTGTGTCTCGTCGGGCTGCGAGTGGCGGCGGAGGGCCGTGTTGTTGCGAGTTGTGTATCGAGTCGCCCGTGCTGCGGTTTGGAGTGCGACGTGTTGAGTCATCAGCGTCTAGTAGACGCCAACGGTGGTTGTCTTGGCGAAGACGTGAAACGGTCTGACGCTGCTGACACCATCCCAAGGGTACTTGTCGTGAGGTTCTTCGCGTTCGCCTTCGTCTCGTTCGAGGAACCCGGGGATGAACAGTTCGTCGGTCAGCGTATAGAGTTTCACTCGGCCGGTCTCACCTTGCTCGACGACTTGTGTGTGGTCATCGAAGTCGACCACTTTGATGACGGCTCGTGGCTGAGGTGCATAGTAGGTGATCTTGTAGTCGTCGGCGGGCTCGAACGGTTTGCCGCAGGCGAGTCCCATCAGGGTATTGCCGTAGGTCGGCGTGATGTAGACCTCCGGCCCGAGCAGTTCTTCTCGTGCGAAGCGGTACCACTGCGGAGTGAACTCGGTACCGCCACAGAAGATCCCGGTGATCCCGGTTTCCGCGACGCTGGAACCCTTGTCGATCAGTCTGAGTGCGAGTGCTTCGAGCAGCTTGGGTGTCGAGAAGGCACACTTGATGTCGTGACCGGCCTCGAGAACGGTCATGGCCTGATCGATCACGTGTTCGGCGTACAGTTTGGCTTCTTCGGTCTTGCCCTGCTTGAGCAGTTTGACGACCCAGCGGGGGTCGAGGTCGACGCAGAAGCAGATGCCACCTCGGTGTTGTGCGAGATGTTCGACAGCAAGTCTGAGACGCCGCGGCCCCGACGGTCCGAGCATCAGCCAGTTCGAGCCCGGCGGAAAGTTTTCGTCGGGAAGCGTTTCACTGAACAGTTCGTAGTCGATCCGAAAGTCATCCATGACGACTCGCGACTTGGGCGTGCCGGTGGTGCCACCGGTCTCGAAGACATAGGCCGGCTTGCCGGCCAGCCCCTTGGGGATCCAGCGGTCGACGGGTCCGCCTCGCAGCGAATCGTCTTCGAAGAGCGGAAACTTGTTCAGATCCGCGAAGCAGTTGATGTCGGTCAGGGGGTTGAAATCCAGGCTGGCGGCCTGTTCGAGCCAGAAGGGTGAACCGGTTTCGGGATTGAAGTGCCACTGCACCATCTTGACAGTGTGGTCGTCGAGGGCCTGTTGGGCCGCGGCCACCTGGGTCGCAAGATCACTCACGGGTCTCGTTCTCCGCTGACAACACGAGTTGGTTCCGACTGCGGGCTCGGCCACGGCGTGACCCTGCGACTGTCGGATTTCGTCGGCAGATGACTATCTCCGAAATCTGCCTCCAATGCAACCAACGCCCCGAGCAGTTATGAACGTGTTGGCGAGTCTGTTGCCAACCGCCGGGCTACGATTCGAGCCCGGATTCCAACTCGGATCTTGGTCCTTGGGATTCGGGCCAGTTGGGGATTGGGTTGGCGAGTTCGACGGAGCCGGTAGCGGCGGCGAGGACATCGACGAGTGAATCGGGTGGAGCGGGTGATCCGGGCAGTGTCAATCCGGTGTCGGCGACATCTTCGGGGCCGGACGCCCAGTGGATCTGAGGAAACTGCTGTCGGAGTTCTTGGATTGTCTGTTCACGATCGGGGAGATCGAGCCAGACGGGGAGTGGTCGGGGGAGGAGTCTGTTTCGGAGTTCTTCGAAAGTACGGTTGAGGATTGGGTGTTTTGTTGTGGGTGCAATCCGGCAGAGGGGATCGAGAACGAAGCGCCGGTACCAGCAGCCGGGGTGGGGGATCTTGAGTCGGTGGTTTTCGAGTACGGTGTTTCCGCAGGTGATGAGGTCGAGGTCGACGGAGCGTGGTGCCCATGTGGCGTGGTGTGGTCCGCGTCCGAGTTCGGCTTCGACCTGTTTGGTGGCTTCGAGTAGTCTGGTGGGATCGAGTGTCGTTTCGAGTCGTGCGGCGGCGTTCAGGTACGAGTCTCCGGCATCGCTGCCCACCGGTTCGGTGACGAAGCAGCGGCTGACATTTCGGACGGTGATGTCGTCGTGCCCGGCCAACAGCTCCAGTGCTGCCGCGAACGTGCTCGCGACATCTCCCATGTTGCCACCGAGGGCAATCAGGCATTCGGTCATCAACTCGTCTCCGCTCCCGTAATCGTCCAACCCCACCGCAGTCCACCGCACCCCACCGCAGTCCACCACCGGGAAACTCATCCTAGTCCGCTCCCCCGGTTGTCTCAACGGGCCGCCTTCGAGGCAGTCTGGTGTTGGTCGCATCGTGTTGCCGTTGATATAATCCGCAACTTGTCAGGAGCAGTGCGAAGGCATTGTTCGGAGATCTCAAACCCCCAAGTCGAGAGGATAAGACGCCCATGGCCAAAGAAGAGGCCATTGAAGCTGAAGGCAACGTGACCGAGGCTTTGGCCAACACTCAGTTCCGAGTCAAGCTGGACAACGACCATATGGTGATGTGTCATGTTGCCGGCAAGATGCGAAAGCACTTCATCCGGATCGTCCCGGGTGATCGTGTGATCGTGGAAATTTCTCCCTACGACCTCAATCGCGGCCGAATCGTCTACCGCGAGCGGTAGTGCGGGCGGGTGAATGGATGTCACGAGTCGAGTTGTTCACCGACGGTGCTTGTCGCGGCAATCCTGGTCCGGGTGGTTGGGCTTGTGTGTTGAAGCATCCGTCGACGGGAGCCGAGAAGGAGTTTTCCGGCGGTGATATAGCGACGACGAATAACCGGATGGAGTTGCAGGCGGTGATCGAGGGTCTGCGGGCTTTGACTCGGGATTCGGAAGTCGAGGTGGTGACTGACAGTGTGTACGTGGCCAAGGGTGCGTCGGAGTGGATGAGTGGTTGGAAGGCCAATGGCTGGCGTCGGCGAGAGGGCCGGAAGTGGAAGCCGGTCAAGAACGTGGATTTGTGGCAGGAACTGGACCTGTTGCTGGATCGTCACGACGTGCGATTCCGCGTGGTCAAGGGGCACAGCGGTCATCCCGAGAACGAGCGTTGTGACGAGTTGGCGGTAGCGGCCTCGCACGCGGTCGAGCCTGCCGATGCCTGAGCGACGGGTTTGTCATTCCGAGAGACCATGGACGAGTTGCCTCTGCAGACTCTTGTGAGGTTCCTGCCCGGAGTGGGCCCGGTCCGTGCCGAGTCGCTGGAGCGATTGGGGATCGAGACGGTCGAGGATCTGTTGTGGCAATTGCCTCGAGACCTCGTCGACCTGACCGAAGTGCGTCGTGTGGGCGAGTTGGAGCCGGAGGTGGTTCAGACGGTCCGTGGCGAGGTGGTCGAATTGGACGACCGCAGGATCTCGGGCGGTCGTCGCATGTCGTCGGTGACGATCGACAGTGGCGACGGGTTCTTGAAGGCGACCTGGTTCAACCAGGGTTGGGTGCTCGGTCGCGTGCACCATGGGAGTGCGGTATTGTTTTCGGGCAAGCCCAAGCGGCGAGCGGGCCGTTGGGAGATGACTCATCCTCGGTTGCAGGTCATCGACACGGACGATCTGGATGCCAACGGCGGCTTGTTGCCCAAGTACGCGTTGACCGACGGCGTGACGATGGAGGCGATGCGTCGGATCACTCGCGAGGTGGTGGATCGTTTCGTCGGGCAGGTTGACGATCCATTGCCTGCGAGTTGGCTGGATCGTTTCGAGTTGGTGGGATTGCGAGCGGCGTTGTCGGGTGTGCATTGTCCCGAGTCGATCGAGTCGTACCGGGCGTCTCGTCGCCGATTGATCTTCGACGACCTGCTCGAGTTTCTACTCGGTTTGGCTCTGAGGCGTCGTGCGTGGCGTGCTCGGGGCAGTGCTTTGCAGTTGCCGGTCAGTGCCAAGGTGGATTCTCGGATCCGTCGCCGGTTTCCGTTTGAGTTGACAGCTGGTCAGGAGGCAGCGATCGAGGAGATTACTGGCGACATGGTCGAGGGCCATGCGATGCATCGTCTGTTGCAGGCCGACGTGGGAGCGGGCAAGACGGCGGTGGCGTTGTACGCGATGCTGGTGGCCATTGCCGCCGGCCACCAGGCCGTGCTGATGGCTCCGACGGAACTCCTGGCTCAGCAGCATTGGCAGACGATCGAGGACTTGTTGTCTGGCAGTCGAGTCGAGCGACTTCTGTTGACCGGCCAGCTAGGAGCGGCTCGGCGTCGAGACGCACTTCGGGGGATTGCGGCTGGCGAGATCGGCCTGATCGTGGGGACTCATGCGGTGATCCAGCAGGATGTGGAGTTTGCGTCATTGGGCCTGGCGGTGATCGACGAGCAGCACAAGTTTGGTGTGATGCAGAGGTCGCAATTCGCCCGTGACGACGCTTCCCAGACACCTCACGTACTCGTGATGACCGCCACGCCGATTCCTCGCAGTCTCTGTCTGACCCAGTTCGGCGACCTGGATGTCACGACGATCGACGACCTGCCACCGGGCCGGCAACCGGTGGTGACCAGCGTGGTGCGTGACAAGACGAATCGGGACAAGGCCTGGCAGTTTGTTCGCGAGCAGGTGTTGGGGGGTCGGCAGGCGTTTGTGGTTTGTCCGAGGATCGATGCGGGAGAGGAGACGGGCGAAGGCATGGGTGTGGAACAGACGTGGCAGCGGTTGCGTGAGAACGAGTTGTCTGGTGTGGCGGTTGGGCTGGTCCACGGACGACTGGATGCCGACGACAAGGCTCGGGCGATGCAGGAGTTTCGTGACGGGGCGACCCGGGTGCTGGTGGCGACGACGGTGGTCGAGGTCGGTGTCGACGTGCCCAATGCGACAGTCATGGTTGTTTACCAGGCCGAGCGATTCGGGCTCAGTCAACTGCATCAACTCAGGGGCCGCATCGGTCGGGGCAGTTACCAAGGCTACTGTTTCCTGTTGGCTGGTCGGCAGGACGAATCGGCAGCCACGCGACTCGATGTGCTCGACGAGCATACCGACGGGTTTTCGGTGGCCGAGGCCGACTTTCTGCTCAGGGGGCCAGGCGACGTGCTCGGTGTGCGTCAGCATGGCGAGTTGCCATTGCGTGTGGCCGACCTGATTGTCGATCGCGACCTGCTCGAGGAGACTCGGACGATCGCATTCGACCTGGTACAGAGTGGTGAGATTGACGGGGAGTGTGCCGAACGGTTGCGGGACCGGGTGTTCGAGCGGTTCGGCGAGTTGATGGAGTTGCCGCGAACCGGTTGACGTGGCACGATGGCCGATTGGCTGGCAGGGAAGCGGATTGGGATTGGGAGTGGGAGACGAGACTGATGCCTGACGGTGTGCCCGAGGAGTTGTCCGAGGAGTTGTCCGAGGAGTTGTCCGAGGAGTTGGTGCCGTCGGAGACGATTCCGTGCGGTGTGTTGCCGGCTCTCAGGTGGCGTGATTTGCCGGATCCGATTTCGTGGAAGCGGATGGTTGGTCCGAGCATCATGTTGGCGGGTTTGGCATTGGGTTCGGGCGAATTCGTGATCTGGCCCTACATCACCTACAAGCTGGGTTTCATTTTTTTCTGGGCCTGCATGCTAGGCGTGATGACTCAGTATTTCCTGAACATGGAAATCGAGCGATACACGTTGGCGACGGGCGAGAGTGCGATCACGGGGTTCTGTCGGATCAACCGGCACTGGGCGTGGGTGTTTCTGATCCTGAACATCCTGCCGTGGGCGTGGCCGGGTTGGGCGACCGGAGCTGGCCAGATGCTCAGTTGGGCCGTGTTGGGTGCCAAGGAGGTGGTGGATCCCGAGACGGGTCTGGTGACATTCGAGGCGCAATACGTGCCGGCGCTTGGGATTGCGGGCTTGTGGCTGGTGGGGATCGCCTTGACGGCCGGGCCGGTAGTTTACAACACCGTCGAGCGGATCCAGATGGTGCTGGTGGCGATGATCGTGGTGATCGTGATCGGGTTGGGCGTGGTATTGATTCGGTCCGACGCGGTTGTCGCCATGTGTTGGGGGATTCTGGACGTGGGTCGGATTCCCGATCTGGACGGCACGGGGCTGACGTTCATCAGCCTACTGGGAGCATTGGCATTTGCCGGTGCGGGTGGCTCGACGAACCTGGGTCAGAGTAATTTCATCAAGGACAAGGGTTACGGGATGGGCCAGTACATTGGCCGGATCACCAGTCCGTTGACGGGCTTGGACGAGGCGGCTGCCGGGACCGGATACCTGTTTCCTGACGGTCAGGAAAATCGGCGTCGCTGGCGGGGTTGGTGGCGTGCGGCCAATACCGAGCACGTACTGTCGTTCTTGTTGGCTTGCGTGGTCTGCCTGTGCCTGATGTCGCTGCTGACCTACTCGGTCTTTTATGACAGCAGCGGGACGTTGAAGGAGGGGATGGAGAAGTACGGTTCGGGTCTGGATTTCGTCTGGGGCGAGGCAACGGTGATCGGCAATCACCCGACCGGTGGCGGGCTATTGAAGCTGGGGTTCCTGGTCATGGGTGTGGCGGTGCTGCTGACGACGGAACTGGGAGTGTTGGATGCGACGGCCCGCATTTCGACCGACATCGTCAAGGTGAACTACCTGCGTGACAATGACAACTGGTCGCTATCGAAACTGTATTACCTGTTCCTGTGGGGTGAGATTCTGTTGGGCACGGTGATTCTGTTGATCGGGTTCGACAAACCACTGTTCCTGCTGGTCACTTCGGCGGCGATGAACGGATTTGTGATGTTTGTCTATTCGATCCTGCTGCTGTATCTCAACCGTCGCATCCTGCCGGCTCGTCTGCGGATGAGCTGGATTCGGGTGATTGCGATCGGCTGGTCGATCGTGTTCTTCGGCTACTTCAGTTACAAGGCGGTCGAGTTGGAGGTCTGGCCGAAGCTGTTTGGATAGGTCGGCAGGTCGGCGGGTCATTCGATCACATCGTCGAGAGCCGAAAGGCTGACCACCTGGTCGCGTCGAACGAGCACGGAGTTGCGGTTGGCTCGGACACCGTGCATGCGAGTTTCGAGCACGTACAGTTCGCGGGTGGTGGCGGCGTCGCGGAGGTCGTGGACGTCGGCGTGTTCGAGCACGAGGTGGTTCGAGTCGAAGCTGGCCAGTGTCCCGGCGTAGACGTATGCGGCCGCGGTATCGACGACGACCACCTGGTTCTTGAGGTCTTCGAGGAGCCTGTCGGTGTCGCTCATCTGTTGGTTCCTCTGGCTCAGGGTCGGTCGACTATCGGGATTCGCTGACCAGGTGAGCGGCGACGAAGTCTTCGTTGAGCGTGATGCCGAGTCCGGGGCCCTCGGGGACCTGGATGGTGCCGTCGACGGCCTGGACAGGTTCGAGTGTCAATTCGTTTCGCAGCGGTTCGTCTTCGACGCAGTCTTCGAACAGGAACGCGTCGCGGCAAGTCGAGAGCCAGTGGGCGCTAGCGGCGACGGTGATGGGGCTGGTGTAGCAGTGGTTGCAGAGTCGGGCTCCGATTTCTTCGACCCGGTCCCGGATGTAGGCGGCTTCGGTGAATCCGTTCCTCGCCAGATCGACCTGGTAGACATCCAGTGCGTGGCGGTCGATCAACGGCCGAAAGCTCTCGCGACCGCACTCACCTTCTCCGGCGGCGATCGGCAGAGGCGATCGGTCTCGCAGCCAAGCGTAACCGTCGACATCAGCCTGTTGCAGAGGTTCTTCGAGCCATTCGACTCCGAATTCTTCGAAGGCGACAGCCCGTCGCAGAGCGGTGCGTGCGTCCCAGACGCAACCGGCGTCGATCAGCAGCGTGGCGTCCTGGCCGAGTCCTTCGCGGGCACCTCGGACGAGTTCGATATCTGTGGCTTCGTCTTGGCCCATGGGTTCCCAGCCAAACTTGACGGCCGAGTAGCCTGCTTCGACCCATCGTTGTCCGATCTCGGCGGTTTCGGCTCGATCCTTACCGAAGAGGATCGAGGCGTAGGCTCGGATGCCGTCGTGCTGTTTGCCCCCGAGCAGTTGGTGGATCGGTGCGTTGTAGTGTTTTCCGGCGAGGTCCCAGAGTGCCATGTCGACGGCGGCCATGGCGGCGATGGTGACGCTGGTTCGACCAAAGTACATCGAGCCGCGGTACATGCGGTTCCAGTTCCTGCGGATGGCCAGGGGATCTTCGCCAACGAGTAGTTTTCGGAGTCCGCAGGCGATGTTGTGACTGAAGGGTGCATCGATCACCGCCTGGACCACTTCGGGCGACGCATCCGCTTCGCCGATTCCTTCGAGTCCCGAATCGCTGCGGATGCGGACCAGGGCCACGTCCTGGCAACTGGCGGTCTTTTCTTCGACCGATTCGACTCTCAACACTTGGCATTTGATTTCTGAGATTTTCATACGAGGTATGCTAGAGCATTGTGGTGGCGGACTCCACTTTCGCCGGCGTCTTCAGATCGACATAATGGGCAACATGCTGCAGCCAGCCGGGAAGGACAGTCACGAATTGGAATCGCGAGAGTCTATCGAGCGTTTTGCGTGGCCACGACGCGACGTGTTGCAGGCCGGTGCGCTGGGCGTGTCGGCCTCGGTCCTCGCCGGTCTCGGTCTCGATTCCACTTTTGCTCAGGAGGACCTACCGGGCCGAGCCAAGTCGGTGATCTATTTGTGGATCGGCGGCGGGATGACTCATATCGATTCCTTCGATCCGAAGCCCGAGGCTCCGGAGGAGGTGCGTGGCGAGTTGACGGCGATCAAGACGCGTTTGCCGGGCGTGCAGTTTTGCGAGACGTTGCCCGGTTTGGCCGAGGTGGCCGATCGCCTGGCCGTTGTCCGCAGTTTTTCTCATGACAGCAACGACCACCTGCTTAGCCAGGTGTACACGCTTTCGGGTCGCAAGGTGAACCGCAACCAGTTGTTCAGCGAGCCGAACATTGGTGCGGTCGTGTCTCACCTGTACGGTTCGCGTAACGGCCTGCCCGGCTACATTGCGGTCCCCGGCATCACCCGTCCCGGGCCTCCGCCTCACAACCTGTTTGTCGGAGGCTGGCTGGGCAACCAGTACGCTCCGTTTTGCGTGGGTGGTCGACCTCCGCAGCCGGATTTCACGGTGGGCAAGAAGCTGGACAATCCGCCGGCTGAGATGAGTGAGGATTTGAGTCCTCGCGAGTTGGTCTATCCGGGCGGTTTGGATCGCGGTCGTTTGAGTCGTCGGGTGGGTTTACTTGCGGGTTTGAATCGATTGGCTCGTGCGGCCGAGACCGATCGGCGACTGGTGACGATCGAGGGTCACTACGGCAACGCCTTGAACATGCTGCTGTCTCCGAAGGTCCGCCAGGCGTTTGACTTGTCGAGCGAGTCGGTTGGTCTGCGTGACGATTACGGTCGCACGAAGATTGGCGGCCGTTGTTTGCAGGCTCGTCGGCTGGTCGAGGCGGGGGCGAGGTTTGTGATGGTCGACTACGGGTACGATCCGGACTACGGCAACCTGTTCGACATCCACAACGCCGCGAGCCAGAATTTTCCTCATGTCTCGAAGATGGTCAAGCGAGGCTACAACGTGGCCGGAGTCGACCGGGCATTTGCGGCGTTGATCCGCGATTTGGAGACTCGGGGTTTGTTGCACGAGACGATGGTGGTGTTCCTGACCGAGTTCGGGAGGACGCCGAAGATCAACAAGAATGGTGGCCGCGATCATTGGGGGGCCTGCGGCAGCATCTTCTTTGCCGGAGCGGGGATCGAGAGTGGCCAGGTGGTGGGTCGCAGTGACAAGCAGGCGGCCTACCCGACGACCCGGCCCTACAGTCCTGCGGATATCGCCGCGACGATCTACCGATCTCTGGGGATCGACATCGACGCGAGGATCCGCGACCGCGAGAACCGCCCGGTGGCCGTGTTGGACCACGGCCGCCCGATTGCGGCGGTATTGGCCTGAAGCGGAGGAGGCGGGTGTCTACTGGAAGCGGAGGGACAATCCGACTCCGGCATAGAAATCGTCCGCCGCACGGCTCATTCCATAACCCACACGAACGTCGAACTGGACGTCGTTGCTGAGTAGGAAGGTGAAGCCGCCGTTGAGGTAGTGTTCGACTTCGGCGGTATCGGCTCCGTTGGGGAACATCGCGTACCATTCGGTGTACATCCCGATGTCGTCGGAGAGTCCCAGGGCGAAGGTGGCCGACTGAGCGAATTCGATGTAGGCGGCTCCGGTTCCTTCGTCGAGAACCCTGTTGGCCTGCGTGCTGCCGGCCACCGCGACGTTTTCGTTCACTTCCCAGGAATAGATGAAGTTCACGCCGGGCAGGGTGTCGTCGTTGGTGAATCCGTTGCTACCCGTTGGCACGGTCGCCTGCAGGATCAATGCGGTTTCGGGGAGATGACATTCCTGGGGTGTCAGTGCGATCTTGGAACCGATGTACAGGTCTTCGGTGCCGCCGACGGATCTCCACCCGCTGCCGTCGTTGGTCCGTTGGCTGACCGGGAACAGTGCGAGTCGCAGTTCCAGCCAGTCGGCTCCGACACCCCAGCGGATCAGGGGTTCGCCGGCCGAGTGCGAGCGGACCCGTTCGCCGGGCTCCTGGTCCATCGTGAACGTGTAGCCGAATTCCAGTTGCAGGACCCTGCGACCGACCGTTGTCGATGCCTCGGTGAAGTCCGGCCGGTCGGTGACCAGCGGAGCGTCCCGGTCGGGGCCTCCACTGTTGCCCTCGCCGTTCCGCCAACTCAGCAGAGTCCCCGGGCCGTTGTCGTCGTCGGAGAATCCGAGATACGATTCGCTGACGGCGGCGGCCAGCAGGCTGGCCGGTTCGATCGTCGTCCCGTCATCCTCGATCCAGACCAATTCACCCGCCACCGTTGATCCGGTTGCCAGCAGCAGAACCATCAGCATGTGGAATGCAGTTTTCATTGTCCTGGCCGCTCCATGACTCAGTTCCGACAACAACACTGTCGGTGAGATTGGTGTACGAAACGGGCTTTGGTCTGCTCGGACCCTGCGCACAACTTGCCCTACCTCTCTTATTCGTACATTCCCTACAACCGGCTCCACCCAAATTGGCCATTGTTTTGACTGGTCAAAACCGGCTGGTGTTGGGGGTGTCGACCGAGCGGAAGTGATCAGCCGATTTGGCTGGTCGAATCGCCCGGTTCGGCGATTCCGCGGAGGTATCTGGCGAGGTTCATTTCCAGTGCCAGCAGTTGTTGCCACGTCTCGGCCGCAACGACCATGTCCGTATTAGCCTCCCCGGCCGTCTGATCGGGATTGTCTTCGCGGAGTCCGTCGAGGGAGTTGTCGGTGGTGTTGGATGCCGAGAGTTCGAGTTCGTCGGCGGGTTGGTTTGAGTGAGCTGCTGCGAGGACCGAGCCGATGCGATCGTGAACGAAGGAGACGAGGTCCGAGAGTTGTGCCTGCTGTAGCGGATTGAGTTGTGTGGGCAATTCGGGTGGTCCGCCGGGGAAGAGATCGATGAGGTCGAGTTCTTGGTCGTTGGCGGGCGGCAGGAAGCTGGCGGTGGCTCCGACGGTGACATCGACGGCTGGAGTGGTCTCTTGTTGTTTCCGGTTCTGTTGCGTTCCGAGGTGATCGGCGATTTCTGTTGGGCTGCCGAAGACGAGCAGGCAGCGTCCGATGGCGAGTTGGTCGCCGGGTTTGAGCACTCGGAGTTGGACCGGTCGTCCGTTGACTCGTGTTCCGTTGGTGCTGTCGAGGTCGGTGAGGATAATTCGGCTGCTATCTTCTTGGATCTTGGAGTGGAAGCGGCTGATCCGTTCGTCGTTGAGTTGGATAGTGTTGTCGTCTTCTCGGCCGATCGTGACCGGAGTTTCGATCGCCTCGAAGACTTTGCCTCGTTCGAGTCCTTCGAGGACCTGGATCGTAATGTCAGCCATCGCCTCCCCTTGCGTCTGGCCCGCATTGCGGAGAAGCCACACCGTGGTGGCCGTGTGAGTTCACCGTATCAGCCGTTCGGCGGTATCGTCAAGAACGGTGTCGGTGGCTACCGGAGGGGAGAGTCGGTGGTAGTGTGGTACGGCGGCGACCGGATCAGTCGACGACAACGGGCGTTTGTTCGTGCAGCCGTTCGACGACGGTTTCGGTCACTTCGGCTCCGGGCATGTCACCGAAGAAATCAACAAGTCGTTGATCGTATTCGATGGTCTGCACCGATCGAGCCCGATTGTGTTTGGCTCGGGGTACGATACACGGTTCGGGGCTGTCGCCTCCGATGAGGCTTTGGAGTGTGTGTGTGACCTGTGGGACGACGTAGTTGTCGCTGCCTCCAGAGACGAGCAGAACGTCTCGGCTGGCGAGTCGCGGCAGCCAGCGTTCGACGTGGGTCAGCGTCACCCCCCGTCGTTTTTGACTCCACCACCGGACCATTGCGAGAGTGAGCAGCGAGTGCCACCAGGGGATGAGTTTGTAGATCCAGGCGGGGACGACTAGCAGAGCCCATCGTGGAGTGTGGAATTCCATCAGTGTGTTGGTGCCATAGCCTCCATCACTGGCGACGGCTTCGATGGCGGGATTCCGTGCTGCGGCCACCAGTGCGGCTGCTCCACCTCGGCTGACTCCAAAGAGACCGATCGGCAGTCCGGCCAGTTCAGGTCGATCGGCGGCGTACTGGATCGCTGCCTGGACGTCGGTCATTTCGTGGTCGCTGAGCCAATGCAGCGGGACATAATTGTGTTGGCTGTCACTGGAGCCGTGGTTGCGGAAGTCGAAGGCGAGGATATCGAAGCCGGACTGGTAGAGTCCTTCGCAGTAGGCCATGGCAGTCCACTGCGACCCGGTGAATTCGTGGCAGAAGACGATCAGGCCGCGTGGTGTCTGATCGAGGTGGTGATAGAGGCTGCCTTGGAGCGTCAGACCGTCGTCGGTTTCGAATTCGAAGCGTTCGGCTCGATGGTCCTCGTCGCTGTCGGGCACCTGAAACGGCGGCCCGTTCTCGAACCAGGGGACGATGAGACGGACGAGTACGAGCTGAACAACGAGTTCAAGCACGACCAAGCCGATGGCGACTGATCCCAGCAGAATGACCCAATACACGGTGTTTCTCCAACGCAACGACCACCGCATGCGCGCGGAGGCCGGACCCACTCGAATGTGTTTTCGTATCGACGCAGGAGACGAGATCCCAGCCAGGTCTCCTTAGCCGTTGAACTCCGAAAGAACCAGGGAAATGTTTTGACCGCCGAACCCGAAGCTGTTGGACAACGTTGTTGTAATCGGAGCCTCACGGGCTTCGTTGGGAACGTAGTCCAAGTCGCAGTCGGGGTCGGGAGTTTCGTAGTTTCTCGTCGGTGGCAGCACATTGTCTCGGATCGCCAGCAGGCAGGTGATCGCTTCGACGCTGCCGGCCGCGGCGATCAGGTGTCCCATCATACTTTTGATACTCGACACGGGAGTCGAATTGGCGTCGGATTCCAGAGTCCGTCGGACCGCCAACGTTTCGACCTTGTCGTTGACCTTGGTGCTGGTGCCGTGTGCGTTGATGTATTGGAGTTCGTCTCGATTGAGGCCAGCATCCTTGAGTGCCATGTTGATGCAGGCGATCGCTCCTCGGCCTTCGGGGTGAATGTCGGTGATGCGGTAGGCGTCGGCGGTGGAACCGTACCCGAGTATTTCGCCGTGGATGTGAGCACCTCGAGCGAGGGCGTGTTCGAGTTCTTCGAGGACCAACATACCCGAGCCTTCACCGAGAACAAAGCCGTCGCGGTTCAGATCGAACGGACGGCTGGCGGTGGCGGGGTCGTGGTTGTGAGTCGAGAGTGCGGTGAGCAGGCTGAAGCCGGTGACTCCGAAGGGGTGAATCATGCTGTGAGCCCCCCCGGAGAGCATCACGTCGACATCTCCTCGCCGGATCAACTCGGTCGCCTCACCGATCGCCTGGCTCGACGCGGCACAGGCGGTCAGGCAGTTCATGTTTGGTCCCTGGGCATTGAACAGTCCGGCCAGGTGCCCGGCCGGCCGATTCGGTTCCTGTTCCAGTTCGGCCTCGGGTTCCATCGTTTCCAGGCCGAAGCGGATGAACTTTTCGAGATCGACCGCCGGCGCGCCGGCTGCACTGGATTCCTCGAGGCTACCGTTGCCGTTGTTTCGGGACCGCGAGATGACCGACATGTAGCGTTGGAAGTCCTGTCCGCCTTCGCCAGCTCCGAGGTAGACTCCGAATCGGGGCGGATCCAGATCCGTGTCACTCAACCCACTGTCGGCCATCGCCTGCTTGGCGGCTCCGATGGCAAACAGGATATTGGGGCTGGCATGAGCGAACCGTTCGGGGTCGTCGACGTAGTCGGCCACCGAGTAGCCCTTGACCTCGGCAGCAAACCGGGTGGGGAAGTCGTCGGCGGGAAAGTGGGTGATCGGTCCGACGCCGTTGTCGCAGCGACGCAGCGACGCCCACATGTCTTCGACATTGTTCCCCACAGGCGTCACGCAGCCCATACCTGTCACGACCACACGTAGTCTCATCCGAGGCGGTCTCGATCCGGGGGGATTGGGAGGGGTAGACGAGCTGAGTGTAACAGGCGACGGACGTGAAAATGAAGGGTGTGCGACTGAGAACTTGGGGTCGAACTACAAGTCGGCGGATCAGTTGGCCTCATACTCGGTACCAACCTCACCAGCCGTCTCACCAGCCGTCTGTGCTCGTCCGACTTCCATCACTCCCATGAGTTTCATCGAGAAGACGAAGTTTTTCTGGTCGATGTTTCCCAGTTCCGGGTCATTTTCGTCGAGGTGAACGAAGACGATTTCGGCTTCGGCGATGAGTCGATCGCCGACGGTCGCGGTGACCGACACGGTGCCGCCTTCGGTTCGATGATCGAGCAGTCGGGCATCGTAGCAGAGTGTATCGCCGGGGACGGCCCAGCTGTGGCAGGTGATCTTGGGCACTTTGGCGAGGATGACGATGTGTTGGAAGTCATTGAGGTCCCCGAGCAGGATGCCTCCGGTCTGAGCCATCCCTTCGAGCATGAGGCTGGCCGGCATGACGGGGAAGCCGGGGAAGTGATCGTGCAGGTGATCTTCGGCCAGCGTCACGTTCTTGATCGCTCGGGCCGATTCTCCCTTGACGAGTTCTTCGAAGCGGTCGATCCAGATCCATCGCATGTCGCAATCCGCTCGAGAGGTTATTCGTCCGAGGCCGTTTTGGCGGCGACGAACTTCACGAGCATGTCGACGGTGAACAGGTCCTGGATGTTGTCGACCTGCGGATCGGCGGCGAAGGCGTCGATATCGGCAAACGGCAGTCGTTCGCGGAGCCTGGCAAGTCCTTCGCCGGTGACGACTCCATCGGACGCCAGTCCATCGCCATCAGCCGCAAGATTCTCGGGAAACAGTTCGCCTCGCTTGATCTTGATGTCGAAGGTCTTCTCGAGGTTGAAGACAATATCGAGAAAATCGATCGATTCCGCTCCGAGATCTCCGACCAAAGTCGCCGATGCCGAGGCTTCATCCTCGTCGGTTCCCAACGCGTCGGCGAGGATTTCCTGGATCTTGCTAAGGATTTCTTCGTTGCTTGACATTCCAACCTCTCCCAGCCTCGGGCATGTTGTTTCGATGGTAAGTTCCGTAACGTATCGCAGCGAGATCACTGTGGAATAATGTGAGTTGTGTGTGTCGCGTCCTGCTGATTGGTGGTGGCGTGTCGGGGTGAGCCAAACCTTTTCAGAGTCCGCCGAGTGTGAGTCCTCCGTCGACGACCAGCACGTGTCCGGTGACGTAGGAGGCTTCGTCGCTGGCGAGGTAGGCGGTGGCGTGAGCGATGTCGTCGGGTCGACCGAGTCGTCGGACGGAGACGCGTTTGACGATCTCTTTTTCCGCGACACTGCGAATGGCTTCGGTCATGTCGGTTTCGATGAACCCGGGTGCGATGGCATTGACGGTGATCCCGCGTCGTCCCAGTTCGGTGGCCAGGCACCTCGTCATCCCTTCGATTCCTCCCTTACTGGCGGCATAATTGGCCTGCCCGGGGTTCCCGAAGTGCGAGGCGACGCTCGAGATGTTGATGATGCGGCCGTGTCGTTGGGACATCATGGGTCGTGTGACAGCGTGAGTAAACCGGTAGACGCTGCCGAGGTTGGTGTCGATGACGGCTTGCCACTGTTCCTGGTCCATCGTGGCCAGCAATCCGTCTCGGATGATGCCAGCGTTGTTGACCAGGATGTCGATCTGTTCCCATTTCTCGAGCACGCTGGTGACGACGGTATCGGCCGAGTCGAGATCGGCGACGTCGGCCTGGATCGCGATCACTTCACGCTGGTCGAGCTCGAGTTCTTTGACCAGTTGGTCGGCAGCTTCGGTGTTCGAGTGATAGACGAACGCGACCCGGGCTCCCTGGCGAGCCAGTTCCCAGACAATGGCTCGGCCGATGCCTCGGCTACCGCCGGTCACCAGGGCTGTCTTTCCCGCCAGTTTCATGAATTGTGCCTGTCGTGTGTCGGTCGTGAAGTTTGAAAATGGCTCGCGGCCGGAGGTGTTGTTCAGGGTGTGTTGTCTTGGGCCGTGTCGGTATCGGGTTCTGGCACTGTATCCGGTCGCCAGAGTTCTCCGAAGAGGCTTTTCATGTGATCGATGGTTCGTTGATCGGAGTCAGCGAGCGAGGGGTCTTGATCGGCGAGGTTGAATTGTTGCAGAGTGATGCGAGCCGAGACGGCCGAGGCATCATCGACGGTTCCCTTGGCCTTGAACGTCCATTCTCGGTCCTCGATGGTGTGCACATTGGCTGTGATACAGAGTGTTCGGCCGGGAGTCACAAAGCTGTTGAATTTTAAGGCCTTGGCCTGTTTGAGCAGAATCGTACTGTAGCGGAAGTTCTCGGAGTCTCGCATCAACCACGCCCCGGTCTGGATCAGCGCTTCGAGCATCAGTACGCCTGGCAGGACCGGAAAACCGGGAAAGTGGTCTGCCAGATATTCTTCGGCGAGCGACAGGTTCTTGACCGTCGAGATCGATTCGCCACGTTCGAGCGAAACGATCCGGTCGACCAACGTGAAACGCATGAGGCCTCCGAGTGAACCGCTCTGCGGTTCGCCGCAATGTCCCAGCCTGTTCTCAACGTCGGCGTGGCCGTGAGAGATCTCACACTATAGTCCCCCGCCTTCAGTGACTCAAGCAGCCTCAAGCTGCTGGAATCGCCCCGTTTTGTCAGTTCTGGCTGTTGAAATTCGGTTGAGATTCTGGTGTGGAGTCTTGTTGATCGCGTGGAATGTAGGTGGTTTCGGCTGGAGGCGGTACGATGCGGTCGGCATTCAGAGTGCGGTTGCGGCCCGGAAGTCTGTCGGCCGGTTGATTGGCTGGGATCTCACCAGTGGTGGGGAGCAATGTCCGGGTCGGCGTTGGCCCATCCGGTTTGCCAGCATTCGGGTCATCACCGTGTGTGTCGGGGATGGTTCTCGAAGGCGATTTGGCTTGCCGCGTGGTTCGTTGTTTGGAGATGGACCGTGCTGCGGCCTGCAGGTCGGCGTTTCCCAGTCGTCTCAGCTGCACCAACTCGGTCAGCGGTCCGAGCATTCTGACGACTCGTGCGACGCTGCTTTCGAGCAGCACGACTTCCATCAAGTCTCGTCGCATGCCTTGCAGCGAATCCACGTGCCCTCGGATGTCCTGTTGCAGATCGGTGAGTGTTTCGAGGGTGACGATCGAGTCGGCGATGGCGTCGGATTGTGAGCCGAGGGAGTTTTGGAGTTTGAGGAGTTGGTCGAGGTTGTCTTGGGCGTTGGTGAGGTGTTCGGATTGCGAGTTGAGTGTGTCCTGGAGGATGACGAGTCGATCGAGAGTCAGTTGAGCCTGATCGGTTTCGGTGGTTCCGGCCAGGATGGCGTCGCGCAGAGCGACAAGTTGATTGATCGACTTGTGAGCGTTTCCGAGGTTCCTGGTGACCTGGTTCCAGCGAGCGAGTTCCTTGAGGGCTTGGTCGGTCTGATCGGTGTGTGCGATCGTCAGGTCTCTGATCGCAACCAACCGGTTCAACTCGGTCACCGCCTGCTGATTCGCGGCTCCGTCATCGACGAGTCGATCTTGCAATGCGGTAAGTTGTTCGAGCACGTCTCGAGCGGTGTCGACTCCGGCGGCCTGTTGCTGCACCTGTTCGCGAAAACTGCGAATCGTTTCCAGCGAACTTCTGGTCGCGTCGAGTTGGTCGGATTGCTGTTGCAGTCCGCTGAGAAGGTCGTTGGTTTCCCACGCCTCGTTGCCAGTCCCGACCAATTCACTCATGTTTCGCTCGACTCGCACCAACTCGCGTTGAACCCCGTCGAGTTGACTTGCGAGTGGTTGAGTTACCAGCAGTTGGATTCCGACGAGTGACAACCCGACGGCGAACCCGGCAATCCACCAGGTCCGGCGAATTGACGCCGTTGGCTGGGTGTGGGTTGAGGCGTTGTCGTTGTCGGTGTCGGATCGAGATTCGATCGAGGTGTTGGTGACGTCGTGTTGTTCGTATGGGCCGTTCACGGTTGTCCTTTCGTGGTCTGGTTTAGCTGTTATCGCCAGATTGCCCGAAAGGAATTATGCAAGATCGGTGGAAGGGGGGTGTGTCGAGCGAAACGAGCGGTGCGTGTCGGACCAGACGGAAGGGAGTGAGAAATCGGTACGAGTTGAATGACCGGACGCGAGGGTGGTGGAATGGATTGGAGTCTGGGTTGCTGGCGAACGGGGCGTCATTTGGCGACGATCGTGGGACAAGACGAGGTGATTTTCCGTTTGGCAGGAGTGCAAGGTGATGAGTGACGTGCGAGACGAGCAGGTCTTGGTGGGCAAACACACGCGTCGGGAGTTCCGCGAGCGGATGACGGGTGGCGAATTGAAGGCGTGCATCATCCCGGTAGCGGCGACCGAGCAGCATCTCGAGCACCTGTCGATGGAGCACGACTGGCG
>CAVOEV010000028.1:0-27190 GCA_963694825.1 Planctomycetota bacterium
TGGGGCGAGTTGGCGATGCTGTTGCGGGCTCACGGATTTGAACTTCCAGCCGATTCGGCCTTCCGGCGTGCCGAGGAACTGGACGGGGACGAATTCCGTTGGCCGTACTTGTTGGGGGTGAGTCTGGAGAACGTGGAACCGGTCGAAGCCGAGCGATGTTTGAGGCGAGCGATCGAGTTGGCTCGGAGCAATCCGCTGCCCAAGCTGTCGCTGGCCGAAATGCTGGCCGAAGCGGGTCGAACCGACGAAGCTCGGATGTTGTTTCAGGAAGCCGGCGACTTGGAGCCCGAGAATGCTCGAGCGCTGCTTGGGTTGGCCAGGCTGAAGATGGGTGCTGGCGAGTTGGCTGACGCAGAGATGTTGTGTCGGCAGGTGGAGGCGATCGAGCCACAGCAGCGGATGGTGCAGGAACTGTTGGCTCGGATCCTGTACGGCCAGGGACGGCGTGACGAGGCCGAACGTGTGCGGCGTCGCCTGGAGAGGATGCCGTTGGTCGAGACGAGCGACGATCCGTTTGTGGCCGAGGTCCTGGTCTTACGACGCGATCCGAACTGGATTGCCGAGCGGGCTCAGACGATGCTCGAACAGGGGCAGACCGGACGAGCGGTGAAGTATCTCGAGACGGTCATGTCGGAGCATCCCGACCGACTGAGGTTTCCGTTGCAATTGGCTCGGGCACTGGGTGCAGCGGGTCAGCCCGAGCGGGCAGCCGAAGTCCTGAAGCGAGCGGTTGCGGATTTCCCCGATTCGGCCGACCTGCGGCTGGTGTTGGGGTTGATGCTCGAGGAGTTGGGTGATGAGGCGGGTGCGATTGCGAGTTTCCAGGCTACCATCGAGCGGAAGCCTGATTCCGCTGAGGCGTGGTTGTGGCAGGGTCGAGTCCTGCGTGATCGGAAGGACCCAAAGCAGGCGGCCAGGTGTTTTCGCCAGGCGATCGGTTTCCGGCCGGATTTGCCGGAAGCTCACGCGGCATTGGGCAAGTTGTTATTGGTGGGAGGGCTTCAGGAGGATGTGGCCGAGGCGGTTTCGGAGCTCGAGACGGCGGTGGATCTGGCTCCGGGGAACCTCGAGTGGCGGAGCCGATTGGCCGAGGCGATGCGGCGGGTGGGCATGTGAGGCGTTGAGTGTTATCCGCCAGGTCCATCGTGTTGGTCAGGTTCGTCGCGTTCGATCCGTGAGCGGATCGAGGTTTCGACGGCGGAGTGGGCTGTGCCGGAGTGTCCGGTGATGACCGAGGAGCCTCCGGCGCGGTGAGTCTGTTTGGCGGCGATTTTTTTGCGGGCTATTTCGGATCGTTGTACGAGCACTTTCTGGAACGAGAAGTCTGCGGGCGTGCGTTCTGAGAATGGTGAGAGAGCTTGGCAGACGTCGTGGGCTTGTTGGAACCGAGTCTCGGGGCGTTTGGAGATCATCTTTTCGAGAGTCGCGGTGACTTCCGGTGGCAGGTCTTCGACGAAGCCGGCCACGGGGCGTGGTTTGCGTGTGCGTTGGGCTTCGAGTTTTTGTTTGGTCGTTTTGAGTGGAAAGGGGAGTTTTCCGGTCAGCGTGGCGTAGAAGGTACAGCCGAGGCTATAGAGGTCGGCTCGACCATCGACGGCGTTGCTATCGAGAGTCTGTTCGGGGGCGATGTAGTCGGCGGTTCCGAGGCAATCGTGGCCGAAGATCATTTGCAGCGAGAATTCGTCGTCGGCTTCGGATTCGATTTTCGAGAGTCCGAAGTCGGCAATCTTGAGGTGTCCGCTGGTGTCGACCAGCAGGTTGGCCGGCTTGATGTCTCGGTGGATAGTCCCGTTGTTGTGAGCGTGCTGGAGTCCGGCGGCAGTTTGCCGGATCAGATCGCAGGCGGCCCGCCAGGGCAGGGGGCCGTTGCGGACGATGAGTTCTTCGAGGCTAATGCCGTGGACGACTTCCATGACGACGTAGTAGACGTCGCCATAGACGCCTTCGGTTCTCTGGTGTTCGAAGGTGCGGACGACGTTGGGGTGGTTCAGCAGCAACCCGGCCTTGGCTTCGAGTTCGAAGCGGGCGACCATGCCGGAGTCGCCTTCGAGTCGTTTGGGGAGCATCTTGACGGCGACCTGGTTTCCGCTGTCGACGTCTGTGGCCAGGTACAGCCACCCCATGCCTCCGGTACCGAGGATGTGATCGCAGCGGTAGTGGCCGATGAAGAAGCCACGATGGCGACCTTCGAGTAGTCGGTCGGCCTGGAAGCGGGTGATATCGCCCGAGTGGACCAAGGCTTCGGCGAGGTCATCGGGGGCGGTGTCTGAGGGGAGTTCGAGTCGTTGGATGGCATCGTTGATCTGCGATTCACTGAGTAACTGGCTCTTTTCGAGGAGTCCGAGGAAGTCGCTGATGGCAAGAGGTGGCGGCATCTGAGTGGGACTCGGGTGAAGTGTCAGCTCATTGTAGCAACGGGTTGAGTTAACGAAACACGCCCGAGCGATCGACTGTCGATTCACTCGGGCGTGTTCTCAACCGTTCAACTTAGACGCAGGTTGCGTGCTTAGTTGTTGAAGAGACTGATGCGACGGATCTGCGGGAGGCGGATCCGTTGCAGGAAGGTCGTCTTCTTTTCGTAGTCGCAGCTCTTGGTGGCTGTCTTCGGAGCAGCCGGCTTGGCGCACTTGGCAACCTTGGGGGCGGCGGGCTTGGCACACTTGGCGGCCTTGGGGGCCTTGGGAGCCTTCGGAGCAGCCGGCTTGGCGCACTTGGCGTCGGCGGGCTTGCGAACCTTGGGTGCAGCAGGCTTGGCGCACTTGGGCGCGGCCGGCTTGGCACACTTCGGCTTGGCCGTCTTGACTTCGCACTTCTGGCTCTTGCCATTGTTCAAACGCAGGAAGTCCAGCAGGCCAGCGTCGGCGCTCTGGGTGCCAACAAACAGAGCCGCAACAGCGGCGATCACTGTAGTCATCTTCATCAGGAGATCTCCTTATAGTGTCGTCTTGGTGTGTGACATGTGCGAGGTTGCATCGTCAGGGTGTGGCCTGCGAGTCAACTCGCCTCGACCAAGTTAGTCGAGTGCCACAGAATTGTTTTTCGACATCCTTGTCTCGGTCGATGTGGTGAATCCGCTGTTGCGTGCCGCTAGGCTGGCAGTACGCTACGGCCGTGGCGGTCGTAACAGTCGCGACGTCGAGGTGTGTGGGCTGTTCGGAAAATGACGGGCAGCGGGTCGGGTGATCAGGAGCGGGTGTCGAGTCAGGTTATGCATGTCGTGACGATCGCAGCATTGGTGGCCGTCCTGTGGGCGTGGTTGAGCGGCCGCAATTCCGTTGCCGGGACAACGTTGCTGGCCGCCTGGCGATTTGGTCTCGCCGCCGCCGCCATCTCGCTGGCCGCCGCTGTCCTGGAGTGGTTTCAGTCGCTTCAGTGGGTCGAGTGGGCGAACACCGTGTCGCCCGCTGTCGTCGACCACTTGTGGTACGCCGCCTGTGTGCTGTGGCTTTGCCCGGCGGTGGCCGTGCTCGGAGCACGGCGGCCGGGACACGGGGCCTGGTGCGGCTTCGTGATGATCCCGCTGCTATTGGTGCTCGAATGGCCGGTGACCGGGGTGGCGGTGGCCGGTTGGGTGAGTGGTGCTCGGTTGTGGCCGGTCATGGACGGCGTGCGGCTGGATTGGCCGGAACGGATCGGCTGGTTGATCGTGCTGGTGCTCGGGACCGGCAACTACCTGTTGACTCGGCGCTGGGCCGTCGTGCTGGGTGGGGCCGGTGGCGTGCTGGCCATGCTGTGGCCGTTGACTGGATTGGTTACAGACGGGGAGTGGAGTGGCATGCTGCGATTGACCGGAAGCGTGGTGCTGGCTGCGTCGTTGTGGTGGGCGGGAGCTGGCTCGAGGGGTGTGTTGGCCGAGACCGACGGTGACCGACGGCGGCGATTGGACTGGGCGTGGGGCGATTTTGTCGAGGCCTACGGGCTGGTTTGGGCAGTGCGGCTTTCGGCACGGGTGAACGAGGAACTGGCGAGGATTTCGGGTGGTGGCGTGTTGGGGCCGGGTGGGATCGAGTTTGCTGACGGGGACCGGGTGTCGGACGCCGAGCGGGATGCGGTGTATTGTCGAGCGGAGGAGACATTGCGGTGGCTGTGGAGTCGATTTGTGGACGAGGCATGGGTCGAGTCGCGGCTGGGTGCCGGGGCGCCCCTTGGCGCAAAAGAGCGAGGGGCTCTATGATTGCCGCGTCGAGTCGGTGATGCGGTGATCAGCGATGAGGCACGGAGAGGTGACAGAGTGGCCGAATGTGCCGGTCTCGAAAACCGGTGTACCTTCGCGGGTACCGAGGGTTCGAATCCCTCCCTCTCCGCTCTTCTGCTGCCCGTGAGCCATAACTGCTTGGCTCACGGGCAGTTGCTCTTTTGGGGTCTCCCCCAAAACCCCCGTTTGTGGCGGTTTTGTGACGGTTTGTAGCGGGGATGTTCTCCGAGGAGACCCAGATGACAGCCAGGAACAAGAAAAAGTCCTTCCGAGTTGGCAAGGTGGCGGCCTACTTGCGCGGGGAGGTCTGGTACCTGAACTACACCGAGCACGGCCAACGCCGACGACCACGTGTCGGGACCGATCGCAACGCCGCCCGGCAGCTGGCGGCCCAGATCAACGCCCAGCTCGAGACCGGCGAGTCGACTGTGCTCTCCTTCGAACCGATCTCAATTGCCGAGCTGCAATCGCGCTGGCTCGAGCACTACGACAGTGTGCTGCGGACCTCGGTGAACACGATCAGCCGTTACCGTGCGGCGACCAACCACCTGATCCGTTTTGTCAAATCAAGTCCGGTCGGCCGTACGACGGCGCAATTCCGAGTCGGCCACGCCGAGGAGTTCGTGAGGCACATCAGGACCATCAGGGTCTCACCCAACGGTCATCCCAACGCACGCCTCCGGCCCCTCCTGGACAAGGGCGTCCTCTACATCCTTTTTGTATGCCGGACCATGTTCAACTACGCCACCAAGCGCCGACATCTGCCGCCGTACGCAGAGAATCCGTTTGGGGCTCTCGAATTCGACCGGATGCCGATTGAAAATGCCAAGCCGATCGTCCTGTTCACACCAGGCCAGGAACGGGCCTTTCTTGAGGCATGCGACGACTGGCAGTTCCCGATCTTCCTGACACTCATGTTGACCGGACTTCGACCCGGGGAGTTGACCCACCTCTTGCTGCCAGATGACCTCGACCTTGAAGATCGGCTCCTTCGAATCCAGAACAAGCCGGGGCTTGGTTGGTGCGCTGGTCCACCAATTCTTTGCTGTTGATTGCCGTGCAGTAACTCTCGTCTCGCGTTGATATTATCGTGTTCTCCGCAGCTTTGCGACGAAGAGCCTGGAGAGCACGATGTCGGACCGCAAACCGCCCAAGATCCCTCTGCCGAAGGGTTGGACGGCTCACGTCCGCTCGGCAGTGCTGTACGTCATTTCACTGGCGCCGTATGCAACCGTCCAGACCCGCAACTGGGCCACGAACAGTGTGAACGCACGGATTCGGTTGAAGGCCGAGAACGACAGGCTGCATCAGGAACTTGCTTTGCTGCAGGAGGAATGCCGGATCAAGGACACCCGCATGGCCAGAAGTCCAGCTCAACATCGGCCCCATTTCCGGCCCACAAAGCGAATGGCCATCTTGGAACTCCGTTCGGCACGAGGCTGGTCACTTCGGCAGGCCGCTCGCGTGTTTCTCGTCTCACAGGTTACCCTCGCCTCATGGATGAAGCGCCTCGACGAGGCGGGGCCCGATGCACTGGTCCAGATGACAGAACCGGTCAATCGATTCCCGGACTTCGTCCGCTACCTCGTCCAGCGACTCAGGGTGCTCTGCCCGTCGATGGGCAAGGTGAAGATCGCCCAGGTCCTCGCCCGCGCTGGACTGCATCTTGGGTCAACGACCGTCGGCCGTATCCTGCGTGAGCCGCCGAGGCCTGCACCAGTTGAAGCCAAGTCCGCTGGCGGACGATCAGTCAAATCCAAACATCCGAACCACGTCTGGAACGTCGATCTGACCACGGTCCCAACATCGGCCGGCTTCTGGACGGCCTGGATGCCGCTGGCCCTTCCACAACGCTGGCCGTTCTGCTGGTGGGTGGCGGCGGTCGTCGACCATCATTCACGCCGGGCATTGGGCTTTGCCGTCTTCAATTCGCAGCCCAGTTCAGCCGAAGTCTCCTCACTTCTGGACTCTACGATCCACCAACTCGAGGCCAAACCCAAGCATCTGATCACCGACCAGGGCGGACAGTTCACCGCTGACGACTTCAAGGACTGGGGCAAGCGACGTGGAATCCAGCACCGTTACGGTGCCGTTGACAAGCACGGTGCTCTGGCCATCATCGAGTGGTTCAATCTGACCTTGAAAGACGAGTGCACCAGAAGAGTGCTCGTTCCCTTGTGCCTTGACGGATTCTGGCGAGAACTCTTGCTCTTCGTCGATTGGTACAATCAGCATCGGCCAAACATGGCGTTCGACGGACGGACGCCGGATGAAGACTACTTCGATCGTGAGCCAGCCAATGAGCTACCGCGGTACGAGCCACGAAGCGGCTGGCCACGTGGCTCTCCTTATGCCGGACCGCTCGCTCCGACCGAGGGTGAACCCGGCGTGCGGATTACTCTCGACCTACGATTTTACGCAGGCCGCAAGCACCTGCCGATCGTCGCGCTCAAGCAAGCGGCGTAGACATCGCCGTTCGGCTACCAAGGTCGCAAAGTGGCCAACCTGCGCACCCACGAGACGGCACATGCACTCTCTCTACCGAGTTTTCAAAACTCGTACCGTCAGCGTCGTCTCGAAGGCCAATTCAACCAGCTCGAAAACGATGACTCGTGTCCAAGAGTGTTGCAAAATGGGGCGTTCAGAATCGGTGGACCAGGACAGGGATGCCACAGGGATTGGAGAGTGGGGCCGCTCAGCGTCAGGCGGTGAGAAACCTGCTTGATGGAACTGCTGCCGACTGAAAGAAACCGATCATGAGACGACTATTGGTGCTCTTCTTATTGAGCGTGATCGTCGAGGGCCCCGGCTCCCGCGCGTGTGCTCAACTCCCGCTTCGCTTTGATGAACAACTCGTCATGGACGGGTACACCTATTCCTTTGGAATCGCGACAGCGGATCTCGATGGTGATGGAGACCTGGACATCACCAGTGCCGACGCGCTGCCGAACAACGATTTGTACTGGTTCGAGAACGACGGTCAGGGCCGTTTTCAGAAACACTTTATTCAGAAGGATGACCCCGAACGCCTGGAACGGCACGCAATTGGCGACATTGACAAGGACGGGCATCTCGACGTCGTGATCGTCAAGAACCTCGTGGGCGATCTGTTGTGGTTCCGAAATAGTGGCAAACCAGCTGACGGCGAATTGTGGAAGCGGCACGTCATCAACAGCAAAAAGATCCCAGGCGCTTACGATGTCGCGCTGGGTGACTACGACGGAGATGGCGACCTCGACGTGGCCGCGTCGACCTGGCGGCTGAGCAATAACTTTGTCTGGTTCGAGAACGATGGCACGCCTGCGGATGGCCAGTGGAAGATGCGGGTGATCGATCAACTCACCACGGAAACTCGCATGATTCGAGCTGCCGACATCGACGGCGACAATGACCTGGACCTGGTTGGAACAGCGAAAGAGGCGCCACTGGTCGTGTGGTACGAGAACAACAAGAACGGTGCACAGATCGAGTGGAAGAAACATGTTATCGACGACACGTCGCCGCAGCCGCTTCACGGGCAAATCGTGGACATGGATGCCGACGGTGACCTGGACCTGGTCATGTCGCTGGGCATGACGTTTACGGGAAATCCGTCGACAGAACAGGTCGTGTGGTATGAGAACGACGGCCAGCCGGCTCGGGGGGTCTGGAAGAAACACCTGATCGCGGACGGATATACCGGATCATTCGAAGCCTGCGCAGCCGACATGGACGGCGACAAAGACGTGGACGTGGTGGCCACCGCGTGGGGCAAAGACGGCAAGGTGGCTTGGTTCGAGAACACGGGCGAGCCCAGAAAGAACTGGAAGCAGCACACGCTCAAAACCGACTGGGCCATGGCCAACGCGGTCCAGATCGCGGATCTTGATGGCGACGGGCGGCCTGACATCGTCGCGGGAGCCGAAAGGGGAGCGAACGAAGTCCGCTGGTGGCGCAACGCCGGCCCTCGCCAGGCGCTCGAGATCGGGTCTCGGCGGCAGTTGTTTCTGGACGATCACATCATCGCGCGGACCGATGGACTGAAACGCACGATGCATCAGCCGGTCAAACGCGGGGCAGTGATCAAGCCTGATCAGAAGTGGGAGACGTCGCTGCAAACACGGTGCTCGCCGGCCTGGGACGCAGAGCGAAAGCGGTTCAAGCTCTGGTTGATCACGTCGACCAACATCCCGGGACTCGCCGGGACTTCGTATGCGGAAAGCAAGGACGGTGTCCATTGGACGAAGCCGGTTCTCAGGCAAACAAAGATCAACGGCTCACTGGAAAACAACTTCCTGTCCGTTGTTCCAGGCGACACCTGGCCAAAAAACGGCATCGAAAACGTGGTGCTTGACCCGGACGATCCTGATCCTGACCGACGATTCAAGGGGTTTTATGGGGTCCTGGGGCGCCGGCCGATGGTCAGCCCTGACGGTATCCGCTGGACGCTGCTGGAGACCCCGGTGCTGCCCTCGTCGGACGAGTCGAACCTGAGTTACGACCGCGCCAACAAGACGTTCATCGCGACGTTGAAGCGAGGCGGTCCATTTGGGCGATCGCATCGCATCTGGACGAGCCGCGACTTTACCGAGTGGACCGACACGGGCGTGCTGTTCCACGCCGATGAACAGGACCAGCAGCTTGCGAAAAAGAACATTGCAGCGCGGCTGTCGAACCCGAAGTTGCAGCAGCCTGTGAAGAACGTGCCCGCCGACTACAACGCGGACATCTATAACTTCGGCGTGTTTCGCTACGAGGGCCTCTATATTGGCATGCCCGCGGTCTATCACGCGACCGGCAAGCTGAAGGCCAACACCGATGGGTTTCACCTGATTCAACTTGCCTGCAGCCGCGATCTGAGAAAGTGGACGCGGCTTGGTGACCGCCGAGCGTTCATTGGTCCGTCAGCAGTCGGGCCGGGCGTTTTCGACCGAACTCAACTGCTCCCACCAAGTGCCCCGGTCGAGCGCGGCGATGAGCTGTGGTTTTATTACACCGGTATCAAGTACCGAGCGAGCCCTGAGAATGCGGACGAGAAAGCAGGCGCTGTCTGCCTGGCGGTTCTGCGCCGTGACGGGTTCATCTCGCTCGACGCAGGTGAAGCGGATGGCACGCTCATTACCCGGCCGTTCTTGCTGAGCGGTGAGAGGTTATTCGTGAACGTCAATGTCCGCGACGGTGGTCGGCTACTCGTCGAGGTGTTGGACAAAGCCGGGGAAGTCACGGCAACATCTCGTGTGATCAAAGGAGATCATCGCCGCGGCGAAGTGACCTGGGGGCGCGGGAAAAGCGCCGCTCTGAAAGGACAGCCGGTGAAGTTGCGATTCACGTTGCGAGAGACGGCATTGTACTCATTCTGGATTGACCAGTAGATCGCGGGACGCCGCTCCGGCAATGGGCGGAAAGTTGAGGCTTGGTTATCTTGCGTTCGCCCAGTGGAAAGACCACCTTCAACCTGTCGGAGGAGCAGTTTGGCTCCGGACGGTATTCTCTCGGCGCCTTGGGCTTCAGAGCAAAGGTGTCCATGTGCGGTGGACCGCCGTACAGGAAGATGTTGATCAGTGACTTCGCGGTGTTCATTCCGCCCGATCTCAGCTCTCAGTCTCCCCACCCCAGCCCCGGCGTTCAGCCCGCTGGGCGGCGTGCCCAGAAACCGAACCCCCGTCCCGTTTGAGTGAGAGTCCCTGGCTTATCCCGTGTTGGGTGCGAAGGGGAAATGTGGGACCGTTCTCCCGTTGGAACGCAGGTCAACTGGAAGTCGACATTCGTCACGGCTTCCTGCCGACTAGCGGATCCAGAAACCTGTAGAGCTCCTTTGTAGCGGGATCTCCTGGCCTTCCGAGATCGTTGTTCAAGCGGCTGTGGTTGGTATCGCGTTTGCCATATGCCCGGGTCGGAATGTCCGCCGCCTTCAGCACGCTCTCAAGACGCCGCGCCTGAGCCCGCGTGTCCGGGTTTCCGGAGAAATACAGGATGAGGAACGGCGGAATGCTTTTACCCTTTGTGACGTGTGTCACTGCCGAAAAATCGACGTGCTTCTCGGGGTCGTTTCCGAACTTCTGTCGATGGCCAAAGGTGAACATCTTGCCGCCGTAGACCGCCTGCCGGTGCTCGGCGGTCATGATGATCTTGGGAATGTCGTACGTGTCGCCGTCGACCGGGATGCAACCCTTGAGGACTTCGAAAGACACGCCTTCCTTCTTCAGGTACTTGTCGTCGATGCAGATCAACGCCGCCAACTGGGCACCGGCAGAGTGTCCGCCAACAATGATCTGTTTGGGATCCCCTCCATATTTCGCAATATTGCGGTGCACCCAGCCGAGCGATCTGGCAACGTCACCAACCAGTTCGTCCATTGTCACTTCCGGTAGTAGACGGTAGTTCGTCGACACAAGGATCAATCCTCGCTCGGTTAGCAGCTTCGGTTTGAGTGCAACATCGCCCTTGTCCCCCGTCTGCCATCCACCACCGTGAATCCAGAACACAACGGGCAGGCTGTTTCGAGCCTGTTTCTCTGGTGTGTAGATGTCGAGGACGTGCCGCGCGTGCCCGTTCTTCAGGTAGGGGACGTCAGCTGTCAGTTTCTGGGCAACGGCGATATCACAAAGAAACAGAAGCGTGAAAACGAGAAGGGCAACGGAATTCCGATTCATTGTGTGGATTCTCTCTGAACGAAGTGCGAAGTGATGGCCAACCAGGTGCGCTGGTCCACCGATTCTGAACGCCTCATTTTGCAACACTCTTGGACACGAGTCATCGTTTCCGAGCTGGTTGAATTGGCCTTCGAGACGACGCTGACGGTACGATCTTTGAAAACTCGGTAGAGAGAGTGCATGTGCCGTCTCGTGGGTGCGCAGGTTGGCCACTCTGCGACATTGGTAGCCGAACGGCGATGTCTACGCCGCTTGCTTGAGCCCAACGATTGGCAGATGCTTGCGGCCCGCTTCGAATCGCAGGTCGAGAGCAATCCGCACACCTGGATCACCCTTGAGCGGGGCAGGCGGTCCGGCACAAGGTGATCCACGTGGCCAGCGGGGCCGAGTCTCGTACCGAGGCTGCTCGTTGGCTGTAGCGCGATCGTAGTAGACTTCATCGGGAGTTCGTCCATCGAGCCCCATGTTTGGCCGGCGTTCATTGTACCAATTGACGAAGAGGAAGAGCTCTCGCCAGAATCCGTCAGGACAGAAGGGAACCAGCAGTCGTCGCGTGCACTCGTTTTTCAAGGTCAAGTTGAAACGCTCGTTGATGGCCAGAGCGCCGTGCTTGTCAACGGCACCGTAACGGTGACGGATTCCACGTCGCTTGCCCCAGTCCTTGAAGTCGTTAGCGGTGAACTGTCCGCCCTGGTCGGTGATCAGATGCTTGGGTTTGGCCTCGTGTTGGTGGATCGCAGAGTCTAGAAGTGAGGAGACCTCGGCTGAACTGGGCTGCGAATTGAAGACGGCAAACCCCAATGCCCGGCGTGAATGTTGGTCGACGACCACCGCCACCCGCCAGTAGAAGGGCCAGCGTTGTGGAAGGGCCAGCGGCATCCAGGCCGTCCAGAAGCCGGCCGATGTTGGGACCGTGGTCAGATCGACGTTCCAGACGTGGTTCGGGTGTTTGGATTTGACTGATCGTCCGCCAGCGGACTTGACTTCAACTGGTGCAGGCCTTGGCGGTTCACGCAGGATACGGGCAACGGTCGTTGACCCGAGATGCAGTCCATCGCGGGCGAGGACCTGGGCGATCTTGACCTTGCCCATCGACGGGCAGAGCACCCTGAGTCGCTGGACGAGGTAGCGGACGAAGTCCGGGAAACGATTGACCGGTTCGTTCATCTGGACCAGTGCATCGGGCCCCGCCTCGTCGAGGCGCTTCATCCATGAGGCGAGGGTAACCTGTGAGACGAGAAACACGCGAGCGGCCTGCCGAAGTGACCAGCCTCGAGCCGCACGCAGTTCCAAGATGGCCATCCGCTCGGTGGGCCGGAAATGCGGCCGATGTTGAGCTCGAATCCTGGCCATCCGGCTGTCCTTGATGCGGCATTCCTCCTGAAGCAAAGCGAGTTCCTGACGCAGCCGGTCGTTCTTGCCCTTCGACCGAATCCGTACGTTCACACTGTTCGCCGCCCAGCTGCGGGTCTGGACGGTTGCATACTGCGCCAGCGAGATGACGTACAGCACGGCGGAGCGCACGTGAGCCGTCCAGCCCTTCGGCAGAGGGATCTTGGGCGGTTTGCGGTCCGACATCGTGCACTCCAGGCTCTTCGTCGCAAAGCTGCGGAGAACACGATAACATCAACGCGAGACGAGAGTTACTCCACGGAAATCAACAGCAAAGAATCGGTGGACCAGCGCAGCACTTGAGTCTTAGACGCAGTCGATCCGCTCGAATGCAACAGAATCTCTACAAAGTCTCGTACGATTGACGAAGAGACCATTGGTCCGGAACCAAAAGTTCTCCCGTCGTTGCCGTCGGATGTGGTGGAGGCGGAGAGTGTCCTGGGCGGGGCCATGCGGGTCGCTCTCGAGTCCATTCCACACTGACTGAACGGTGTGCTGCCCGAGTGCGTCGGCATGTGTCGGAGTCGCAAAGGGAGTGACGGCTTGCATGACATCAAGCGGGCGTGTTGAACCGCGTGAGACTGTCGCTACAATACCCCTCGGTAGAAGATGTGGACGACGAAGGCGCCGGGCAGCAGTGGTTTCGTCGTCGGTCAACCGCAGGAGTTTTTGTGGCGGATGGAACCTCGAAGATCGGGATCCGGCGGAATCAGGCCACGTTGCGAATGATCTGTAAGTTCAATGGTGACAATATGTTACCGCGACACGGGTAGGGCAGCAGAAGGGCGGTGGGTGAATCCCTCCCTCTCCGCCTTCAACCCCAGCGTGGGCAGCTCGGAGAGCTACCCACGCTGGGCCTTGTTTTTGATGGTCCGAGTTGCGGCATCCGGCAGCGACCGTCTGTGGTGTCATGAAATACGCGTTGATCATCCCCGATGGAGCTGCTGACGAGCCTCAGTTGGACTCGGGTGGACAGACCCCACTCGAGGCCGCTGTGACTCCGGCGATGGATGAAATTGCCCGGATGGGAGTCGTTGGTCGAGCCGACCACGTGCCATTGTCTTTGCCCAGCGGCAGCGACGTGGGGATGTTGAGCCTGTTGGGATACGACCCGCTGGTGGATCATACCGGGCGGGCTCCGATCGAAGCCGTCGCCCAGAGTATCGAACTGGGTGAAGACGACTGGGCGTTCCGCTGCAACCTGGTGACGATTGCCGCAGGGTGCATGCGGAGTTATACGGCCGGTCACATCGACAACCGGGTGGCGGCCGAGTTGATGGACTGTCTGAGTCAGGACCTGGGCGACGATTCGCCGTGGGAGTACTACCCCGGTGTCAGCTACCGCAACCTGTTGGTGTATCGACCCGGGGGGGGTGACACCGAGGCCACATTTTCGAGTCGGACTGTGACCAGTCCGCCTCACGATCTGCTCGACTTGCGGATCGACGATCATCTGCCCTCTGGTCCGGGATCGGTGAGTCTTGTTGCGATGATGGATCGCAGCCGGGAGTTGCTGGCTGCTGTCGATCACGATTCACAGGCCACTGGGGTCTGGCTCTGGGGATTGGGTCAATGCCCGCAGCTCGAGCGGTTTGCTGAGCGTTATGGGAAATCCGCAGCGGTGGTGACCGCCGTGGATCTGGTACGTGGCCTCGGCAGGTTGTTGGGAATTCGAGTCATCGAGGTCGACGGTGCGACGGGGTACCTGGACACCGACTACACGGCCAAGGGGCAGGCGGCGATTGCTGCGTTGTCCGAGCACGACCTGGTGGTGGTCCATGTCGAGGCGACCGACGAGGCGTCACACGATGGGGACCTGGCGGGAAAGGTCGAGGCGATCGAGCGGATCGACGAGTGTATTGTTGCTCCGATTCACAAACACCTGGCCCAGGCTGGTGACTACCGGATTCTTGTTTCACCCGATCATTCCACTTTGCTTCGCACAAGGACTCACGCTCACGGACCTGTTCCGATCGCTGCTTGCGGGACAGGCTTGGAGAGGGACGTTCACGAGACCTACAACGAGGTGGCGGGCGAGGTGTCGTCGTTGGTCTTTCGCCGCGGTTGCGACCTGATGCCGTGGTTTTTTGGAGATTCCTGATCGTGTTTGCACTGATCGGAGCCAGAAAACTCAGGTGACGACGGGACGATCGCAGCCGGCGATCGCGTGGTCTGCGTTCTGACTGGACACCAACTCAAAGATCCCGACACCATCGTGGCGTATCGCTCGAGTTCGAATGACGCGGTTGACGAGTTGCTGGCCGGGCGTGGTGTCGAGTGGATTTCGGCTGCGAATTCACCGGAAAGGGTTCAAGGTGTCGATTCACTACAGTACTGAAATCCAACGGAACGTTTCGTAGGGTGCTCTGGCAAGTCGAGGTTGAGTCCGTCACCCTGAGCGAACTGACGGCGACGTGCAACTGAAGCGGCCGGGAGACTGGATGATGACATGCAACCGTCACACTCGGCTGCTCGCGATCGGAATGGTCGTGATCACGCTGTGGAGCTGCCCACTGACGGCGTCGGCCTGGTGGGATTCGGGTCATAGGCTGGTCGCGTTGATTGCCTGGAGCCGCATGGACCAGAAAACTCGAGCGGCCACTCTGAAACTGCTTGGACAGCATCCTCATGCCCGAAAGTACTTCACGCCACCCAAAGACCTGCGTGGCGAGACGCTGCGTCGGCAGTGGGTAATCTCTCAAGCCGCCGTCTGGAGCGACCTGGTACGGAAGACGGATTACGACCGGCCGACCTGGCATTACATCAACCGTCCGCTGTTTCTTTCGGATCGCAGCCGCCGTCTATTGGGTCCACGACTGCCGGTCAACCTGGCCACGGTTGTGCCCAGGGCGGCGACGCTGGAGACTGGCGAATTGAACGTGATCCAGGCCATTCGATTGTGCCGTCAGAAGCTGTCGGCAGCGGGTACAAGTGACACCGATCGGGCACTCTGCGTGACTTGGCTGTGTCACATGGTTGGCGATGTACACCAGCCGTGTCATTCGACTGCGACGTTTACGGAGTCACGGTTTCCAAGCGGCGATCGAGGCGGCAATGATGTGCCAGTGCAGGGCACGACCAAGCCGATCAATCTGCACATGTACTGGGACAGTCAGTTCGGCGGCGGTCGGACGTTGAGTCCGGACCTGATGCGACGTGCGGCGACCCTGTTGGCTGATCCGAAACTGGCGGCTGCCGGCCGCCAGGCCCAAGGTCAGTTGCAGGCGGAGGTGTGGGTTGGCGAGAGTCACCGGTTGGCTCGCGAGATGGTCTACTCGCCAGCGATTCTCGAGGCGATTCGGCTCGGCGAGGCGGATGCCGGGAAGCCGATTCCGCCGGTCGGGCTCTCGAAGAACTATGCTCGGATGGCTCGCGAGGTGTCGCGCCGCCGAGTGGTCGAAGCGGGGTTTCGGTTGGCTCGGGTGTTGCGCGACGCGTTGCAGTAGTCGAGGTCAGCGCTGCCGGGATGGCAGGGTTTGGATCTGCCTGGCGACCAGCCGACACATGCTCGGCAGCAGCACGATGCCGGTGTAGTGATTGGTCGGCATCTTGACATGGTGGTTGTCTGGCAGGCAGGCCGCTTGGGCCAGTGCCAGGGCGCTGGACATCGGCACCACGGTGTCGTTGATTCCCGAGAAGAGCCAGGTGCGTTTGGGGTCGAGTCGATGAGCGACGCGGGTCGGTTCGATGCCCCGGAGCAGTTGTTTCAGACGGTCGCCGGTGATACCGGCCGCCGCCAGTTTTTCTCGAACCTTGGCCGTATCGCGTTTTCCATTGGCGATCATCTCGTAGAGGTTGCCTCCGGCGAGCATCACGAACAGGCTGTCGTAGCCGGCATCGAGGCTACCGGCTGTGGCGACGACAAATCCGCCGAGGCTGGTGCCCTGGAGTGCGACGTGCGAGTGGTCGACCAGCGGGAGTGCCACAACGGCATCTCGGGCTCGACGGACATCGGCGATCGCCTGCCGCATGGTGACGAAGATGCGATCGGCGGGCAGTCGACCGCCGGGACCGCTGCGATGACCGTAGCCGGGCAACTGCACCAGGAACGCGTGCAGGCCTTCCTTGCGAAGAGTCGCCGCGAACAGCCGACCGACGACCATGCCTCGACCCGATTCGTGAACCACCACAACGGCTCGAGCTCGTTTTGGCTTCCCCTTGTCCATGCCCGCCACGTACCACTCGATCGCCACCTCGTCGTTGACCGCATCGCCCGTGTCGATCGGTGACTGGTATCTCAGCAACACATCCCCTCGCCCCGTCTCGGCCGTCTGGCAGCGGACCTGGAATGGGTTCGGCTTCCAGGTCAACCCATCGAGGCATTCCTGGGCGTCGGCCGAGGGTTCTGTGGCGGGTTTCAGCGAATCGTTGGCTTCGAAGACTCGACGGCTCTCCGGGCCCAGGAACTCGAGACGGGGAGTCCTTTCCTGAGCCACTGCGTTGGGCAGGCTGGAGACGGCCAGTACGAGAACGGCCCAACAGGGTGAACTGGTCCCGGGGATGCGTGTGTGTGTCATGGATGTCAGATTACGCGTCGGGCAATCCGATTCCAAGTTCCAGCAGGATGGTCGCTCACTTCAGTGGCAAACCTGGCCGGGCGGTCGTAGGATGCTCGAAACCGGCACATTCAGCCGGGATTCCCGGTAGAGCATGAGACCGATTGATGAGCACATCAGGCAGACCCGTCGGTGAAGTGGATCACGAGTTCTACCGTCGTGAGATCGAGTCGTTTTTGCCAGATCGGATTTACGATGCCCACACGCATCTCTGGTGCCACGACTGTGTCGATTGGACGGTGCCCGGAGCGGCTCGAGACGTGGGGCTGTCCGAATACAATCGGCTGATGGAGGATCTTCACGGCCAGCGGCCGACCAACGCGATGTTCATCCCGTTCACCACGTCGTTGGAACCCGCGAGTCGGCAGACGGCCAATGCTTGGGTGGCCGAGCACGTTGCCGTTGACAAGGCGAATCGCGGGATCTTTTTCATTCATCCCGAGGACGATCCGGAGTGGGTACGGCAGGAGGTGGGGCGTCTGGGTCTGAGTGGTTTGAAGTGCTACCACACGATGTCGGGTGTCGAACCGACATGGGATGCCGACATCGAGTCGTTTCTGCCGGAACCGCTGGTCGCGGTGGCGGACGAGGAGGGTTGGGTGATCACCTTGCACATGGTCAAGTCGCGAGCGGTGGCCGAGGCGGCCAATATCGCCTGCATCCGCAGGTACTGTGAGACGTATCCGAACATGCGGCTGATCCTGGCTCATTCGGCTCGCGGCTTCCAACCCTCTCACAACCTCGAGGGACTGCCTCAACTCACCGGCCTCGACAACCTGTACTTTGACACCAGTGCCAACTGCGAACCGATCGCTCACCAGGCGATCATCCGCATCATCGGCCACGACAAGTTGATGTACGGCACCGATTTGCCGGTCAGCCATTTCCGAGGCCGATCACTCTCGGCTGCCGATTCGTTCATCTGGCTCTATGAAGAGACCCCGGTGTGGGGCGAGAAGCACATGAAGGTTGATCCGGTGGTTGTCGGATTGGAGCACATCCGTTCGCTGAAGTGGGCCTGCTGGTCCGAACGACTCAGTGACAGCCAGGTCGAGGACATTTTTTATAACAATGCCGTACGAATGCTGGGTGTGTGAACCCGGCTGTGACCGGCGACAAGTGGAAATGAGACGCGGATTCATGCCAATGTTTAGAAACGTTCTGCTGCTTGTGGGCTTGGTCGCGGCCATGCTTCCTTCCATGAGCCTCATGGCCGCCGACGATCTCGATCTCGGCGACGTGAGCGAGACTCAGGTGATGGTGCCGATGCGAGACGGCAAACGACTCTCAGGGTATCTCTATCTTCCGCCCGGCAAGGGGCCATGGCCGGGTGTGTTCGAGCAGCGATATGCGAGTTTGAAGGGGCGTGGCACTCGGCAGATGGCTGCCCGTTTGGCCGCTGAAGGTTACGGCGTGTTGCATGTCAATTTCCGTGGGGCACAGGAATCCGAGGGGACGTGGGTGGGGTACCGGGCCCTGGCCTGGGGCAAGTTGCAGGATGGGTACGACACCTGCGGTTGGCTGGCCAGCCGCGACTGGTGCACGGGCAGGATCGGCACCTTCGGCAGTTCCCAGGGCGGGTTTGCTCAGAACTTCCTCGCCGTCACCCGGCCACCTCAGCTGGTTTGCCAGTACATGGTCGACACGGGTTTGAGTCTGTACCAGGAGGGGTACCGGATCGGGGGAACCACTCGTCCTGAGCGGTTCAAGGGGATGGACGCCAACTGTCGAGTGCCGGCTCACAACCGGGCCCAATTGGCCGACTGGTTCGTTCATCCCGAGTACGACGAGTACTGGGAGGCCGAGGATTGCAGCCGGCACTTTGATCGGATGAACGTGCCGTGTTTTACGATCGGCAGTTGGTACGACTTCATGAACCAGGGATCGATCGCCAGTTTCATTGGACGGCAGCACAGGGGCGGATCGGCTTCGGTCGGGCGTCAGCAATTGCTGATCGGGCCGTGGTTGCATGGGCGACGGAACAAGGGGAACCGGGTTGGTGAACTGGTTTACCCCGAGAACGCCGTGTTCGACGTGCATCGGTCGATGGTCGGCTGGTTTGATCACCACCTGAAGGGTCAGCCGCTGGCGAAGTCGGCGTCTGCGACGGTGCGGTACTACGTGATGGGTGCGGTCGGAGAAGCCGGTGCTCCGGGCAATCGTTGGCGCGATGCCACGGACTTTCCGCCGGCGGTCAAGACGACGTCGTATTACCTGCAGCATGATGGAGGTCTGGATCTTGAAGAGCCTCAAGTTACGGATGGGATGGGCATTGAGACCAGCTACACCAGTGATCCCCGGCAGCCTGCGTCGATTCCCCGCGGAGGATTCCCCGGAGCCCGGGATGGCAGGAGCTTCGAGAAACAAGACAACGTGCTCGAGTTCACCTCGAGCAAACTCGAGCAACCGGTCGAATGGACCGGCCCGGTCATTGCCGAACTGCAGGTCTCATCCACTGCACCCGACACCGACGTAATAGTTCGCATCAGCGACGTGTATCCTGACGGCCGGTCGATTCTGCTGATCGGTTACCCATTGCGGTTGCGCTACCGAGAGGGATTCCGCAAGCAGGTGCTAATGAAACCCGATGAGATCTACCCGGTTCGGTTACGAGTCGGTTGGCTGAGCCAGGTGTTCAACAGGGGGCATCGCATTCGGGTCACGATCGCCAGCACGGGGTCGCCGTTCTATGAACCGAATCCTCAGACGGGAAAACCGTCAACGATCGAGTCCCCGTCGGAGGTCCGCAAGGCGATCAACACGATTCACCACAATGCCTACCATTCGTCCAGAATCCTCGCCCCTGTTCTATTACGGAGATGACTGATGCTGACTCGGCGTGACTTTGTGCAGGGTTCTGTTGCAACTGCTGCTGCTGCTGCTGCTGCGGTGTCGCTTGATGCCAGAGAGGCTCGGGCGGCCGCGAAGCCGGTTCGCAAGACGATGGCGGTCGTTTCGACCGAATGGCGGTTTCATTCGCACTCGCAGCACATGGGTGACCGATTCTTGCATGGATATCCGACCGATGGGGTCTGGAATCAGCCTCGGCTGGATGTCGTGTCGTTGTATGCCGACCAGGTGCCCAAGAATGATCTCAGTCGGCCACGCGAAAAGGAGTTCGGTTTCAAGATCTTTCCGAGCGTTGCCGAGACGTTGCGTCGTGGTGGGAAGAGTCTGGCTGTTGATGCGGTGTTGTTGATCGGAGAACACGGCGACTATCCGAGAAACGAGTACGGCCAGAAGAAGTATCCACGCTACGAGCTGTTCAAGAAGATCACCGACGTGTTTCGCGAGGACGGTCGCAGTGTGCCGGTGTTCAACGACAAGCACCTGTCGTGGAAGTGGGAATGGGCCAAGGAGATGGTCGACATTTCGCGTGAACTCGATTTTCCGTTTATGGCCGGTTCGAGTTTGCCGGTGACCTGGCGGATGCCGTCGGTGGAGATGCCGCGGGGTGAGCGGATCAACGAGTTGATGGGGGTGGCCTTCGGAGGAGTCGACAGTTACGACTTCCATGCGTTGGAGACGATGCAGTGCATGGCCGAGCGTCGTGATGGCGGCGAGACGGGCGTGGCATGGGTCGAGGGGCTACGTGGTGATGCGTTCTGGAAGGCGATGGACCGGGGATCGTTTGAAGCGGGAGGATGGAGTCCCGAGTTGTTCGAAGCCTGCCTGACGCGAAGTCAGACTCTTGCACAACCGCGTCCCACGTTCACTCACTGGCACCCGACGCCGGCTGAGATCCGCAAGATGATCAAGGAGCCGGTGGCCTACCGTTACGAGTATCGTGACGGCACGCGTGCCACGATGTTGTTGCTCAATGGGCTGGTGTCCGATTTCACTTTTGCCGCCGATCTCAGGGGGAAGAAGAAACTACTCTCGACACTGTTTCATCTGCCTCCGGGTCCCAACGTGCAGTATTCGGCCGAGTTGATGGGTCGTGCCGAGGACATGTTTGTGAGCGGCAAGGCGGGGTACCCGGTCGAGCGAACTCTGCTGGTGTCAGGTGTGCTGGCGGCATCGATCGAGTCGATGGTCAAGCAGAAGATGCTTGAGACACCTCACCTGGACGTCCACTACAAGTCGACTCGAAATTCCACATTTGCGAGCAGTTGATTTTAGCTGGCTGAGAATTCGGAGCCTGCATCGCGTCAGGACCTGACGCTTTGGTCGGCGATCGAGGTTGCTTGGTATTCGAGTCAGGCGATCGCCTGAGCTACCTGGACCGGGTTCGGCGACGTCGTGATTTGCCCTTGGACTTGGGTTCGTCTTCTTCTTCGTCGAACCCGACCGGCCCGCCGTTCATTTCGGCGAGGAACCTCGACAGCTTGCTCTTTCGTCGCTTGCCCCACTTGGTGCGATGCTTGGCCCATGAGAGCGTGAGGAAGTCCATGGCCCGGGTCACTCCGACGTAGGCCAGCCGTCGTTCTTCGCAGATCGACTTGTCTCCGTCCTGGATCGAGCGTTCGTGTGGCAGCAGTCCTTCTTCCATGCCGACCAGGAAGACGACGGGGAACTCGAGTCCCTTGGCGCTGTGGAGGGTGATCAGTGCGACGGCGTTTTTCTTGAGCTGTTCGTCCTTGTCCTGTTCATCCTCGTTGTTGGTCAATGCGATCTCTTCGAGGAATCCGTCGAGCGTGGGTTCGTCGTTGCCTCGTTCGTACTGTGCGGTGGCATTAACGAGTTCTTCGACCGAACTCCACCGAGAGATTCGTTCGAGCGGCGTCTTGTACTGCCGTTCGATTTCGCCCTTGTAGTTGATATCGGCGATCAGTCGTTCGAGTTGTTCGCTGAGCCGTCCGTGGTTCATCGGTTCTTGGTAGCCGTCGATCATCTTCCGGAACCGCTCAATGTTCTCGGCACCACGTTGTGGGACATCTCCATCTACTGTGGCCTCGGGCAGAACATGCCACAGGCTCTGGCCTTTTTCGACGGCCCGTTTGAGCAGTTTCGACACCGTGCTGTCGCCGATGCCTCGAGCCGGGCGGTTGATGATTCTCAACAACGACAACTCGTCATCCGGGTTGGCGATGATCTTGAGATAGCTGATCAGGTCTCGGACTTCTCGACGATCAAAGAACGACTGTCCGCCGATCAGCACATACGGCACCTTGTTGGCTCGGAGTTCCTGCTCAAAGAGCCGGGGCTGTTCGTTGGTTCGGAACAGGATGGCGACATCCTTGTAGCGGAACCGATTGCTGTCGGCGGCCGCACGGATTTCACGAGCGATGTAGGTCGCCTCGTCGACCTCGTCGTCGATCTCGAGAAACCGCGGCGGCTTGCCGGGTGCTCGGGCCGGTTTGAGCGTTTTTTCGCGTCGCTGTGTGTTGTGAACAATCAGGCGGTTGGCCAGTTCGAGGATTTCTGGTCGGCAGCGGTAGTTCTCTTCCAACAGCACGACGGTCGCATCGGGGAACTCTCGGTCGAACTCGAGAATGTTTTCCATCCGTGCCCCTCGCCAGCCGTAGATCGACTGGTCGTCGTCCCCGACGACGCAGAGGTTGTGGTGTTTGGCGACCAGTGCCGAGATGATCTTGTACTGAGTGGCGTTGGTATCCTGGTACTCGTCGACCATCACGTAATCGAACCGTTGCTGGTGCCGTGCGAGCACATCGGGGTGATCGCGGAACAGTTCTTCGGTGCACAGCAGCAGGTCATCGAAGTCGACGGCGTTGGCGGCCTTGAGTGCGAGTTCGTATCTCTTGTAGGCGAGTGCGGCGAGGGTGTCTTTTTCGTCAAAGACTGTGTCTCCGGCTGCCTCGGCCCGCAGTCCGTCTCGCTTCCAATCACTGATTCGCCACAGCAAGTCGCCGGGTCGGAGTGTCGTGGTGGCGCAGTGGATGTCGCGGAGTGCCTTGCGGGCGGCGCCTTCCTGGTCGGACCGGTCGTAGATCGTGAATCGTTTTCGGTACCCGAGCGTTTCTATGTCCTGTCTGAGAATGCGGACGCAGAGCGAGTGGAATGTGGAGATAAACGGTTGCAGGGGCTTGTTGTCGGGTCCCTTGGGAGGTGGAGTGTTGAGGACTCGGCCGAGCAGTTCCTCGGTCCGTTGTTTCATCTCGCGAGCCGCCTTGTTGGTGAAGGTGACGGCAAGAATCTTGTCGGGGCGAACGCCGTTGCGGATCAGGTGAGTGATTCGGAAGGTGATGACTCGCGTCTTGCCGCTACCGGCACCGGCCAGGACCAGCACCGGGCCGCGGGTGGCGTGTACCGCCTGGATTTGCGAAGCGTTCAGTCCGTGAGCCATGCCGGGTCCGTGGCGAGTTAAGAATGCGACAGCCTAGCGGCTGCAAGACGTACCGTGAAGGCGGCCGCCCGCGGATTTGCAACACGACGATCGAGACGGCATAGTCGGGGTGGGATTGCGGCTTGTTGACAAGCTAGCACAAGCACAAGGCAACACGAGGATCTCAAGATGCACGGGTTTCGGTTTCGTGGTTGGGTTGTTTCGATGCTGCTGGTGACCGGTGCGATGTTGTGGCTATCGGGCCCGGCCGTCGCTCAGAAATTCGTCCCCAATTACGACGAATCCAAGATCCCTCGATACGACCTGCCCGATCCCTTGACGATGCGTTCGGGCAAGGCGGTCGTGTCGGCCCGCAAGTGGACGAAGTCTCGACGTCCGGAGATTTTGAAACTGTTCAGGGAACAGGTTTACGGCAAGTCGCCGGGTCGTCCGAAGTCGATGGTGTTTCGCACGATCGAAACATCTCGAGACGCCCTGGGTGGCAAGGCGATTCGCAAGCAGGTTCGAGTTCTTTTTGACGGCACCGAGTCGGGGCCGGGGATGGATCTGCTGGTTTATCTGCCTTCGCAGGCGACGTCGGCCGTGCCGGTGTTCCTGGGTCTGAACTTCAATGGCAACCATTCGATCCATGCGGACAAGTCGATCGTGCTGGCTCGGTCGTGGCACCGCGACAATCCTCGCGACGGGTACGTGAACAACCGGGCGACGGAGAAGTCGCGAGGCCTTTCGGCCAGTCGCTGGGCGGTCGATCGGTGCTTGGAGAGCGGGTTCGGCGTGGCAACGATCTATTGCGGGGACATTGATCCGGACTACCACGACGAGTTCCAGAACGGAGTGCATCCGCTGTCTTACAAGAAGGGACAGACGGCTCCGAGGGCCGATCAATGGGGTACGATCGCTGCGTGGGCGTGGGGTCTGAGTCGGGCGGCGGACTATTTCGAAACGGACTCGCAGGTGGACCACAAGCGGGTTGTGCTGTTGGGTCACAGCCGATTGGGCAAGACGTCGTTGTGGGCCGGGGCACGGGATCAGAGGTTTGCGATTGTGATCTCGAACAACTCGGGCTGCGGCGGAGCGGCGTTGTCGCGACGGGGGATTGGCGAAACGGTCTGGAGGATCAACAACTCGTTTCCCCATTGGTTTTGTGGCAACTTCAAGAAATACGACAACCGGGAGAACCGGTTGCCGGTCGACCAGCACATGTTGGTGGCGTTGATTGCTCCGCGACCGGTCTACATTGCCAGTGCCACGGGCGACCGTTGGGCGGATCCGCGAGGCGAGTTCCTGTCGGCGGTGCATGCCGACCCGGTTTACCGTTTACTGAGGACCGAGGGTTTGGGGACTCGGCAGATGCCCAAGGCTGACTCGCCGATTCATGGGCAAATCGGATACCACTTGCGAACGGGCAAGCACGACGTAACCGATTACGACTGGCGGCAGTACATCGCTTTTGCGACCAAGCACCTGGGGCGGTAGCCGGCCGGTTGGAAGACCGGGTTGGTGGGTCAGGCAGACAGCCTGACTACAGTTCGCATGCCAGCCGTTGGGCCGTATTGGTATGACGGCGGGCGTCTGGCTGGGGCCTACTTGGGGAAGGCGTGGCCGGTATCGATTGTGGCGAGTGCCTGCTTGAGCAGCCGGATGTCGCTGGCGGCCGAGGCGGGGGCACGGGTGACCGGAGTCTTTTCGTTCACGTCAACGGCGACGTGGAACAGCCGACCGTTGTTGTAGAGCTTCCAGTTCTGCGTGCGGACAAAGAACCGCTTGGCGCCTCGTTCGGCATACGCCCATCGACGCGGCTCCTTCAGCAATCCGCTGCCATCCAGCAACCCGGCGAAGCTGTGGCCGTCGATCCGGGTCTTCTCTGGAGCAGGTTGATGTCCACCGGCTATCTCCCTCAGCGTCGGCAGAAAGTCGCTCATGTCGACCAGCTGATCGGTCGTGGTGCCGGGCTTGATCCGACCGGGCCAGCTGGCCAGCAGGGGGACGTGGGTGCCGTCGTCGCTGAGGTTACCCTTGCCGCCGGGGACCAGCTTGCCTCCGAAGCGGCTCGAGACCGGACGGCGGAGGAACCGGCCGTCGCGGGCCTGGTGTAGGGACCTCATGGGCGTGCCGTTGTCGGTCGTGAACAGCACTAGCGTGTTCTTCTCGAGACCCAGCCTGCGGATTGCCGTGGTGATGTGTCCGACGTGGACGTCCATCTGAGCCATCATCTCGGCGTAGGTGTCGTAGTGGTCCTTGCCGGTGGCGTAGGGTACGGGTGATTCGAGGTCGTCGGTGACGTCGTGGCAGAGAGCCATCGAGAAGAAGGCAAAGAAGGGTTTGTCGGTGTTCGCCGCCATGAAATCGGCCAGGAAGCGGGTGTAGACGGTGGGGCCGTATTGCTTGACTGCGTCGGTGCGGACCCTGGTGTTCTGGAAGACCAGGGGCTGATGATAGCGTGGCCCCTCGTGCCAGCCGAAGACGCAGTATTCGTCGAACCCCATCCGGTGTGGCTGGTGCAGGTCTTTGCTCAGCAGGGCCAATTGCCACTTGCCGGCGATGGCGGTCCGGTAGCCGGCCGAGCGGAGTGCGTGGGCGAGAGTGAAGGATTCGTCGATCTTCGGATAGCTGCCCCATTTCGGGTTGCCTTGATGCCGGGGGTAGCGGCCGCTGAGCAGGCAGGTCCGAGTGGGGTGGCAGACGGGCATCGCGTAGCAGTGAGTGAACTTCAGGCCCGTGGCTGCCAGTCGATCGATGTGCGGTGTCTTGTAGCTCTGTCCGTGATAACACCCCAGGGTCTCGCACCCCACATCATCAGCCATGATCAGCACGATGTTGGGGCGAGTCCCGGCGGCGGACGTCGACACCGGGTCGAAGGCCACCAGGGCCGAACACAACAAGATGGCTAGCGTGCAGGATCGCATCATTGCAGTGGTACTCCGGCTAATTGTCCTTGACGGCCTGCAGGAAGTGCCACAGTGCGTCGAACTGTTTTCTGGCGTTGCCGTCAAGCACGTTGCCGACGGAGGTTGTCTTGCGATCGGGTGAGAAGCGGGGCATCTTCGAGTGCGGGTCGAGCCGCAGGGGATCAAACATCCAGTCGAGATAGAAGCCGTAACGCAGGCGATCACGGACCCGGGAGAAGTTGACTCCCCTGTTGTCGAAGGGGGCCATCGCCGGTTTGCTGCCGACACCGTGGCACTGCAGGCAGTTGAATCCTCCCTGCTTGAGCGTGAGCTTGGCTCCGATCTCGGCCAGCGCCAGCTCGGGCATGGGACCGGGTTCGCTGGAGGTCGAGACCCCGTGTTCGGCGGCCAGGCCGCGTGCCAGTCGATCTCCCCACTCGCCGAAGCCCGGCATGCGGGCCTTCAGCCAGGGTCGTGACCGGTGTTCCAGTCGACCACCGAGCAACCGTGCCGTCCAGCGGGTCTGCAACTTCTCGCCCGCCCAGGTCAGGTTGGGCAACACGCCGGGCAGCATCCCCAACTCACTCTCCTCGGCAATGATTTCGCGACGCGGGCTGATCGCCGTGTCGCGGTCGTGACAGGCCGTGCACCGTAACGTCTGCATGGCGCCGGCGACGAATTCCAGGGGCGAGCGGCCCGGCGAACGGTCGGGGCCCGAGGCCAGGAAGGCCGACAGGTCGGCTCGTTGTTGCCTGGAGAACCCATAGACGGGAACCCGTCGCTTGCCTGCGGCCTGGGGCGGAATCTCGGCCAGGCAGCCTGCGGATGTCTGTTTGCCGAAGGTGAGCCGGACGGAGTCGAGAGGCTTCAGTTTGTCGGATCCGGCCAACTGTGACCCGTGGCACGAGAGGCAGCCACGTGAGACGAACTGTTGCTTACCCAGCCCGGCGTTGCCCCGGGGCAGTAGGCGTTGTTTCAGTCGTCCCTTTGAGCGTGCGTGGATCAACGCGACGAGGTCTCTTGCCTCGATCTCAGTCAGCTTGAAGTCGGGCATCCGTGATTCTGGGTGGAACTGGTGCGGTTTGGCCAGGAATCGCCCCAGCGCAGCAGGAGAGTACTTCGTGGCGGCCAGGTGCAGCGACGTGCGGTTCCATTCGTCGGCCTGGGAAGCCGGGCCGAAGGTGTGGCACGCGATGCACCCCAACTGTTCCCAATGCCGTTCGCCAGCAGCGACATCACCCGTCGGCGCTACCGCCGCTGGGATCTCCAGTTGCGTCAGG
>CAVOEV010000029.1:0-26698 GCA_963694825.1 Planctomycetota bacterium
CGCTGGTTCGGATTCATGCCGGTGGCCTGTGTGTGTGGGCCGGGGTGTGGGCAGGGGTGTGGGCAGGGGTGTGGGCAGGGGTGTGGGCAGGGGTGTGGGCAGGGGTGTGTCCACGCGCGGACTGTATCAAGTGTTGGGTTGTGGCAAAACAGTGATCGGGTTGAGTTGAGTGACGATGTCGATTGGCGACGCTTGCCTGCGTACCGGGCATGGGTTTAGGATGCGTCTCGACAATTCCAGGATGCTGCATAAGGAGAGGACTGGCATGCTGTTTCAGTTTGGAGGCACGGTGATGATTCGACGCCGGATAATAAATGGACTGTTGTTTGCGGTGGTCGCGGTGCCGTTCTGTTCGGTGGTGGCGGCCGAAAGTCCGTCGTATTTCCGACGCAACCAGAGCGTAGACGTTGGTGAGTTTGCGTTACCGGAGCAGTTTTCGGCCAAGGAGCAGTTGGTGTGGCGTCAGGAAGTGTCGCCGGGGATTTCGACTCCGTGCGTGCACGGCGATCTGGTCGTGGTGACGACCTGGGACAAGTCGAAGAAGGAGTTGGCGACGGTGGCATTGGATCGCGTCAGCGGTCGTCGACTTTGGAGGCAGGTTCTCGAGACCGCGCGGATCGAGAAGACTCACTCGACAGGCAGTCCGGCCGTCTCGACTCCGGCCTGCGACGGCCATCGGATCTACGTCTTCTTTGGCAGTTTTGGCCTGGTGACTTACGACCTGGAAGGTCGGGAGCTGTGGCGAAAGCCGATGGGTCCGTTCCAGGACGAGTTTGGTGCCAGCAGTTCGCCGGTGTTGGTCGACGATTTGTTGGTTCTGAGCCAGGACCACGACGTCGACAGTTTCCTGATCGCGGTCAACCCGGCCAATGGAAAGACGGTGTGGAAGACGTCTCGTCAGGGTCAGACTCGCAGCTATTCGACTCCGATCGTCTGGACCAGTGGCAGCGAGCGGGTGTTGGTGGTGGCTGGCGCGTTGAAGATGACGGCATACGAGATCAAGACGGGTCTGCCGTTGTGGTGGGTCCGTGGTCTATCGCGGATCGTCGACACCACCCCGGTGACCACCTTGAAGCGGCTTTACATTGCGTCTTGGACGCCGGGTGGTGACGTATCGGAGCGGATTTCGATGGAGCCATTTGCCGAGGCGCTCGAAGTGTTGGACAAGGACAACAACAAGAAGGTGGCCAAGTCGGAGTTGCCCGAGGGGAGTGCGGTGGCGGCTCGTTTCTTCCGGATCGATCTGGACCAGGACGGTGAACTGGATCAGGCGGAGTGGCAGCATCACGCCGAGGTCTTCAAGAATGCTCAGAATGTTGCCATGTCGGTGCGTCCTGGTGGCCGTGGCGACGTCACGCGGACTCATGTCGAGTGGCAATCTCGAGAGGGTCTGCCGGTGGTCCCCAGTCCGGCTCTCTACGGCGGACTGCTTTACATGGTCAAGAACGGCGGGATTCTGACCAGCCTGGATGCGAAGACGGGCAAGCGAACGCGTCGGGGTCGGATTCCCGGTCGAGGCAACTACTATGCGTCGTTGGTGGCTGGAGACGGCAAGGTGTTTGCCTGCAACGAGTCGGGCGTGTTGTCGATCATCAAGGCGGGGAAGGCATGGTCGGTGATCGGATCGCACGACTTTGGCGAGAAGATCCTGGCGACTCCGGTGGTCCACGGCGGCCGAATGTTCATCCGCACCGAAAGCGCCGTCTATTGTTTCGGAAGCAAGTGACCTCGGGAGCCGGATTGCTCTGCGAACGGCGGCCTCCGTCCCTTTTCCGAATCGGCCTAGTAGAGTCCCAGCATCTGTCCGTCTCGTCGATTGCACAGGTTTCGGTAGATGGCGGGATTCATGTTTTCGTTCAGGAATCTGACCGAGGTGTCGCCAAAGAGGAATTGTGCTCCACCGGCGTGGAAGCTCCCGAAGCCTCCGACCGCCTTGGGGTGGCTGAAGTCGATCTTCACGGCGGGTTGGCCGGAGTTCGATGGGATTGTTCCGGGGTAGCCGGCCAGCAGGTTCTGGGACTGGTTAATCAGGGCGGCTCCATTACGGAGGCAACTGCGTGTCCCCGAGGCCCAGCCCAGTCCACCGGTCGTGTCGGCTGTTTCGCCAGCGAAGATTGTGTGTGAGCTACCGTCGGAGATCTGGCGGTAGGTGACGCTGCTGTTGAGGAACAGCACACCGTTCTGGTCGGCGTCGATTGGTCCGTCCTTGAAGACCCTTTGTGGGTCGGTTGCGGCATCGGCGGGCGGCTTGACCAGGTAGCCATCGTGATGCACTCCGGCGTAGCTGGTTGTGCCGATTTGGATTTCGGCGACTGCGGGTTGAGGATTTGCGCCTTGTTGGATCGGCATCCCAGCCTCGAGTCTGTTTAGAGTGATCGTGGGTGCGAGGATCGACGACGGACATCTGAGCACTTCGATCGGTTGGGCTCGAGCCTCGCGATTGGCCATGGCGTAGATGTCCTGGCCGAAGTCGATGTGGCGAAACACGTTGCCTTCGTCGATGTGCGGCAGCAGTTGCACCATCCAACTCATGTGGTACCCCGAGTTGATGCTTTGGATTGGGCCGGTGGCATTGACCGAGCCGGGCGGCAGGCAGCGGTGAGCCATTTCGTAGTTCTGCAGTGCCACTCCGATTTGCATCAGGTTGTTCTTGCACGAAGCCCGACGGGCCGCTTCTCGAGCCTGTTGGACGGCGGGCAGCAGCATTGCGATCAGGATGGCGATGATCGCGATGACGACCAGCAGTTCGATCAGGGTGAAACCGAGGGTGCGGTGGGTGCGGTGGGTGCGGTGGGTGCGGTGGGTGCGGTGGTGGGTTGGTGAGGTCATGAGTGAGCGGCTCCGTGCGGGCTTTTGTTCGGAATGCTGTGGACGTTCGGCTCGTTTGGCGTCTTGGCGGTAGCCGGGTGAATCATGGGGTGGAACGGACGCTTGCGTTTTTGACTGAGCGAGTGGGTTCATGGCGTCCCCTTGTCGAGTTTCTGTCTGGGGCCGAGTTTTCGGGTGGCGTGGCCGTGGACGGGTGTGCGCAGGAAGTTCGGCGTCAGCGTGACGTGTGTCACGAGTTGTCTGGTGGTGGTGTTAGTTGAGGAATCCACGACGCGGCTGACGACATTGACGGATCCGAGTTCGGTCAACTGAACTTGCCAAGTGTCATCGGTGAAGTTCGTTTCGGCGAGTCGTTTACGGGCACGATCGGCCCCGGCCCGAGCCAGCCAGTCGGCCTGAGCCTGCAGTTCGAACCGTCGCGCCTGTCTGTGTTGGAGAGTGGCGAGTTGAAACAGGGACCCGGCCATTGCGAGGATCAGCAGTATGACGAGCAGTACGACGAGTAGAATGGTGCCCTGCCGGTGTCGGTGCGTTTGATGTTTGGTGCGACGATTCATGGTGAGTCCTGTTGTTTCAGGACGGCGGTGACCCGAAGGGGCCAGTTGTCGATAGTGTGAGGCGTGGGTTGGTTGACTGGTGTGGCTTGGATGCTGACCAGTCGTCTGGTTACCGAGTCTGCGGGTGCGGGGCTGATGACGAAGGCGACGTCTGCTGATGTGATGCGGTAGGTTTCGATCCCGCCCCGATCTCCGTCAACAGTGCGTCTGACTCCATCCTCGACCCGTTTCCAACTGATCGTCGTCCCCTGTTCGGTCATCAGTCTGAGCACGGGTTGGTTGCCATTGTCGGCCTCGAGTGTGGCGTTGTGGGCCCGGTGCACATCGTCTCGGAATTGTCGTGCGAGTCGGTGTCCGGCGATTGCGGTCACGAGTGCGTCGGAGCCATTGCGATCGGATCGCATCAGCAGTGCGACGGTCAGGGTGCCGAGGATGACCATCACGGACATGACGGCGATCACGACGAGCATTTCGAGCAGCGAGTATCCGTGGCGAGACCTGTTCACCTGGGAGTCTCCTTGATGTCCGCGAGCCAACCGGTGAGTTGCACGGGTCGGGCTGTGTTTCCGGCGGGAGTGATCCAGGTGACCGACACGGTGGCTCGACGTCGCGAATCTTCGTTTTGGATGTTGAGTTCGAGTTGCCAATCGGGCAGCCACTTACGGGTATCCCATCCCTGTCGCACGTTGATCTGGGCCATGTGCGGTGATTCGCCGGCGGCAAGTCGTTCGAGGCAATTCGACGCCATTTGCAGTGCGAGTTGTCTTTGAGCGGCGACACGTCTGACTTGCCCGCTGCGCAACAGCAGCGGTCCGACCATCACGACGACGCTGGTGAGCAGGATCCCGGCCACGAGCATTTCGACGAGTGTTGCCGCTTGGCGGTGGCGGTGTCGGCGCCAAGCGGCGGTTGTGGGCGTGCGTGAGTTATCCTGGTGCATCAGGCCTGTTCCGCGAGTAGCGTGACGAGCGGGTAGAAGAAGCCGACGCAGATGAAGCCGACGAGCAGTCCGAGTGCACCGATCACGATGGGTCGAACGGTTTGGTAGGTGAAGAGCACTCGTCGATGCAGTCGTCGTTGTCTGGCATCGGCCATCAGTTCCAGGGCCCAGGGCAGGTTGTTGAGACGTTCGGAGCATTCGAGTACGGCCTGTTCTCGGCTGTTGATGAGTCGTTGTTGTCTGAAAGCGGTCCAGCCACATTGTCCGTCCAGGACGGCATCACGAATCCGTTCGAGCCGGATTGCCACTTCGGGCCAGTGTGCCGCTTCGATTTGGATCGCGAGCGCGTGTTCCAGCGTCCGGTTGCCGGCGAGTGCGAGTGAGAGGCTGCGGAAGATGCCTGCGGCGTGAAGTCGTGGCCACAGGCGTGTGACCCACGGGAGTCTCATGTTGTCGAGACCCCAGAACCAGCTGATTCCGAAGACGAGCAGTAACAAGCAGGGTAGTGAGACGAGCGGTGCGGCGAGCAGCAGGTGCGAGACGAGAGCGTCGGAGGTGTTGATCAGGGCCATAGTCACTTCGGGCAATTCGACATCAAAACTCGAAAACACCTGTCTGAGTTTGGGGACAATGAAGGCCACTTGGAACAGGCAAATACTGATGGTGACGCTCAGGACGGCGGCTGCGTAGATGAAGAACGTCGAGATATCTGAAACGGTACTGGTTTGTTGAAGCGATCGAGACTGTATGAGGGCGGCTCGTTGGAGCGCTTCGGCCAGGCATCCCGCTTCGTGTCCGACCCGTACCGAGACAACGGTGGAGCGGGGCAGCAGTCCGGGGGAGTCTTCGAGGGCATTGGCGAGCGAGACTCCGTCACGGAGTCGATCAGCGAGGTGTCGGATACGAGTCAAGAACCGTGATCGTCCCCGGAATCCAAAGTATCGCCAGATGGAAAACGCCTGGGCTCCGCCCAGCGATTCGGAGTAGCTGTCGAGTAGTTGCGGCAGAGGTTGTTGGCGGCGAACGGCGATCGCCAGCAGCCACAGCAGGTGTCCCTGCTTGACGCGTTTGCCGCTGGCCGGGCCTTGGGTCAGGACAAATAGGATCACGCAGAAGGGGATGGCCAGAGGGGCCACGAACAGCAACGGCAGGCCGGCCAAGCACCAGGCAATCCCCTGCAGCAGGCTGAGTCGTTCTTCGAGTTCCAACGAGTGGGTTGGAGTCATTTCGGAGCGAGCTTTGAGGCCAAGTCGCAGAGCGAGCAGGCCGGCCCAGGCGATGACCGCCAGCAGGAACAGCATCATCGAGTCTGCCAGCAGCGAGGCGAACATCCCGCTGTCCTGGGCGTCGGCATGCAGGCCCCAGCCGATGATCGAGACGGTGGCTGTGAGCGAGACAGTCAGCATGGCGGTGGCCAGTAGCAGCAACAGGATGCGGGTGAGGACCAGCAGTCGCGGTCGATGCCGTTTGCGCAGGCGGCTGGACACGACCAGCAGCGTGGCACCGGTCAGCGGCACCAGCAGGATCGTGAACATCGCGTAGGCGAGTGTGATGTTGGAGTTCACGGTGCGACTCGAAACGGGAGAAAGACCAAACGGATAATTGGGCGAATTCTAGTCCGGTTGTGCGGCCGGTTCGGTTTCAGTGTGTTGCGGTTCAGGAGAGTACATTGAGCAGTTTGGCCATGGGTAGACAAAGTGCGATAACGACGATGCCGACGCCGACGGCGACGCCGAAGACGGCGAGTGGTTCGATCAGGACGCGGATCAACTCGGACTGGACTCGTGCCTGAGCGGCACAGATATCGCCTGTGGCTCGGAGCACATCACAGAAGGACTCGTCGTGGCCTTCCCATTCGAAGATATGCGAGATTTCGGGTGTCATTCGGTGCTTTGAGGCGGCGTGTCCGAGCGAGTGCCCGTCGCTGATTTCGTCGGCCATTCTTTGAGTGGCCTGTCCGATGTAGGCGTCATCGGAGCCATTGCCGGCCAGCAGCAGGGCTTCGGTCATCGGCAGGCGATGATCGAGTCCGAGGGCCAGCAGGTGGCAAAACCGTGAAATAGCGCTAAGCCGAATCATGCGGCCCAAGGCCGGGACATGATACAGCCATTTTCTTTGCAGTGGTCCGGCGATGCGGCCGGCGAGGAGCCAGGCGAAGACAATCGTGAGCAGCAGTGCCGGGAGAATCGCAAGTCGCCAGCCACCGATTGCCTTGGACAGCCACAGGACTGCGAGCGTCAGTTCAGGCAGCTCCATGTCGTAATCCATGAAGATGCCTTCGAAGGGAGGCACAACCAAGGTGATCATGGCAGCGGCGACCATCACGGCCACCAGGATCAGCAGCGCCGGATAGAAGAGTGCCAGGATGCTGCGGCGGCGGGTGTCGAGACTGGTGCGGGCGTAATGCAGGTAGTGTTCGAGCAGTTCACCGAGTCGTCCTGTGTTCAGTCCGGCTCGCAGCAGCACTCGAAGATGGGACGGGACGATATCGAGTTGTCCAGCGACGGCGTCGTCGAGCGAGACACCCCGTTCGAGTCGATTGGAAATGGTCACCAACGCCCGCCGACCTCGTCTGGAGGGTAGTTCCGAACCGAGTGCTCTGAGACCGGCGGCCAGCGGGAGTCCACTACGGACGACGTCGGCCATCCCGTCGACCACCGCGATCCGTCGATCCTCGGCCAACCACGCACTCTCGGCTTCCAACACCAATGCGTCCGGTTTCGCTTCATCCGGTTGGCTGGTGCCGGCTTCGCTTTCTGAGATTTCTTCGACTTTGACAACGTGCAGTCCGTCCTGCAGCAGTCGGGCGACGGCGACGTACCGATTCTCGGCTTCGATCGTCCCTTCGGGGAGTCGCCGGTCGTTTGAGTCGGTGGCCGTGTATCGAAACCGGGGCATGTTGAGTTGTTCGTGATACTGTTTGTTGAAAGGTGTGTGTGTGGGGGGGGCGGGCTGGATGTGGAATCAGGGTTGTGAGAGTGCATCAAGCAGGTCGATAACGGGCAGGAAGAGCGAGAGGCTGTAGACGAGCACGGCTCCGCCTCCGACCACTGCCAGCATGAGGATGGGGAAAGCCAACTGGAACCACTCGGCCTGATAATCGGCTCGTCGCTTGAGTATCGTACTGGCCTGTATCAGAGCGGCTTGAAGTGCTCCCGGCCCTCCCCCCTGCCCTTGCCCTTGCCCTTGCCCTTGGGCAGCATCGATCATCCAGCGAACAAAGGGGGTAGTGGCCTTGGCGGATTGGAGTACTTCGCTGAGTGAGCAGCCGGCTTCGAGGCTGTCGATGATGGGTTTGCGGTGTTTGGCCAGTTGTGGATCGCCGCTGGCGTCGATGGCCAGTGGGACGGCTTCGCCCAGCGGCACTTCGTATTCGAGCAGCATGGCCAGGAGTTCGGTGAAGTTGGCGCGATGAAAGTTCATCAGGATCGAGCCGATCCAGGGGAGTCGCCGGAGCATGCTGGCTGAGACTCGACCGGGGTGCCATGCGGGTCCTGAGTTGGCCGGCTGCAGGAGCCATTTTCGTGACATCCACCACGAGCTTCCGGCGACGAGCAGACCCAGCGGCAGTGCCGGGACCCAGAATGGCATGGTCACCGACGCGGTTCTCAATATCCGCTGCATCAGTCCGTCGCCGGCTCCGAAGTCGGTGAGCACGGTGTCGAAGGTGGGGAACAGTGACACAAGAAACAGCGACCACAGGGCCCAGGCGAGTGCGAGCACGATCGTGGGATAGATCAATGCCAAACCGATTTTTTGTCTGAGTTCTTCGAGGGTGCGGGAGAAGCCCGAGAGGGATTCGAGTGCCTGGTCGAGGCGACCGGTCTTGAGTCCGGCGGTGACCAGGGCTCGGTAGACTGGAGGAAACGTCTGCTGCTGTTGGTCGAGGGCCTGTTCGAGAGTCGCTCCGGCGGCGAGTTGGTTGGCGAGGGTGTCGACAACGGCTGCGAGTTGTCGTCCGAGACTGCTGGCGGCGGACTTCAGACCCAGTTCCAACGGCAGTTTCGCTCGCGTCAAGGCACAGATTTCGTCGTTGAGCACGGCGAGATCTTCGAGCGTGAGGCGGTGTGTGTTTTGGGCACTCATTGGACAGGCGTTGTTGTGGGCCCGTTTTCTGGCAGGGTGGACGCGCCGGTTTGGCCGAGTACTCGAACGATTTCTTCGGGAGTTGTCCAACCGTCGTTGACGGCATCCCGGGCGGCGGCGCCCAGATCGACGTGTCCGGTTGCGAGTGCTGCTGCGTGCAGCGAGCGGCTGTCCAGTTGTTGGAGAATGCCGTTTGCGATGTCTGGTTCAGAAGGGTTGAGCCATTCGGCAATCACATTGCGTCCGAGATAGCCGGTGCCGTGGCAGGTGTCACAGCCGACTGCGACGCGGCGATTCGGCGGTGCGGGGGTAGAGGAGTTCGAATCGGCTGGTGCCGGTTGGCTGCAGCCACACAGTTTGCGGACCAGTCGTTGGCAGAGGATGGCGATCAGGCCACTGCGAAGCAGGTAGGGTTCGATCCCCATGTCGCAAAGCCGCCCAACCGCTTCGGCTCCACTCCCGGCATGAAGCGTGGTCAGCACCAGGTGGCCGGTCAACGAGGCTTGCAGAACAGTTTCGGCGGTTTCGCGATCCCGAATCTCGCCGACCATGATCACCTCGGGATCCTGTCTCATCAGGGATCTCAACCCCATGGCGTAATCGAAACCGGCGGCGTCGTTGATCTGTGACTGTGCGACTCCTGGCACGATCGATTCGATGGGATCTTCTAGACTGACCAGGCTCATGGTCTGTTGCGGTGTTTGTTCGGAAGTTGCGGCGAGTTCACGTAGGCAAGCATAGAGCGTAGTGGTCTTTCCGCTGCCGGCAGGTCCGCTGACGAGCAGCACACCGCTGCGGCGTCCGAGTGCGTTGATCAGTTTCGATCCGACGGTGGGTGTGAGTCCGAGATGTTGGATGCGCGAGAGGTTTTGGCTGGTTTGGAGCAGTCGGACGACAGTTTTTTCTCCAAAAAGAGTGGGGAAGGTACTGACTCGCATATCGAGCGAGTTGTCATCGGAGCGGATGCGTCCTTCCTGCGGGACATCAGTGCGGTAGGTGAGCAGTTCGGCGAGGACTTTGAAGCGAGCGACAATGTTGGCGGCGATCTGACGCGGCAATTGTCCGACGTGTTGCAGGACACCGTCGATGCGCCAGGCGACATCGAGGTGTGTTTCGTTGGGGACGATGTGCAGGTCGCTGGCGCCTTGTGTGCGAGCGGAATCGAGCAGCTGATCGATCATCTCGGGCACCCCATCGGCGTGAAGGCCCTCGAAGCCGGTTTGGAGGCTGGCCTGGATGTCGGTGGCGGGTAAGTTCATGCGGATGATTCAGGTCGTGACGGCGTGTTGAGAGGTTGTTGAGAGCATGGTTTCAGAAGCGAGACCAGGATGCCGATGATCGAAGCGGACGGTTATGGGTTTTGCCTGTCGCGCAGCCCAAGTAAACCGGTGCTGGAAGTAGGGCCGAGAAACCCTGCCAAGGGGTCGGCACGTGTGTTATTGTGGAGGCAGGGACCGAGTTGTCGGTCTGTGGATATTGGTCGCCTGCGTGTTGGTTTCATGAGTGTTTCGATTCAATCCTGTCCGTCGTGTCGCACGCTGTTGCTGGACGACACGATTCAGTGTCCTTTGTGCCAGCACGTCGTGAAGTCGGACGTGGCCGAGCAGTTTTCGGGTGAATTGCCCGACGCAGTGGCGGTCGAGGATCGTAGTGACGGAGTCGAGTGTGCCGACTGTGGTGAGGTGGTGCGCCCGGAATTGGTCCGCTGCTGGCGATGCGGTGCCTTTCTGCGAGCGGATATTGCAGCTCGTTACCAGGAGATGCAACGGAATCCCTCACCGGTGATGTACAGCGAATCATCTGGAGCTGGCGAACCTGAGGATACTGCTCTCGCAACGGCTCAGCAATCCAGCACTTCCACAGCGGGGGCGATGGCCATGGTTGAGGACGGGGACTTCGAACTGGCTGATGGTGTCAACATGTCAGACGGTGCAGATTTCGAACTGGACGACGAATTGCTCAAGCACGCCGAACCGGTTACCAAGCCGGTGTCGGACTCTCCTTCCGGTGGCTCAAGTGACACGGAATCGAGCGACGAATCAGCTGGCGAGTCGGGGGATGTTGCGGACGAATCACAAGCGTCCGCTCCGACGTCTCATCCGCTGTCATCCAGCGGAGAGGCGTTGTTGGACATTGCGATGAGCGAGGAGGCCGAGACACGGACACGTCGCCGGCAGGGTTCTGCATCGGTGACGCGTGGTGGTGCTCGGGCGACGGCCAAATCCGGATTCATCGTCTTTTGTCCCAACGGGCATCCGATCGAGGTTCATGAACGGCATCGTGGCAAGTCGGGCAAGTGTCCCAAGTGTCAATCTCCGTTCCTGGTGCCTCAGCAGAACTGGGATCCGGCTCAGGCCGGTGTCGAGGCCGTCGTCGTGTCCGAGGAATCGCCGGACCAACGGTTTTTTGTCAACTGGTTGGACGACGTGCATCTGCACCAGGTCGATCCGGGCGGTTTGAAGCTGAAGGTCGGCAGCTTAGCGGCCAAGTTCGACGTGATCGACTTGGGCTTTTCGGCCGAGAAGCTGTTGTTGGTCAAGTTGGTCAAGGGTGGCGGGATGTTTGGTGGCGGAGCGGTCAAGAAGATTCCGGAAGTTCGCGAGCAGGTTCGGGTTCATCTTGAGGACGTACGTTCGACCGACGGTTTACCGGCGGCCGAGTTCATCAGTTTGGCGGCCGAGGCATGCGAGGCGTTGCGGATCGTGCAGCCAGCTCCTTACGCTCACGAATCGATGTTCGCCGGGATCGAAGTTTTTGGTGAAGGCCGGATCGGCGTGCGGCTGCCCCAGGATCCGGATTCGAAAACGATCGACTTTCTGTCGTTTTCTCTGAGCGAATTCCGTCGTGTGTCGAGTCGTCTGGAGCAGCTCTACGGAATTGTTGCCTTTGGTGCTGATGTCGGAATTCCGTTGCAGGATTCGCCGAAGGAGGTGACCTGTCATTACAACGACGAGACGACGATGACTATTGTCGCGGATGCGACCTACTACGAGGTCGACGACGCGTACGTGGTGACTCGAGTCGGATGCCGTTGCGGCAGTTGCGGCCTGGCGGTTTCTGAGGACGCTCGCAAGAAGGAGAAGATCGGGGGCAAGGCAGGTAAGGGGTTGGCCAAGGCGGTGTGTCCCAAGTGCAAGCGGATTTTCGGCGACAATCCACTGTGCTCGATCGCGTTGGTGGACGTAGACGATGCAGTCGAAGACGCTGCGGAGTCGGGCGAAACATCCGGGACCGATGCGCCGAGTGCAGACACCAGCGACGTTCCAGCGTCCGTCGAGCAGCCGGAGTCCTCGGTCGACGAGTCTGCTGCTGGCGGCAGGGTTGGTGAAGCCGACGAATCGTCCGAGGGTGGCGAGTGAGTTGGGCGGTTGTGGTAGAACGAGTGTTGAGCCGGTCACGACCGGCGTGCCCGCCTGTAACGATTGAGCAGGTTCGAGACTTTGCTAAGCGTTTCGCAGTCGCTTGACCCGCCGATTCCGGCAGCTAGTATTGTCGTGTCTCGCGTGGATCTGGACTCCCTTGTGGGTGTTCGGAATCACTAGCGAGCGGGGTCTGGCAGTTTGTGTTCGTGGTTGTCACGGATCGAGTAGCCAGCAAAGTCATCGCAGGAGAGTCCTGTGCCAGGCGGCTCCCCGAGTGATTTCAAGGAACAGGTGCGTTCTCAGACGGACCTGGTTTCTTTGGTCGGTGAAACGGTTTCGTTGACGTCCCGAGGTGGACGTGGCGAGCACGTGGGATTGTGTCCATTCCACGACGACCACAACCCGTCGATGCACGTCTACGGCGACCGTCAGACGTATCGTTGCTGGGTGTGCGATGCCGGCGGCGATTGTTTTTCGTGGGTGATGCATTTCGAGAACGTCGAGTTCCGTGATGCATTGGAGCAGTTGGCCGAGCGAGCGAATATCGAGTTGCCAATTCGGCGAGGTCGGGGCGGTTCGGTTGCGGACGAGAAGACTCGACTTTACGACGTTTTGAATTGGGCCGAAGAGCAGTTCCATCGTTACCTTTTGGACGATCCGGCGGCTGCCCGAGGCCGCGAGTACCTCGCCGACCAGAGACGATTCGGATCGGACGTGATCGGCAGGTTCCGCATCGGTTTTCATCCTCCGGTCTGGGATTGGATTGAGAAGCGGGCAGCGGGTCGATTCGGCACTACCGAATTGATGGCGGCGGGGTTGTTGCGTGAGAGGCAGGATGGTTCGGGGCTTCGCGACGAATTCGTCGATCGTGTGTTGTTCCCGATCCACGACTTGAGCGGCCGTACGGTCGGATTCGGCGGCCGGATTTTACCGGATCATTCGTATCCCGACGCACCGAAGTACTTGAACAGTTCCGAGAACCCGGTCTTTTCGAAGAAGAGTTTGTTGTACGGGTTGAGCATGTCGCGAGACGGTATCCGTCGCGAGAAGTCGGCGGTGGTGGTTGAGGGTTACACCGATTGCGTGACGGCTCATCAATACAACATCGACCACGTGGTGGGAACGTTGGGGACATCGTTGACGGACGAACACGTCACGGCACTGAAGCGGCTGGCTGAAAAGGTGGTATTGGTCTACGACGGCGACCAGGCCGGCCAGCAGGCTGCCGAGCGTGCCCTGCCCCGCTTCTTGTCTCAGGACGTCGACCTGCGGGTATTGACATTGCCCGAGAGTCTGGACCCTGCGGAGTTTCTTGAGCGGCACGGTGAGCGGGCGTTTCGGGAGTTATGCGACCAGGCTCCCGAGGCCTTGGATTTCAAGTGGCAGGCGTCAATCGCTCGGGTCGGCACGGCGACTGTGGATGCTCGTCAGAAGCTGCTGGCCGAGATGCTCGACCTGATCGTTACGGCGCCACGTTTGGCGGGGACGCCACGTGAAGCGGTGATCCTGGGGCTGGTCAGTCATCGTTTGGGTATTGCCGAAACGGAATTGCGATCCGCCTTGAAGGGCCGGCGCATCGAATTGGACAAGCAGCGGCAGCGAGAGCAGGCTCGGCTGGCGTCGAACAGTGAGGAGGTTGCCCGTCGCGTCGACTTGGGTCAATCGTCCGGTCAGGTTTCTACTTCGGTCGGCAATTCCGGCGGTGTGTATCCAGCAGCGGATACGAACCGAGCACAAGACCCTCAACGGCCCGGTTCGACTCGGGTGGAGCGAGCCGAGCGTGAACTGATCGAGATCCTGTTGGCGTCTCCGGAAACGACTGATCGGATCAGGGGGCGAGTGCGAAGCGAGGAGATTCGTAACGGTTTTCTTCGGCGGTTGCTGGAAGTCTGCTACCAGATCCACGACAACGGTGATCAGCCGACGTTCGAACGAGTGGCGGCGTCGATGGAGGATCCGGAGTTGAAGCAGTTCCTGGTCCAGATCGACGAGGAAGCGAGGATCAAGAAGACGGCTCAGCGGTTGAAGGATTCGGAGTTTGATCTGATCGAGGAAACGGTACAGGTACTGAAGTGGCGTCGGGAGCGAGAGAATTTCGAGACCGAACGCGGCCATCGGACTGGCGACGACGAAGCGGCTGGAGGATTTGACGACGACGACAAAGCCCGTCTGAAACGGGCGTTCGAGCATCACCAGAAACGGACACGCCAGGGCGTGGTTCGTTGATCTGTGGGAGGTTGGGATTGTGTACCGATTGATTGAAGAGCTCAGAGCGGTCATCGAAGAGGGCCAGGCCCAGGGGTACCTGACGTACTCGCAGATAAACGCCTATCTGCCCGACGAGGCCGCCACGCCCGAAAAACTCGATGCACTCTTGATGTGTGCCGACGAACTGGGGTTGGATGTAATTGCCGACAAGAACCCGCCCGAGAAGGTCGAGAAGCGCAAGCCGCGGAACTCGAGGCAGAAGTCGGTGATTGGTGAAGACCGATCACGACGTATCGACGATCCGGTTCGGATGTACCTGACTCAGATGGGCGAGATCCCGCTGTTGACTCGAGCCGAAGAGATTGGGTTGGCGAAGAAGATCGAAGTGACTCGAAAGCGATTCCGGCGGTCGTTGTTGGAAAGCGATTTTCCGTTACGGACGGCGATCGAGATTCTTCGCAAGGTGCATCATAGCGAGATGCCATTTGACCGCACGATCAAGGTGTCGGTCACCGAGGGTTTGGAGAAGACCCAGATCCTGGGCCGGATGCCTCACAACATCAAGACCATCGATCTGTTGCGTCAGGAGTACCTTCCCGACGCCGAGAAAATGGTGAATCCTCGGGTTGGCGACGCGACTCGTGCCAAGCTGGTTCCGGAAATCGATCGACGGCGACGCAAGATGGTGACGCTGGTCGAGGAACTTAGCGTGCGGACTCAGAAATTGCATCCTGTGATGAAGCGTCTCCAGCAGATTAACGAGCGGATGACCGAGATCGAGCGTCGTCTCAAGCGTATTCGGCGGTTGAAGTCGGGGAAGGACGAGCGGGCGAATCTGCAGCGAGAGCTGCAGGATTTGATTCTGTTGACGCTCGAGTTGCCCGAGACGTTGCGAAAGCGGATGGAGATCATCGAGCGTCGCTGTGCGGATTACGAGCAGGCGATGCGTGAGTTGTCTGGTGGCAACCTGCGTCTGGTGGTTTCGATAGCCAAGAAATACCGCAACCGTGGCTTGAGTTTTCTGGACCTGATCCAGGAAGGGAACACTGGCCTGATGCGGGCTGTCGACAAGTACGAGTACCGTCGGGGTTACAAGTTTTCGACGTACGCCACCTGGTGGATCCGCCAGGCGATCACCCGTGCGATTGCCGACCAGGCCCGGACGATCCGGATTCCGGTGCACATGATCGAGACGATGTCGAAACTTCGTCGAGTGAGCAAGCAGTTGCTTCAGGAGCTGGGTCGCGAGCCGACGATGGAGGAAACCGCGTCGGCGGCGGATGTGAGTTTTGAGGAGGCTCGACGGGTCTTGAAGATCTCACGGCATCCCATAAGCTTGGACCGTCCGGTGGGCGAGAGTGAGGACAGCTACTTTGGTGACTTCATCGAAGACCACAGCACCGACAGTCCCGTCAACTCGGCCACCCAAGAGATGCTCAAGGACAAGATTGATTCGGTGCTTAAGACGTTGACCTATCGTGAACGCGAGATCATCAAGCTTCGCTACGGCCTCGGCGACGGCTACACCTACACGCTCGAAGAGGTCGGACGGATTTTCAAAGTGACGCGTGAACGGGTGAGGCAGATCGAGGCGAAGGCGGTGAGAAAGCTGCAGCATCCGGTTCGGAGCCGGCAGCTGAAAGGCTTCCTCGAAGGTGTGCTCGCCGACACCGAATGATTCCCCGAGCCGGTCGAAATTCGACCGGCTTTTTTTTGTAGTGTTTGGACTGACTGAGAGTCCCTCGCCAGGAGAGAACAGGATGACGACGGCTGCCAGTGGACTGCGTGAGCTGCACCAGTTGCACATTGAGCACACCGACGTGCTGGATCAACTCGAAGCCGGGCCACGCAAGGTTCGGGCTCGCGAGGCGTTGACGGTCAAGCGTCAGGCTGATGTGGAGATGGCTCAGCATGGATTGACCGATCTTAGGAAGGCATCCGACGAGCGTGGTCTGCAACTGAAGGTAAACGAGACGAAGCTCGCTGATCTGCGTTCAAAGTTGAATGCGGCTTCATCGAACAGGGAATTCGGCATCATCCAGGGTCAGATCGAAGCCGATGTTGCGGCGAACGCCGTGCTGGAGGACGAGATTCTGGAACTTTTCGACCGGGTCGACACGGCGCAGTGTCGGGTTGGCGAGGTCGAAGTCCAGCGTGAGGCGGCCACGGTCGAACATCAGCGGTCGATGGAAGAGGTGGCAGCGGCCGAATCGGGCCTCGAACAACAACGCGATAAGTTGAAGCAGGGCATCACCGAAGCCGAATCGATCCTTTCTCAAGATGCGACCGAACGCTACCTGAGGCTGGTTAAGGCTCACGGCCCCGGTGCTATGGCCGAGGTCGTCGAAGGTTCTTGCACGGCCTGTTCAATCCGGTTGTCTCAGCAACTGGTGGTCGAACTGTCGCTCGAACAAATTGTCTCGTGCAACAATTGCGGCCGCTTGCTTTACCTGGCCGAAGAGGCCGCCGAGTAACACGTAGCCGGTGTCTTGTAACGCCGTGTGGCGTTTTGGCAACACGTGTTGACTTTTGGCACCACATTTCACCGGGCTGGGGTTGGTGGGGTGTGACGCAAGTCGCTGTTGGGGATAGGGTTACGGTCCTGTCCCCTAATCACATCGGGTTTGGCCCGTTGTGTGCAGCAGTAGGCGTGTGTGTGGTGAGAGGTGCAATACGGGCGACCGTTTGCGGGCTCGGCCACACTGACTTCGACACACGCACCTCTTCGAGGAACGGGACCGATGGCTCGCAAGCACGAGATGAGGATCGAAACACTTCAGGGCTACCAGGTGATCAAGCTTGGGCCGATGGAAATCTGGGACGGTTCGGATTTGGCCTTGTTGCGAGAGACGTTGTGTCGCTTGATTGATCGAGAGCGTGTGGTTCGGGTGGGTGTCGACATGTCTTGCGTGAAGTACGTTCCGAGTGGTTTCTTCGGGATGCTATTTGACTGGAGCGAGCAGGGTGCGACGATTTGCCTGGATGATCCATGTGAGCGGGTGCGGCAGATGATCTGGTTCCAACAGTTTCTGAAACCGATTTCGGACACGCGATTCCAACTCGAGACGGAGGCCGTGCAGCCGTTGACCTTGAGCACTGGCGAGGATTCCGAGTGGGGAACTTTCGACGCGGCCGATCGGGAGACAGATCAGCTGGTCACGGCATCGGCCGACTTGGGCCCTTCTCTGGGCCTGTAGTCAAGGTGGGGCTTCCGGATCGGCCAGTCCTTCGAAGAGGGTCCGTCCGATCCGGACGAGTGTGGCTCCGGCCTCGACGGCGATTTCGAAGTCGTTACTCATGCCCATTGACAACTCGGACAGTGGTTCGCCTCCCTGTTCGACTCGGGCTGTCCCCAGTCGATCGGCCACGTTGCGAAGTGTCTCGAAGGTCGTGCGTGTGTGGTGCAGATCGTCGGACTGGTGAGCCATCGTCATCAGGCCTGCGACATGTGTCTGTTCGAGTTTACAGACACGTGGCCATTCTGCGTCGAGCGATTCGGGAGTGAAACCATGTTTCGCAGAGTCACCGGACAGGTTGACCTGCAGCAGGACCTTCGGCCGCCGGCCTTCGTCGACGGCAATTGTTTCGATGCGATCCAGAAGTTTCAGGCTGTCGACCGAATGCAGGACCGATGCGGCGGCTAGAGTGCGACGCACCTTGTTACGTTGCAGTTGCCCGAGAAGGTGCCATTGGATGTGAGCGGGAAAGTCGCCGGCCCGTTGTTCCAATTGTTGTGGCCGACTTTCGCCGAGGACGGTTTGTCCGCATTCGAGCAGGCATTCGATCCATTCCGTCTGCGCGTACTTGGTGACACAGACCAGTTGAACATCTTGGGGATCACGTCCGGCTCGATCGCAGGCAACGGCAATCCTCTGACGGACCCGGTTGAGATTCTCTGCAATCTGCTGTGACGTGTTGTTCATGTTCAGTCGACTGCGTGTCGTCGATGGTCGGTTGCGGCGAGTGGAGTGTGGGTGTTTGGAGTGAGGTGTTGATAACACGAAGGGGTTGAAGTGTCACGTGCAACCGTTGGTCGAGGTGGGCTTGTCGGAGTCACGAGGTTCGGGTACACCCGCGGCTGAAGTTGACCGTGGCGAGCGTTGGATTGGGGGCGAGGCGGAGTAAATTGGATGCGGATCAACGACCTGACAGTCTGGCACGTGAGGATCCCTTTGAAAACCACGGTCCGGCATGCGTCTCACACGCGTCGCGAAACCGATTCGATCGTGATGCGTTGCCGCCTGGACGATGGCAGCGAGGGTTGGGGCGAGGGACTGCCGCGGGAGTACGTGACGGGCGAGACGATTGCCACGGCGCTTGGGCAACTCGAAACCACCGACTTCGCATCTCAGCTTGGAGCTTCGTTCAGCAGTCTCGAACAGGTCATCGAGTCGTGTTGGCGACTGGAATTGTCTGAACCGTCGGCCGATTCGAGTGATGCATCAGATCGCCGCGACTGTTTCGGGCATTCGGCTCGTTGCGCGTTGGAGCTGTCGGTGTTGGATGCAGCGACGCGATGGGCAGGAGTGCCCTTGTCTGGGATCACTGGGCTGTTTAGTCGTGCGATGGCGATTCGCGAGACTTCCAAGCGAGTGCGTTACAGCCTGGCGTTCACGCCGACTCGACGCTGGAAGATCCGTTGTCGCGGGGCGTTGTTGCGGCTGTTTGGGTTTCACCAGGCGAAGGTCAAGGTCGGTGTCGAGGGAGTGGACGACGCGAGGTTGTTGTCTTTGGTGCGACGTTGGGCTGGATCCCGAGTGGACCTGAGATTGGATGCGAACGAGGCTTGGGGTTGTGACGAGGTGGTCGAGAAGATGGCACCGCTTGTCGGCTACGGTGTGACGTCTCTGGAGCAACCGGTGGCTCATGCCGACGTGTCCGGTTTGGCGGCTGTGCGTCGCGAGCTGGACGTACCGATCATGCTCGACGAGTCGTTGTGCAGTCTGGGTGACGCTCACCGTGCGATCGAATCGCGCAGTTGCGACCTGTTCAACATCCGGCTGTCGAAGTGTGGTGGCTTTTTGAATTCGCTGGAACTGGCGGCGTTGGCTCACCAGTCGGGGCTGGGTTATCAGCTGGGTTGCCAAGTCGGCGAAACCGGGATCCTGTCGGCCGCCGGTCGGCATTTCGCGACATCTGTTGGCGGCATCCGTTACCTGGAGGGGAGTTTCGATCGTCACCTGGTTTCTGAGCGATTGACGGTCGAGGATTTGACGTTTGGGCGAGGCGGCTACGCTGGGGCGTTGCCCGGACCGGGATTGGGCGTCACGATCGACCGGTCGTCGCTGGACCGTGTCGTGGTATCGCGTCGAGACTTTCGTGTGGCTGGTGGGTTGACGGTGTGACGGTGGAACGAGTTGGACGCATGGGATTGAAGACTGTGGTGATGACTGGTCCCTGGGTGGCCATCCAGCGGAACCCTCGGTCCGGTTCGGGTCGTCGTCGTCTTGAACTGGTCGAATTGTGCAGGTCATTGCGTCGGCACGGCATCACGCCCCGGCTTTTTGTGCGACGCGAGGAGTTTGACGAGCGGGTTCGTGAGCCGACGTCGCGGAATCACCTTGTTGCGGTGGTGGCTGCTGGTGGAGACGGAACGGTGGTCGATGTGGTGAATCGGAACCCCGAGTTGCCTTTGGCAGTGTTGCCGATGGGCACAGAGAACCTTCTCGCACGTTATCTTGGTCTCCCCAACAGTGGTCGCGAGTTGGGCGAAATGATTGCCGCGGGTTTCACCGTCAGGATCGACGTCGGCCGAGCGAACGGCCAGTTGTTCACATTGGTGGCCAGTGCCGGGTTTGACGCCTTCGTGGCTCACTTGCTTCACAACACCCGTTCCGGCCACATCACTCATTTCTCTTATGTCCAACCGATCTGGACGGCACTTCGTACATACCTGTATCCACGGATGTCGGTGTACTTGGATGACGACCCGACTCCGATCGAGGGCATCGAAGTGATGGTGTCGAATCTGCCTGCTTACGGAATGGGATTGAAGGTTGGGCAGTCGGCTCGGCCGGACGACGGTCGGTTTGTGGTGACGGTCATGCAGAGAGGGTCGGCGTTTCAGATGGCTCGGTACGCGATCAAGTTGTGGCGTGGCACGCACGAGCGGTCTGCGGATGTGCGTGTGATGACTGCCAGCCGAGTCCGGATTGGGGCAGTCGCCTCATCGGGCAAGTCGATTCCGTTCCAGGTGGATGGTGATCCATCCGGAGTGGTTCCGGTTGAGCTCGAGTGTCTTCCGGGTTCGTTGGAGGTGTTTGTGTTGAGTGACTGGCAGGGAGGTGGGTGTGGTTGAAAATCCGGTGCCGATTGGAGAGTTGTCGTGTGGAGCGGGAGCGGGTTTGATACTGATCGCGGGTCCGTGCGTGATCGAGTCGGACGAGTTGACTCGTGAGATTGCTGGTCGGTTGGCGGAGATGGCCGAACGGGTTGGAGCGGGATTGGTGTTCAAGGCGAGTTTCGACAAGGCGAACCGGACGAGTCTGGACAGTTATCGCGGTCCCGGCCTGGAGAAGGGACTGGCGACTCTGGCTCGAGTGCGTGAAGAGACAGGGCTGGTGGTGACCACGGACATCCATTTGCCCGAGCAGGCCGAACCGGCGGCCGAGGTCTGCGGGATTCTACAGATCCCGGCGTTCCTGGCTCGTCAAACCGACCTCGTTGTCGCAGCCGCACGGGCCACGGCGCGCCACGGTGGTGTGGTGAACGTCAAGAAGCCGCAGTTCCTGGCACCCGAGGACACTTCGCACATCGTGGCCAAGTGTGTTGAAGCGGGGAATCCTCGGGTGGTGTTGACCGAACGCGGGACGACGTTCGGGTACGGGCGGTTGGTGAACGACATGCGAGCGATTCCGCTGATGCAGCAGACCGGAGCCGCCGTGGTGTTTGATGCGACTCACAGCGTGCAGTTACCCGGCGGCAGCACGACCGGAGGACAACGTGAGATGGTGTCGGTGCTGGCTCGAGCGGCGGTGGCGGCCGGTTGCGATGGCGTGTTTGCCGAAACGCATCCCGATCCTGATTCCGCCCGAAGTGATGGCCCGAACATGATTCGCTTGGATGAGTTGGAGCAATTCTGGAGGGGGTTGTTGCGGATTCGTGAGGCGATCGAGGACGGTGCCGAGTGACCGTCGATTTGAAGTCGGTGGTTGACAGGTCGTCTTGTGGCGAGGAGTCTCTTAACGACAACTGGAACGATGTAGACCGAGACATTCAGGATGCGAGACGGGAGCGGAACGATGACTGGCCAGACAAGATGGTGTGCCGACGTAGCCAGGCGAATTGTGTTGGGGATATTGGCAGTCGTGGTGTGCCTGGGCTGTACCGCCGACCCGTCGGTCGACCTGTCCGGTGGCACAACCGAGACGGCGGCCAAGCGAAAACGTCGTCGCAGCGATGTGCTGAAGACACTGATGGAGATGTCTCAGCCAGAAACTCTTGTGATCCGGACGCGGCGGATCACGGTCGTCAGTCTACTCAACGATTGGGTGTCCATGAGTGGCTCGCGAAGCGGGTCGGACCCGTCGGAGACCGAGATCGACGGTGTCTATGCGAGTCGTCTGGAGAATGTGCTGGTCGAGCGAATGCGAGCCAGCCGGTTTTCGAAGCGGGATGTGACACATATCCGGGACGCGTTGTGGTACTCGCGGATCAGCAAGCGGGTGGCTGCGACGGCAAAGACCGACCTGGGCCGTGTGACTCGTCTGTTCGACTACGTGGTCCGCAACATCGTGTTGCGATCCGACGAGGACACTCGGTTGCCATTGGCTCCGTTTGGGATTGCGATGTTTGGCGAGGGAAACGTGAAGGACCGCGCTTGGTTATTCATCAACTTGCTCAGGCAATTGCGGATCGACGGCGTGGTCTTGCGGTCGTCGGAATCGGCGGAGAGTCCGGCTGGGGACTTGTTGGTTGGAGTTCTCCTGGACGGTGAGTTGTATCTGTACGATCCGTTGCTGGGTCTGCCCATCCCGGCGATGGCGGCGACGAAAGAGGTTTCGGCGATTCGACCTGCGACATTATCCGAGGCCATCGACAACCCCGCGGTGCTCGACTCGCTAGCAACGTCCCAGGGTGTCGCGTACCGTTTCACGTCCAAGTCCTTGTCGTCAGTTCGCGTGTCGTTGGTGGGAGCGACGAGTTACTGGGCACCGCGAATGCGGCGTCTTCAGTTAGCTCTTTCGAGCGACAACGACGTGCTATTGTGGCATCCATTGGAGCCGAGTGACATTGTGCCCGAGGGTGCGTTGGCTCGGGTGGCGAAGGTAAGCGGAGAGGGTTTTACCGAGGACTCGATCACGATCTGGGAGTATCCCGAGCAACGTCTCGACGGCAACTCGTCATTGAACGCTCAGCAGTTGCAGATCTTCAAGCTGCGATCACGAGCCTTCGAGTCCCCGATAGCGGTCACCCGGATATTGGCGAATCGCGAGACGCGTGAGGTCAAGTTGGAGGTGTCTGCGAAGGGCCAGTTTCGTCACCGGACGTCGCGAAACAGGCAGTTGTTGGGCGAGTGGCAGACGGCGGTGACGACGTACCTGAAAGTGCGGATGTGGCGTGATGTGCCACCGTTGCCCAAGGACATGAGTTTCATTGAGCGTCGCGAACAGGCCGGTTTCAAGGCGTTGCTGCCGACTCGAGTGCGGTTAATTCACGAGGAGGCTGCCGACGACGCGGGGTTTTGGACGGCAGTTTGCCAGTACGAATTGGGTCGCGTTGAATCGGCGGCCAATGCACAGCGTGAGTACCGTAAACGCAGCGGGCCGCATGAATGGGAGTCGGGATCGGTTTGGCTGGAGGGTCTTTGGCGAGGCGAGTTGGAGCAGTGGGGCGAGGCGGTTTCAGTGCTCGAGACGATACCCAAGGGCGATCCGCATCGAGGTGGAGCCGAGGTGTTGCTGAAGCGATGGAAGCCGTTGGCGGCGGCGTTGGAAGAGGCCGAGGCATCTGGCTCGGAGTCGAAGGTCAAGGAGTGAGGTGACGAGGGGCGAGGCAGTCGCTACGGTGTCGGTCTATGTCGTCGTCCGTGTTTGGCTTTTTCAAGAAACACTGGTTCTTGGTCGGTCTTGTTGCCTTGGTGGGCGGTGGGCTGTCGCTGGGGATGACGTTTTCCGACGCGACGCTAAAGGGTTGGGAAGACGGTCAGGGTTTCGGAGCGTTGGCCTATCGGGCGCCCCGCCTGATCACTCAGGTGGTATTGTTCCTGATGGCCTTCAGCTTGGACAGCGGCAAGCTGCGAGAGTCTCTGCGAGCGCCTCTGCCGGTCCTCTGGGCGTCGTTGATCAACTCGGCCATTATTCCGTTGGCGGCCTGGAGCGTATTGGGTTTGCAGGCGGACCCGAGTTTCAAGATGGGGTTGATGATTGCCGCGAGTGTGCCGTGTACGCTGGCGGCGGTGTCCGTCTGGACCCGCAAGGCTGGTGGCAACGACGCGGTCAGCCTGTTGACGACGTTGCTGACGAACACCTTGTGTTTTGTGGTGACGCCTTTTTGGCTGAACTGGGCGACTCGCGAGATGTCAGGCGGCGGCACCGCATTGGAAGTCGGGGCGATGATGGAGCGTTTGCTGCTGGTCGTGCTGGTCCCATCGATCCTGGGGCAGGTGGCTCGAATGATCCCTGCTGCCGGTCGTTTTGCGAGCAAGCACAAGTCAAATATTGGGATCGCAGCCCAGAGTCTGATTCTGGTCCTGGTGTTCACCGCTGCGTCGTTGAAAGCCGGTCCGCAGTTGCGTGTGGGTGGCGTGACCGTCACGGCGATCGTCATCGTGTGGGGATGCTGCCTGGTGATTCATCTGTTGGCGATGTTGCTTGGTGGTCTGGGTGCCAGGCTGATGGGATTCAATCGCGAGGACCGGATCGCCGTACTGTTTGGCAGCAGCCAGAAGACATTGCCGATCGGAGTCTACCTGGCCACCAGCCCGGAAATCGGCATCGCGGCGGTTTTCCCGTTTGCGGTGTTTCCGATGCTAATGTTCCACGCCACGCAGTTATTTGTCGACACGCTGATCGCGGGCCGTCTTGCGGCGGAGGGGCGGGTGGAGTCTGGCCAGCCCTAGAACTTGGGGATTTTGATCCGCGTGCCGATCTGTTGATATCGCGGGTCGTGGAATCCTTCGCGGACGTTCATGCCGTAGCCGTGGTCGAGTTCCCATTGAGCCCGTCTTGCCCAGGGCGTGCCTGGGTGTTCGTTGAGCACGATTTGGAACAGGCGGTTGGCCTGATCCTGTTGTTCTTTCATCTCGGTCAGGAAGCTCTCTCGCTTGGCCTTGATTTTCAGTTGCACCTGAACGCGTCCGTACTGAACGGAGTCGGGGGCGACCATTTCGCGTGATCGGTTGAAGTGCCAGCGGTTGGACTTGGGGTTCTTGGGTTTGGGGAAGTCGACGGCGTGCTTGTCGAGGACGAGCATGAACTGAAACAGTCGGACTCGGTAGGCGTAACACTGTGCCCGAATCAGGTCGAAGTTGGCTCGCCATCGTTGCGAGTTCTCTCGGTCACGTAGCGGGTTGTTTTTGTCCAGAATGGCGATGGCTTCGCTGAAGAGTCCCATGGCTCGGAATGTGCGTTGCCCGGCCTCGACGGCCTGACGCCGAAACTCCATGGCATCGACCGAGTAGTGATGTTGTTGGATATTAAGTTTGGCGTCGTGGGTGGCGATGAGCGGGTATTGGTTGGGGTTGAGTCTGGCGATAATTCCGGAGATGGCGACTCGGAACGGACGGGCGGTGACCTGTTGAGCGTACTCGCGTCGGGAGAGCAGCAGCGGTTCGTACTCCTTCATGGCAAGCGAGGCGAACCGTCGTTTTTCGAAGGCTCCGGCTCCGTCGAGTTGTTCTTCTTCGCCGGGCAGCATGAAGAAGATGCCTCCGCTGTGTTTAGCCAATCGAACTTGGCTATAGGGTCCGAAGCCACTGGAGAAGGAATCCCAGCGTGCGTGCATACCGTCGTACTGAAGGCACTCGGGGAATGCGGTTTCGGGGCCTCGGTCGATGCGGACCCAGTGATTGAGTCCATAGACGGGGTCTTTCCATCTCAGTCGTGCGTAGGGGTAGCCGAAGATGGCTTCGCGGCCGAGGACATAGATCGGAGCCTTGGCCTTCTTGGCTCTGAGGATGGCCTGTTCGATCTGGATGTGATCGGTGGGCGATTCGTCGCTGACGACGATCACAACGAGTTGTCGTTTCTGCTTACGTGCGAGCGGGGTGAATTGATCGAGCACATGAGCAATCGACCTGCACATATTTTCATTGCCAGTGCGGTCGATGCTGATCTTCTGTATCGCCTGTTGGATCTTGCGGATGTCGCCTGTGGGAGTTGGAGTCAGCAGATTGATACGATCGCCGAATCCAAGGATCGAGGTCATCAGCACTTCGCCCTTTTTCTTGAGCGCCTTGTCCTGCTGCTGTTGGATTCCCAGTTCTTCGTAGACCTTGTGGAATTCGCTGGCGATCTCTTGCTGATCGTCCTTCATGCTCTCGGATTCGTCGAAGAGCCAGACGGCCATCACCTTGCGTTCCCGCATCATGCGGACCAGTTCCTGCGTGATTCGGGACAGGGCGGCTCCGTAGCCTTCAACGACCGCTCCGACTTCACCGTTGACCTCACCCACGCCCAGGTCGTCTCCGAGGAATTCCTGTCCGGGAAGAGTGACATCGGAGATATTGATTTCGATGTCGGGATCGTTGAGCGATTGGGAGGTTTCGATCTTGGTCTGTGCGATCTGGACGGTGCCGGCTCCACCGACGTTGGTCGAGACGACTCCCCCGGCATTGATGTTCTGAGTTTCCGAGATTTCGGTCTGTTCGTCGAGTTCTTTGACGAAGCGTTCCTGAGTCTGTTCTTCGTTGAAGAAGGTTTCGACGACGACATCGGGGATTGCCGGCAGCAGGTCGATCTTCATCACCAAGAGCAGGACGAACACGATGACGTGGACGAGGATCGACGTCGAGAGTGCTGAGAGGTTTCGGGTTTGCGTGTGCATGATGATCTGGCGAGTTTAAGTTGTGTCGCTTGGTTGTTTTAGAGTGGTGGTCGTGCTCGTTTTTTGTTGTTGACCATGACGCGTTTCTTTTTCCCTGTCTTCGGGTCGGTCACAAACAAGACACGCGGCTGGTTGTTGGCTACACGCCGTCCTCCGGCGGTGGTTGCAGCACGATGATCTTCGATCCAGTCCCAGCCCATGGGGGCACTGAGTTCTCGTTCGGCGAGCAGTGCCCAGGGCGTACCGGCGTGGTCATCGACGACGCGGTTGAGGTATTCCAGGGCTTTTTTGTGGAGTCTTTTGACGGATCCACCGGCAGTGATGTCGCGGTCGGGCGTCAATCGCCAGAGGTTGCTATCTTTTTTCTGAAACGACTTCGGTTGGCCTTTCATTTGGGCAAGCACGACATTGTACCCGTAGGCCCGGACTCTCATGGCGAGCACGCGTCCCATGGCGAGGTCGTAGCCGGCCTGCCAGCGAGGTTCATCGAGCTTGCCGCGATCCTCTTCACCGGCTTCGAGTTCCGCCTGCAGTTCGCGGAGTCGGAAGTCGAGTTCCGCGACGGGTTTTTGAGCATCGTTGAGGACTGTGCGAAGTGTATTGTCGTTGGGTGCATTGAACGCGAGTGTGAGTGTGGGGATCCGTCTTTCGCGGGTCAGCAAGGCGGCACGCAGCAGACTGCGTTTGGCGGTGTTGCTGCCAACGTCCTTGAGGTAGGTGCGAATCGGCCG
>CAVOEV010000030.1:0-26627 GCA_963694825.1 Planctomycetota bacterium
GGACGATGTCGAGGACGATGTCGAGGACGATGTCGAGGACGATGTCGAGGACGATGTCGAGGACGATGTCGAGGACGATGTCGAGGACGATGTCGAGGACGATGTCGAGGACGATGTCGAGAACGATGTCGAGGGCGATGCGGAGACGGAGGGAGTGGCCGAAGATCGGCCGGATCCCAGGCGGCGAAGGGCTCGTGAAACCGCCCTGCAGGCGCTCTACCAGGTCGACATCAACCCCGACATGCCCCCCGTCGCACTGGTCGAATTCCTCGACAGCGAATTGAACGACCCTCAACTGCGAGCCTTTGCCGGACAGATCGTCAAGGGCGTCACCACCCGCCAGAACGATCTCGACGAACGCATCCAATCGCACTCGGACAACTGGTCACTCGACCGCATGGCCGGAACCGATCGAAATATCATCCGGCTGGCAACATGGGAACTGCTCTACAGCGACGTCCCCTTCCGAGTGATTCTCGATGAAGCCGTCGAATTGGCCAAGACCTTCGGCGACGCCCGCAGCCCGGATTTTGTCAACGGAGTGCTCGACGCCCTGGTCCCTGAAACCCGTCGAGTCTAAGCCTGATCCCTCAGGGACTGGCTCCTACCCGCCACTCAACACGCCAACCAGTCCGGGGATCAGCCGCGAAAAGGCTCGAGCCCTGTGGCTGAGATACCGTTTGACCACCGGCGACAACTCCCCAAACGTCCGGTGGTACTCGGGCAACAGGAAGTGCGGATCGTAACCAAACCCGTTCTCGCCGCGAACGTCATCCACGATCCGGCCACGACACGTCGCCTCGACACTCAACCGCACCACACCCTCGGGGTCCGATACCGCGACGTGACAAACATACTCAGCTCCCCGCTTCGCCTCCGGGACATCGGCCAAACTCTCGATCAACAACTCGTTGTTCTCGAGATCACTGGCACCCTCGCCGCTAAATCGAGCCGATCGGATACCCGGTCCTCCGTCCAAAGCATCAACGCACAGGCCGCTGTCCTCGCCCAAGGTCCACTGACCCAGGGCGACAGCCGTTTGAGTCGCCTTCAAGGCCGCATTCTCGCCGAACGTTGCACCGTCCTCGACCACCTCAGCCACTCCCTCGAATTCGCCCACGCTCCGAACCGTGATCTCAAATGGAGCCAGCAGCCCGGCAATCTCACCCACCTTTTTCGAGTTGCGACTGGCAATCACCAGCAGTCGAGTCGTCACGCCTGGATCCTCACTTCAACCGCGGCACCGGCATCAGACGCGGGTTCGGGTCGAAAGCAAGGATCTGATCCAGCGGATTGCTTCGAGTTGTTCCGGGGACCAGGATGTATTCTGGAGTCAGAGTTAATTCGCCCGTTCGCGGATCCGGCTTCTGCTTGGCTCGGAACAACTCGAGCAGCGGACGGATCGCCGGGTCCTGCTCGGATGTGAACTCGCCGACGGTCACAATCGATCGGAAACGCTCGTGCAATACGAAGGCCCGGAACTGGTCCCGGGCCAGGATGTCGGCCAGCTGAGGATTACTGCCGGCCAACTTGGCGAGATAACGCTTGTCGTTGAGAATCCTGCCCATCCGCCGCGCCTTGTCGGCCGCCTGGTCCAGGCTATCACCCACCTGGAAACTCTGCTCCGCCTGACGCAATCCCGTCTCCTTGACCGTATGCGAACGGCCCATCTGAGTGGCCACCACCAGAGTGTAACGGCCGCGGTTGGCGAGCAGATTGTGAGCTTCACCGCGGTTGAGCTGACGGACCAGATCACTGATCGGCTTCGTGCCCGACGCCAGCAACGGATTGCGGACCAGAAACGCACCGCTGAATGGACTCGGACGACCCGGCGTCTTCATGTACGTCCCGCCGGTGATCAGCTTGGGCTCGAAACGCTTGATGTACTTCAATGTCTTCTGAGCACGCCAGTCCTTGATCGTCGGGTAGTTGCCCGCAATGACCGAAATCGACGAATGCCGCGACTTGAGCGTCCGTCGAGTCGCACGCCCCAGACGATCACCGGTCTGAACTCGACTGGTTCGCTCGGTCTGTGAAAACGTATAAGCCGGTATGCCCAGTCGACGCAGTTCAAACACCAAGGTGTCGGCCGCCTCGCGAGCCGTCGAACCCTGCAAACTTGCTACGAAGATCATCCACGGACCGTGCCGTGGAGTGATCCGGTAACTGCGGCCTCGGATCGCTTCGATCCCCGCCGCCGAAACCGGACGCGGCCACAAGACCAGTGCCACCAACACCACAGCCAATACGATGGTCAGACCGGTGATGTGACGGCGGTGGGAGCGATTGAGGATTGATGTTTCGGTTGCGGGGCGCACGAGCGAGTCCCTTCGTTGCGTGCGGAGGGGGAGCACATACAGAGTCCGGAGACGGAGGGGTCCGTCTCCGAAGCGGCGGGATCGTAGCAGGAGACTGTTCAGGCGTCCAGAGGCCATCGGTCGCCCAGGACATCCTGCTGGATCCGACCCAACTCGGCAATTCCGCGAGTCGCCAGATCGAGTTGTCGATCGAGTTGTTCGCGAGAAAACGATCTCGCCTCGGCCGTCCCCTGCACCTCGACAAACTCACCCGAACCGGTCATCACCACGTTCAAGTCCACCTCAGCCGTGCTGTCCTCGGGGTAATCCAGATCGAGCACCGCTTCGCCATCGACCATTCCCACGCTGACGGCCGCTACCGAATCGACAAACACGCTCCCCAGCCGGCCAGACAACTCGGGGACACTCGCCACCGCATCGACCAACGCAATGAAACCACCGGTGATCGATAGAGTCCGAGTGCCACCGTCGGCTTCGAGGACATCGCAGTCGATGGTGATCGTTCGAGCACCCAGAGCACCGAAATCGACGGCCGCTCGCAGGCTGCGACCCACCAGTCTCTGGATCTCACTCGACCGCCCGTCAATCTTCTGACGCTCGCGACGCTTCCGCGGCGATGTGCTGCCGGGCAACATGCTGTACTCGGCCGTCACCCAACCCGATGGGGTCTCAGAATCTGCCTTCCACGGCGGGACTCCCTCCTCGACACTCGCCGTGCACAACACCGTCGTCCTGCCCGCACGAATGTAGACGCTGCCCGGTGCCTGGCCCGTGAAACCTCGAGTCACCTCGATCGTTCGCAATTGATCCGCCGCCCGCCCGTCATGACGTGTCATATCCGCCTCACTCGCCTAAAAGCCAAACTAATAAACCCTTCGCCAGATGCATCCGGTTCTCCGCCTGCTCGAAGACCACGCTCGACGGACCGTCTATCACCTCGTCACTCACCTCTAACCCGCGACGAGCCGGCAGATCGTGCATGAATCGACAGCCCTCCGGAGCCAAAGACAGCAACTCGCCGTTGACCTGGTACCCCGCAAACGCCGCCTCACGCTCCGACTTCTCAGACTCCTGACCCATGCTCGCCCAGACATCCGTGTAAATCACGTCCGCCGCAACAACCGCCACACGCGGATCCGGTTCGCACGTCACGTCGTGACCCGGAACCACCTCCGACAACAACGACAGGAACTGAGAATCAAATTCGTAACCCGCAGGTGCAGCCAAAGTCATCGATACGCCCATCCGGCCGCAGGCGATCGCCAACGATCGGGCCACGTTGTTGCCGTCGCCGACAAACACCAGACGACGACCAGACAACTCGCCCCACGTCTCGCGGATCGTCAACAAATCGGTCAACGCCTGGCAGGGATGACGATCGTCCGATAACGCATTGACCACCGGGCAACTGGCCAACTCGGCAAATCGCTCGATCATCGACTGAGAAAACGTGCGCAGTACGAGTACGTCCGAATACCCGCTGATCACCCGCGCCACGTCCTCGATCGACTCGCGACCGCACAGCCCTGCATCCTCGGCCGAAAAGAACTGGCTGGCACCACCCAATTGACCCATCGCCGCGTCGAAACTCGCTCGAGTCCGCAAGGACGGTTTTTCGAAGATCTGGGTCAGAATCCGACCGCCCAGATGAGCAGGACGATCGCCACGTATCGACGACTCCTTCAACGAGGACGCCAGGTCCAGGATCTCCGAGATCTCCTCGGCCGTCACGTCCAATAACGACGTCAGATGCCTCATGACTCGTCCACCCCCTCGTCCACCCCCTCGTCCACAACTCCAGCCCCCATCTCAGAGTCCTCGACGACCGACTCGCTCTCAACCACGTCAGCCGCCACGGCCACCGCGTCAGTCGCCTCGGCCTCGGCCGCCATCTCACGCAATACCTCGCCAATCACGTCACACGCCTCCTCGACTTCGGCCGCCGTCACATTCAATGCCGGCAGCAGTCTGAGCACCGTGTCATGAGTCGCGTTGACCAGTACACCGCGTTCCATGCACTTGGCGACAGCCGGTGTGGCGGGGATCGAGAGATCCACGCCGATCATCATCCCCTGGATTCTCAGTTCCCGCACAATCGGCAGCTGTGACTGAAGCGCCTCGAACCGCTTGGCAAACTCGTCAGACATCGCCACACAGTTCTCCAACAACCCCTCTTCCTCAATCGTCTCAACAGTCGCCAACCCGGCGGCCATCGCCAGCGGGTTGCCGCCAAAGGTACTGGCATGCATCCCCGGCAGCAGGCTGGTGGCGTACTCGTGCTTGGCAATCACCACTCCGCAGGCCACTCCACCAGCCAGCCCCTTGGCGATCGTCATCACGTCGGGCTGTACGCCGAAGTGCTGATACCCGTACCAGCTACCAGTCCGGCCCATCCCCGTCTGCACCTCGTCGAACACCAGCAGCGCTCCACAACTGTCGGCGATTTCCCGCAACCCCTCCAAAAACCCCGGCTCGGGTAGGTTCACGCCGCCTTCGCCCTGGATCGGTTCCACCAGGATCGCACACGTCTCGGAACCAGCCAGTTCACGAACACGGTCGAGGTCGTTGAACGCCGCATAATCGAATCCGGCCATCAACGGACCAACACCCTCGTGGTACTTCGGCTGAGCCGTCGCGGTGGTGGCACCGAAGGTCCGGCCGTGGAAGCCGTCGTAGAAACTGATGACCCGGTAACGACCCGTCTCAGCTCCGTGCAAACGCACCAACTTCAACGCCCCCTCGATCGCCTCGGCGCCACTGTTGCAGAAAAAGGCCTGGCCGAATCCACGAGAACACAGGGCTTCGGCAAAATCGCCCTGAGGCTCGGTGTACCAGCTGTTGGGAATGTGGATCAACCTTGCCACCTGCTCCTGGACTGCTGCGACGACCCGAGGCGGACAGTGGCCCAGGATGTTGCAGCCCCAGCCAGGGAACAGGTCCAGATACCGAGTCCCCTCGGCATCCCACACCACCGATCCCTCGCCTCGTACCAGGCTGATCGGGTAACGACCGTAATTGGGAATCACGTGCTGCTGAAACTGAGCAATCGTGTCCTCGCTGGATCGCTTGGCTGAAATATCCATCGTCTGCTGCTCCCCTAGTTCGATCGGATCCGGATCGGAATTCTCCCGGAACCCGTTTGTGTGTCACACCACGATCTCGGTGCCAACACCTGTGTCGGAATAGATTTCCAAGAGGACCGAATGAGCCATTCGGCCGTCTACGATATGAACCTTCTGAACCCCTGCCTGCAATGCCTCTAGCGACGCCTCCACCTTCGGTAGCATCCCGCAGTCAATGACTCGCTCGGCAATCAACTCGCGGCACGCCTGCATGTTGAGATGACCGAGCAGAGTGCTCGGGTCGTTGCGGTCCGAGTAGATTCCGGGCACGTCGCTCAGAAACACCAACTTCTCGGCACCCAGCATGCATGCCACCGCCGCCGCTGCCGTGTCGGCGTTGACGTTCAGCAACCCGCCGTCACGGTCGCAGGCGACACTGGGCAGCACGGGGATCTTCCCCTCGGCACACGCCGCCGAAATCATCGACACGTCCACCTCCACTACCCGACCCACTCGACCCAAATCCAACTCCTCACCCTCGTCCCCGGACAACGTCAACTGCTCGGCCAACAGGCAGTTCGTCCCCGGACCCGACAATCGCACCGCACGACCACCCTGCCGGGTGATCTCATCGATCAAATCACCAGCAATCTGTTCGCCCAAAACCCGCGAAACAATCTCCAATGTCGGCTCGTCCGTGTACCGACGACCCTGCACAAAGCGAGGCTCGATGCCCGCCTCGGACATCGCACGACTGATCGACTTGCCACCACCATGCACGAGCACCGGCTTCATGCCGACGGCTTCCATGAAAATCACGTCCGTCAACAGACTCTTGACACTCTTGGGAGCCTCCAAGGCACTCCCGCCCAGCTTGATCACGATGTACCGGTCCCGGAACTGGCGGATCCAGCCCAAGGCCTCAATCAATACGTTCGCCTTGTGGATCGCGTCGTCCACGGCAGACACCTCGAGTCCAACAGGCTGCGAACACCCCTCGTCTGAGAATCCGGGTTTTCGCAGGGGGAAACGTCCGATTGTAGAGGGTGCTCGAGGCGAAGCAAGCCGTGACGGTACGGCCGGTTTTTTCGGAGCAACTGACATCTCCGGACCACCACTTCATCAACACCAATTGGCACTCTCGCTACGTCCAGACCCTCCCACACCGGCTAGCACCTTCTGAGTCGACCCGAACACTTCGAGTGCTCACACACGACCTCTTCCCCCGATACTCACACCTGCCGCACCTGCACTTCTTGTGCTGCACCTGCTGATTGACCTTTACCAGAGACGACACCGGCGGAGTTTTTCGTGGACCACTCTCATCTGCCTAATAACCACATTCTCAGAAATCTCGAGGATCGCGAACCCCGCAGCAGTGACTCGCGGCCGAACTGGCTCGTCGAACTCATCGACCGGGTCGCCATGCTGTTCGAACCTCTGATGAGCGTCGCACGGGTCGGCTTCGATTGCTGGCCCACCGAAGATCACTGGGTGCTCTACCTGTTCCTGGGCGATACCGAAACCATCGGAGGCAGTGACGACGGTCGACTCGAACCGCCGGAATTTCACTTCGACCTGCTCGCACTCTTCGATTTGCTCGATGACGTACAGAGCTCGCAATGGACCGTGTTTCCAGTCGCCGAGGACGAAACCGGCAGCGACCGCTCGTTCGTCTCGCTCACGGCCACCTACCAGGAAAACCCCGTCTGCCTCCGACTACTCTCCATTGCTCCAGGACACGCCGGACCGGGCCTGAAACTGTTTCCCAACGGGGATCGCGAAACCGTTTAGCTTCCACCCGGCTCGCTCGCCATGCACCCAACGGCTCGCCCGCTTGACCACCCTCAAGCACCCTCGTAACCTGCCAACCAACTCGGTCGCACGGTTGGTACACGCTCGGTGCGCAATCCCATGCCCGTACAACAAGACGCCAACCTGCTCCAGCCGCACGACTACTGGATGAGACTGGCGCTGGATCAGGCCCGAGCTGCCTTCGATGACGATGAAGTGCCCGTCGGCGCCGTGATCGTGCACCAGGAACAAGTGATCGCAGAAGCCTACAACCAACGTGAAACTCTCAACGACCCCACCGCCCATGCCGAAATGATCGCGATCACTCAGGCCGCCGAAGCACTCGGCAGCTGGAGACTCAACGACTGCACACTCTATGTAACCCTCGAACCCTGCCCCATGTGCGCCGGAGCCATCGTGCAGGCCCGACTGCCAACCGTGCTCTTCGGTGCGGCTGACCCCAAGGGAGGCGGCTGCCACTCGCTGTATACCATTACCAACGACGAACGACTCAACCACCGCTCGGTCGTCATCGGTGGAGTCCTCAAACACGAGTGTGGCTCGATCCTGACCGAGTTCTTCCAGAAACAACGCCGACTGGGAAAGAAATAGACGCACACTCCACTGAACGGGATCATCAGGATCCGGAAACCCAGAGCCCGAAACACGCACCCTCACAAGCAATCCACATGATCTTCGTGCTCGATAACTACGACTCGTTCACCTACAACCTCGTCCAACGACTCGGAGAAATCGACCCGGGTCTCGACATCCAAGTCCAACGCAACGACCAAACCTCCCTGGAACACATCGACTCGCTCGCACCCGATCGCATCATCATCTCACCAGGCCCCTGCACTCCCGCAGAAGCCGGCATCAGCAAACAGGTCGTCGAACACTTCGGTCCCAAAATCCCCCTGCTCGGTGTCTGCCTCGGACACCAGTCGATCGCCGAAGCTCTCGGAGGACAGGTCGTGCCAGCCCCGCGGCTGATGCACGGGAAAGTCTCCAGCATACGACACTCCGGCGAAGGTCTCTTCCAAGGACTCCCCAATCCCTTCCTGGCCACCCGATACCACAGCCTGATCGTCCCCGAACACTCACTCACCAATCACCTGACAGCCTGTGCCTGGTCCGATGACCCCGATCATCCCGCCGAACTGATGGGACTGCGTCACGACAACTGGTCAACCTGGGGCGTGCAGTTCCACCCCGAAAGCTACCTCACCGACTCCGGCACCAAATTGCTCGAAAACTTCCTGACACTCTGACACACCCCCCCCTGCAAACGCCAATCGGGCCAACCATGCTCACAGTTGATCAGGCCCAGCACGCGATTCTCGAACACGTCGCAATCGGACCGCAACACTCCGTGCCGCTCGACGAAGCACTCGGGCAGGTCCTCGCCACACACATCGACAGCGACATCGATTCGCCTCCCTTCGACAAGGCACTGATGGATGGCTTCGCCGTCCGAGCCCAGGATGTGGCCGACGGAACCGCTCGACTGAACATCCTCGAAGAAGTCACCGCCGGATCCGTCGCCACGAATCCAATCGGACCCGGCGAAGCCATCCAGATCATGACCGGAGCACCCATGCCCGATGGGGCCGATGCCGTTGTCCGGATCGAAGACACACAAGTCGAAAACTCTCACACTCAACCGGTCGTCTCGATCCAAACCCGACCCGTCTCGCCCGGACAGGATAGGATCCTGCAAGGCACTTCGATGAAACGCGGAGACAACGTGATCCCCAAGGGCCGGGCACTCCGACCCCAAGAACTCGGACTGCTCGCCGAACTCGGACAACACACCGTCGATGTCTATCGACAAGTCACCGTCGGAGTGCTCGCCACCGGAGATGAACTCGTTGCGATCGACCAGCAACCCGCCGCCGGACAAATTCGCAACTCCAACGAATCCATGCTCGCCGCACAGGTCCGGGCCTCCGGAGCCATCGCACGGAAACTGGGAATCGCTCGAGACAACCGCGAACACCTGGCCGAGAAGATTCAACAGGGACTCGACTGCGATGTACTACTGCTCTCCGGAGGCGTCTCGGCCGGACGACTTGACCTCGTCCCCGATCAACTCCAAGCCGCCGGAATCACACAAGTCTTCCACAAAGTTCAAGTCAAGCCCGGCAAACCACTCTGGTTCGGGACCTCAAACAACACCGTCGTTTTCGGCTTGCCCGGCAATCCGGTCAGTAGTATGGTCTGCTTCGAATTGTTCGTCCGCACCGCGCTGAGACGACTCGCGGGACTCTCGCCCGCTACTCCCAACCCGGCTTTCGCTCGGTTGGACAGTGACTTCGAGTTCCACTCGGATCGACCAACCTACTTCCCCGCACGACTCGAATCACACCCCGATGGACCCACCATCACACCCGTCAACTGGCACGGATCCTCCGACCTCCGCAGCACAACTCTAGCCAACTCCATGATCCACTTCCCCGCCGGTAAACAACTCTACCAAGCCAACCAATGGGTCGAAGTCCACCTCTGGGCCGGATAAGCCTGAATCCCACACCGCAGCCACACCGCAGCCACACCGCAGCCACACCGCAGCCACACCGCAGCCACACCGCAGCCACACCGCAGCCACACCGCAGCCACACCGCCCGGGATCCAAGGAAGGACCCGCTCGATGCCAAACACCGAGCCAAACACCGAGCCGACCAGCGAGCCGGCATCGAGGCTGCCCGCACGCACGGCATTCACCGCCAGCGGACTCGCCGCACTGCTCACCTGGGCCGCTCACTTCCCACTCGACTGGGGCGTCCTCGGCTGGTTGGCTCCCGTACCACTCGTCATCCTCATCCGACTCCCCACACCACCCCGCTGGCTCTTGAGAACCGTCTACCTGACCACGCTCCTGGGCACGACGGCGTCGCTGCAGTGGATGAGACTGGGAGATACGTGGATGATCCCCGCTTGGCTCTCGCTCGCGATCTACCTCTCCCTCTACACCCCGCTCCTGATCGCCGTCACCCGCACCGCCGTACACCGATTCCATGTCCCCATCGGATTGGCCGTGCCCGTGGCGTGGGTCGCCACCGAATACGCTCGAGCCCACATCATGACCGGGCTCGCCTGGTACTTCCTCGCTCACACACAGTACCGTTTCATCGAACTGATCCAGATCAGTGACCTCGTCGGAGCCTACGGAGTCACCGCACTGGTGGCTCTGGCCGCCACCGCACTGGCCCTGGCCGTCCCCACCCGGTGGCTAAACTCCTGCGGCTGGTGGCTGGCCGAAGATCCTACGCCCAGACACTTTGCAACCCGACAAACCGTCCTCACCACCACCGCCGCCGTCACACTCATCGGCCTGGCACTGGCCTATGGCCTCTATCGACGCGGACAGTCCCAGTTCACTCCCGGACCGCGCGTCGCTCTGGTACAGGGCAACTTCACGTCGTCACTCAAGAACGACCCAGACGCGTTCGACAACATCTACCGAATCCATCGACGACTCACCGGGTTGGCCGTCCGCGAACAACCCGACATCATCGTCTGGCCCGAAACCATGTTCCGCTACCCGCTCCTGGAAATGGTCGACACACTCGACGACGAACAACTCAGAACACTCGCCCCAGGAATCCCTCCAGGAGAATGGCGCAATAACGCCGTCAGAGAACTACTCGCGGATCTTGCCGCCGAATCCGGAGCCGGACTGATCGTCGGCCTCGAACGACTTGTCGCCGGGTCCACGTCGATGAAAGCCTTCAACTCGGCCGTCCACGTTCGACCCGACACGGGAATCGCGTCTCGATACGACAAAATACACCGTGTCCCCTTCGGCGAATACGTCCCCCTGGCCGACTCCCTCCCCTGGCTCCATCGCCTCACACCCTTCCCCGCCAGCTTCGGCATCTCAGCCGGCAATTCGGCCACCATCTTCAATCACCAGGACTGGCAACTGGCTCCGCTGATCTGCTTCGAAGACACCGTCCCACACCTCGTCCGCGAAATCGTCGCCTCCGCCAAGGCCAAGGATCGATCACCCGACCTGCTGGTCAACCTCACCAACGATGGCTGGTTCCACGGATCCAGCGAACTCGATCAACACCTCGTCACAGCCATCTTCCGCTGCGTCGAATGCCGCACTCCCATGGTCCGTGCCGTCAATACCGGCATCTCGGCGATTATTGACGGCGATGGAGTCATCCGCATTCCGGAAACGTTCATCGATGGAGACGCCGAGATCGCGCTGGAACTCGCCGCACGCGACCCGTCGCTCGATGAGTCCGAACGTGGTCTGCGGATCGAACAGATCGAAACGCACCGACGACGTGACTATCTCGACCCGATGACCGGACGCTGGCAACGACAACTCAACGCCGTACTCGTCGATGTCGTGCCGCTCGACTCGCGGCAAAGCCTCTATGTCCAAACCGGCGACTGGTTCGCCGGCTCCTGCACACTCGCCTCGCTCATGATCCTCCTCGCAGGTCTCATCGGACGCTGGAAACAACGACGTACCAGGACATACCCAACCTCGATCCAGACGCCGTCAAACACTCCGGCCGCATGACCCTCAACGCCTGACCCCGACATTTCGACAGTGCCTGCTATCATCGATCGCAACACCAGATGCCTCAGGGGCCCGCGTCATGTTTCTCGATCGAGTCCATATCCACTGCAAAGCGGGTGATGGAGGCAATGGCTGCATGAGTTTCCGGCGAGAATCTAATGTGCCGCGGGGTGGGCCGGATGGAGGCGATGGAGGACGGGGTGGACACGTGATTATCCGCGCCGAAGAAAACCTCGGAAGCCTCGCCGCACTGGCCGGACACCACCACTGGCGAGCCGAAAGCGGAGAGCACGGGCAGGGACAACTCAAGACCGGACGGTCCGGCGATGATGCACTCATCACCGTTCCGACAGGGACTCTCGTCAAAGACGCCAAGCGAGGACACTTGCTCAAAGACCTCGTCCTCCACAACGACCAGGTCATCGTCGCACAGGGTGGCAAGGGGGGACTCGGCAACAAGCGATTCGCCACCTCGACCAACCGAGCGCCGCGTGAATTCGAACTCGGCGTGACCGGAGAAACCCGTGACGTGCTGCTGGAACTGAAACTGATCGCCGACGTCGGTCTGATCGGAAAACCCAATGCCGGAAAATCCACACTCCTCAGCCGACTCTCCAAAGCCAACCCCAAAATCGCCAGCTATCCCTTCACCACCAAGTACCCCAACCTCGGTCTCGTCCAAGTCGACCTCGACAACCGCTTCGTCGTCGCCGATATCCCCGGACTGATCGAAGGCGCCCACCAGGGAGTCGGCCTCGGACACGAATTCCTGAGACACGTCGAACGAACCCGCGTGCTGATCCACCTCGTCGAACCCGAACCCATGGACCAAACCGATCCGCTCAACAACTACCGCTCGATCCGCGAAGAACTCAGACTCTACAACCCCGAACTCGCCCTCAGACCCGAACTGATCGTCGTCACCAAGTGCGAACTCCCAACCGCTCAAGACACCTTCGCACAACTCACTCAAGCACTCGATCGGCCCGTCCGACAAATCTCGGCAGTCACCGGAGCCGGACTGAAAGAACTCATCCGAGACACCGTCGTTACGCTGGCCGAAACCGAATCGACATAAAACCGCTCGCAACGCAGCGGCTGGCTCGCATATCCCCGACTGCCAAGTCGCTTACGTCGCCTTGGCTGGCTTTTCGTCGGCCTTCTTGCCGGCTGGCTTCTCGGGCGTCTTTTCGGCTGGTTTCGCGTCCTTGGCCTTCAACTCCCAGGTCGCCAGCCGATGATGGCCAACCGCATACACCGTGTCGTGTACTTCATTGACGACGAACTGATGCACGTGCATCGGAGCCTTGTCCTGCTTGATCAACTTCCCGCTGCCGGTTTCATAAATCGACAGGAACCCGTTGTGGTCGCCACCCGCGGCGATGAACCACGACCCATCCGGGCCGAACGCGATCTGCTCGACCAGCCCCTTGTGCTTGCTGTCCTCGATCTGGTGCAACGTCTTGCCGGTCTGCCACTCGAAGAGTTCGATCCGAGACGGACCGCCCAGGTGATCGATGTTGCCAATCTTGCCGATGCCGCCTACGGCCAGCAGTTTGCCGTCGTGACTGAAAGCGATACTGCGAATGCCGCCAATCGAATGGCGACGCTGACGAGGGTCCCAGGTGTACATGATGGGTGCTTCGAGAGTCTTCAGAGTCTTGCCGGTCGACACATCCCAGACCACGATGTGACCCACCTTGTCGGCAGTCGCCAACCACTTGCCATCCTTCGAGAACGATACCGCGTAAAGCATCGATGGGTAGTTGTGCGGAGTCATCGGCTTGTGCTCCTTGAGCGTCGCCTTCAACTCGCCACTCTCGACCTCCCATACCTTCACGTCCATGTCGTCCGACACGCTGGCCACCAACCGGCCGTCGGGACTGGCAGCCACGCGACGGATGCGCTTGGCATGAGCGGACTCGGTGACCCGGACCTGCTTGCGGGTCTCGATGTCCCACCAGACCAACCGCCGATCGTAACTGCCACTGACAACCGATTGGCCCGCCACCGCCACCGTCGTCACATAGCTCCGGTGCCCCTCACCCTCGAATCCCTTCGACTCGGACTTCTCGGCACCAAAGTCGTACTCGTAAACCTGAAAATCCGAACTGCCATAGACAATGCGATCGGTTTCAGGCACCCGATCCAGCCCGAAGGCGATGCCCTGGGATCCGACGTTCTTGACGAGCTTCAACTGCTTGGGATCAGCGGCCATATCGAGTGGCTTTCTCTTGGAACTGTGTCGCGTGGTCAGAAACAACTCGTGCGACGATTCAAGTCAACACCGCGTCGATCGGATGCACCCCGAAGTCGGAAATCGGGATCGGACGAGACCCGACGAAGTACTCCTTCTCGTAGTCGATCCCCAACGCCTTGAAGATTGTGGCAAACAACTCACCGGCTCCGATCTTGCCCTCGGCCACGTTCTGACCATCGGCATCGGTCTTGCCGTAGACCGTACCCCCCTTGATGCCGCAGCCGGTCAGACTCGTGCTCCAGGCGTTGGCGAAGTGGTCGCGTCCAAGACTGCCGTTGATCTTGGGCGTCCGTCCGAACTCGGCCAGAGTGATCACAAGAGTGTTCTCGAGCAGACCACGCTGTTCGAGATCGTCCAGCAACACCGACATCGAATGGTCCAGATCGGCACAGAGTTCCTGGTGAGTCTCGAAGTTCTGGCCGTGGCTGTCCCACCACGCACGAGCCACCTTGACGAAGGGGACACCCGCTTCGACCATCCGCCTGGCGACCAGACACTGCTCGGCAAACTGCGTCGGGCCGTACTTTGCCCGAACCGCGGCCGGCTCGCTGTCGATGCTGAACAGCTCTTCACTGGCCATGATCCCGCGGACTCGCTGGTAAGCACTCGTGTGAGACCCCAACACGTTGTTGCGGCTGTGGCGGCCTCGAGTAAACCGGCGAGCCAGCAGGGCTCGCAGATCGGCTCGCTCGCGATGGTCGATTTCGCTGAGACTCTCCAGGCGACGGATGTTCAGAGGGATCATGCTGTCTGACAGGAACATCGGAGCGAAGCGGGCTCCGAGATAACCCGACGTGCCCTTACGACGCCCCTCGGTCGAAGCGTAGAAACTGACATAGTCGGGAACCTGGCTGTCGGCTCGACCTAGCTCTCGAGCAATGATCGCACCCAAATCCGGATGCTGTAGACCCGGTTCCTTGCGACGCCCCGTCTCCATCAACGATGCTCCGCCACCATGGTCGCCGATCCCCGTGCTCAGGCTGCGAATGATCGCCGTGTCCTGCATCCGACCAGCCATCTTGGGCAGCAATTCGCTGATCTGGATGCCCGGAACGTTGGTCGAAATCGGCAGGAATGGACCGCCCGTCGGACGGCCAGGCTTCGGATCCCAGGTCTCCAACTGGCTCGCGCCACCAGCCAACCACAACAGGATCACATGCTTCTGCTGCTTCTTGATCTCCGCGGCCAACGACGGATTCTTCAATACGTCGAGAACGGTCATGTCCTGAGCGAACCCGCCTGCAGTCGCTCCGGCTGCCGCTGCACTCAGAAAACCTCGCCGAGACACATGCTCGGCAGGTCTACACAATTCGCTACTGGATCGCGCCATCTCCAACCACTCCTTACGAGGCCAACACGGATGTCCGCCCAACCAAACTGACTGCCTGTGTCCTGTCTAAAACTGTTGCCGGAATCCTTCAGTAATTGAACCGCAACTCCGGACTGGTCAAAAGCGCCCAGACCATCTGACGGATCGCCAAGACCCGACCCGCCTTCTCTCTCTTCGTCAAAAACACCTCGAACTCAACAACCTCGTCCGTGTCCGGTGACCGTGACAACGTCGCTTCAAACGCACGACCAATCAACCGACGACGGTCGCCAATGGACTTCAAACTGCCCACCAACCGGTCGGCCGAATCCTTCAACAGACTGGCCTGCAACTGGTCATTGTTCGAAAACAACAACGCCTCATCCACACTGACCTGAAAATTGTCGCCTGGCAACTCGATCTTCCCCGCCAAACCACCCGCTTCGCTCTCCAATTGCTCGCGACGCTTCGCCCAGCCACCCGACATGGCCTCAAGCGAAACACGGTCCGGATTCGATGTCGCCACCAGTAACGACAAGGCGTACTGCCGTGGAGTCAACACCCGGACCAAACCCACCGCAAACGTCTCGGCACCAGGAACCTCACCCTCACCAACATGCCGACTCGAAATCGCGTACGAGTCGCTCAACACGATGCCGCGGATCAATCGCTTCAGATCGTAGCCTCGAGTCGCCAGATCGCGGGCGAGCCAATCGAGTAGTTCGGGATGCGACGGCGGATTGGCCGAATGCAACTGGTCGGGAGGATCCACAATCCCCCGCCCCATCAGCCGCAACCAGATCCGGTTGACGATCGCTCGAGAAAAAAAACGCCGATCGTCGACTCCCAAGGCCAACTCGACGAGTTTGGCTCGAGGACTGAAGCCGGGAACCTTCGCCGCCGGTGCCTTGGCGTCCTTCATCTGCCGCTTCTCCTCCGCCACCAAAGCCTTTCGCTGCTCGGCCGACAACTCGACCTTCGGCTCGGGCACCTCCGTTCCGGTCAAGAACATGAACCGAGCCTGCTTCTCCTCGCCAGAGGTTGTCTTGAACTTGATGCCGCCGGTCGACTTCTCGGCCAAGGTGTTTTTCTTGGTCAGGTAGGTCCGAGTGAAAAACGACGCCATGCCGTAAAAATGATCCTGGGTCCAATCGTCGACCAGCGGATGGTCGTGGCACTTGGCACAACTGACGTTGACTCCAAAGAACAATATGCTGGTGTCGTTGGTCAGGTCGTCGAGACTGCCGGCTCGAGCCTTCAAGAACGCCAATGCCGGCTTCTCGTCCGAGTTCTCCTCGCGACCAGTCATCATCTGACGGAACAACACGTCCCAACTGCGATTTTCACGAGCCGCCGTCAACAGGTACTTGCGGAACTCACCGTCGCTCTTTTTCGTCGCCAACAACAACAGGTCCAACTGGTTGCGATGGTGATACGCAAAATCAGGACTCTCGAGCAGCCGATCCGCCAAACCAGTCCATCGCGTCGGAGAACTCGAATCCACAAACGCTCGAGTCTCACCCACCGTCGGAATCCGACCCGCCAAATCCAGTGTCATTCTCCGAATCAGCCCGGCCTCGGAAACCTGTGGACTCGGCTTCACCTTCGCCTCGACCCAACCCAGCCGCAGGTAATGGTCGATCGCCTCGTTGATCGGCCGATTCGCCGGCAATAACTCGGCTGCCGCGACGGGAATCGAACCCACAACAAGCAGAGTGACCGGCAATGCGAACGGCAATGCGGCCAAGAACGAGACCAGGAACGAGACAAGAACAGACCGGCAGGATCTCATGCGATGACCGCTGAGGAAGTCGGGTGACGGAGCCGGGACGGCTCGGCGGCGGGAGCAACCACACCAGTGGTTGCCAGCCCCGCCATTCTAGCCCCCGACACGACCTCCAACAACGCCCAGCCCGAACGCGGCCGCCTACCTCCGCCGTTCAGCCGCGGGTGCCGGAGGCAACGTCGATTGCTGCACTTCCGGAGCCTCGGACCAGCGTGCCACCGACCAGGTCGAATGGCTGCCGATCACGCCACGGGCCATGTCCTGGAACACGCCACGAAGTCCCGATGCGGTGATCCCCCGATTGGGCAGCACTCGCTGCATCAGGAACCGACGGTTCCTCCGGTCATAGGCAAAAAACTTCCCGTTCCCCAGGCTGTCGTTCGCCGACAGCATTCTCAACAACGCCGCCGCCGGTACCTTCGACGCCTGCTCGGGCATCTCCTCCAACCATGCCATCACCCAAACCGTCCCGGCGTCCTGGCTAAGCACCACCGACATGGCAAACGCCCACTCCTGGTCCTCCTCCTCACGCGAAGCAAAATCGAAATCGAAACGAGTCCCCGTCACCTGCGGTACAATCCCCAACTCGCCCAGCATCCGACCCAGGCTCGCCGTATCGACCGACCCGGTACCGGCAGCCGGTGCCGGGCCAACCTTCACGTTGGCAACCACCCCATCCGCGGCATCCGTCCAGTCAGCCGCCCAGGCGACCAGCACCAATAAAAAAACCGACGCCACGATCGTCATCCGATTCTTCATCGCCCGCACTCCCTTGCTGACGCCGTGTTGGACCGCCTCAGCCAGCTCCCTCACCCGATTCACCTGCTTCTGCCACCAGGTATTCCAGGCAGATCTGTGACCAGGTCTCGAACGACTCGCGGTCGTCGAGCAGTTCTTTGGGAGTGGCAAATGATGTTTCGATTATCGACTCCTCACGAGCTCGAACTTTGGGCTCATCCAGATCGAACACGTGCACAACACCCAAGTGCACCGCCCCGACCTCGGTCAAATCGTCGTTGATCAAGCCCACGCAACGCTCCGTATACCCGGTTTCCAAGTACACCTCCTCGGCAATCTCCCGCTGCATCCCCTCCTCGTAAGCCGAACCACCGGCATGAGTGTCCTCGGACGAAATGTGACCGCCGATGCCGATCGACCGCTTGCTGTGCAGCCGGCCCTCACCCTGCTCGGTCCCGCGACGGTAATTGAACACCCGACCGTCATGACGAAACAGACAATACGGAATCAACTGCTTCAGACTCGGATCCTCCTCAACCGTGTCCCGTGGCCGAAAACTCATTTGAGCCGGGTCGAGCAGACGCTCGAGATAGACTTCGATGTCGGGGCAGAACCCTTGGAAATGCCCGATCTCATGAAACAGACTGGTCGGCACCACCAACACATGCTCGACCGGATATTCGCTCGTCATTTTCGTGCACTCTCTTTGTTTACTTTCTTGAAGTACTCTGGACCGGGTTGGAGCCAACGCAACTCTCAATGGCTCACCACCCGCGGTACGCCTACCAGTTCGCCGGTCTTCTCGGCCACCGACTCCGCCCTCATCAAGGTCTCACCAACCAGGATCGCCTTCACACCCCCTGCGGCCAGACACTCAACGTCCTCACGACTGCGAATCCCACTCTCGGCCACCAGCATCGTCGTCGCAGGCACATCCGCCGCCAGCCTCAACGTATGCCCCAGGTCGGTCTCGAACGTCTTCAGATTGCGGTTGTTGATTCCCAACAACCGAGGATCCAGATCCAGAGCTCGCGAAAGATTCTCCGGCTCGTAGATCTCCAACAACACGTCCAGCCCCAATTCCCCTGCGGCCAGGTACAGCTCCGACAACTCACAACCATCCAGGCACTCGGCAATCAACAGCACCGCATCCGCTCCGGCCACCCGAGCCTCGAGCAACTGGTACCGATCCACGAGAAAATCCTTTCTCAGAACCGGCCTGTCCACCGCTTCAGCCACCGCCACGAGGTCCTCGAGCCGCCCCTGAAAAAACGGTTCATCCGTCAGGCAACTCAGGCACGTCGCCCCAGAGGCGGCGTACGTCGTGGCCAATTCCAGCGGGTCGAAATCCGCTCGGATCAAACCCGCCGACGGCGACGCCTTCTTGATCTCCGCAATCAGCGCCACGTCGTGAGAATCGGCAATCGCATCGATGAACCCTCGAACCGGCGGCAGATCGACCAACCGACTCTCCAGCTCCGATGCCGGACACTCCGCCCGACGGCGAGCCATCTGACCGCGAGTCGTTTCGACAATTCTCTCCAGGATGCTCGTCACGCGGCCGATGATAGCAGCCCAAGTCAGCCGGAACAGCCTCTGCTGTGACCACCTGATCTCGTACAATTCTCCAACATGTCGACGCCACCCATTGACCTGATGTCCCTGCTGGCCTTGCTCATCAACCTGCTCGTGCTCGTCAGCATCGGCACCTGCGGGTTCCTGGTGTGGCGCGCGCTCGGCCAATCCCCCTGGCCCGCCGCTCACTCTCGAAACCTGATGCCCTGGCCCGGCTGGCTGCTGCCCGCCACCGTCGCCACATGGCTCTCTCTCTCGATCTTCGCCATGAAACCAACACCGACCACCGCCGCCGCCGGCGCCGATGCCGTCAACGCACCCATCATCCACAACTCGTTGATGCACCTCGCACTGTTCGGATTCCTGATCGCTCTGATCGAAGCCGCCCGCCACAACGCCAACTACTACACAACCGAAACCACTCCAACCGGACAACGCAACTGGACCTGGGCCTGGAGAAACTCCACATCCAACGCTCAATCCCTGACACGACAACTGCTCTACGGAATCGTCGGCTTCCTGGCCTGCCTGCTGCCAACTCTGATTGTCTTCCAAGCCACTCTGCCGTTTCGCCCCGAAAATCTCATGCATCCGCTGCTGAAGTTGATCGGCGAAGACAAGACCGGGCAAGTGCTGATCACGGTGACCATCAGCGCCGTCCTGGTCGCACCGTGGGTCGAAGAGCTGATGTTTCGAGTGATTCTGCAACGGACTCTCCTCAACCACCTGTCTCCGTCGTTCTCCATCCTGCTGACAGCCTTGGCGTTCTGTACGATTCACCCAAGTTGGCAGGATGCGGTCGGCCTGGCACCGCTGGCACTGGTGCTCGGTGTGACCTATCACCGCACCGGCAGCTTCCTGGCCGTCGTGGTGATTCACATGCTCTTCAACGCCTTCAATATCCTCTCGATGATGATCGAGTCGGCAGCCGTTTGACCGGGTCCAAGACGCTCAAGTTCGCAGCCGCGTTCCGCCATCCCGAGACAGGGACCCATCAGCACTTTCCACTGCCCAACGCGGTTGATAGCTTGGGGACCACCACGACACTCGCACGCTGCGGATGCCCCTCGATGCCGTTTCCTCCCGTCGACGAACAACTCGCAATCATCCGCCGTGGCACCGAACAGATCGTGCCCGAGTCGGAACTGATCGAAAAGCTCGAACAGAGTCTCGCGTCGGACACGCCGCTTCGCATCAAGTACGGCATCGATCCCACCGGCATCGACCTGCACCTGGGCCACACCGTCCCGATGCGCAAAATGCGACAGTTCCAGTCGCTGGGACACCAGGCCGTGATCATCATCGGCAACTACACCGCCCTGGTCGGCGACCCCAGCGGTCGAGACGAAACCCGCGCCCGACTGACCCTCGAACAGGTCCAAGCCAACGCCGCCGATTACCTCTCGCAACTCGGACAGGTCATCGATCTCGACTCGGCCGAAATCGTCCACAACGGCGATTGGTTCGCCGACATGTCCTTCCTCGAAACTCTCGAACTGACCAGCAAGGTCACCGTCGCTCAACTGCTCACTCGCGATGACTTCTCTAAACGCTACAAGTCCGAATCCCCCATCTATCTCCACGAATGCCTCTACCCAATCATGCAGGCGTGGGATTCGGTCCAGGTCTCTGCCGACATCGAACTCGGCGGCACCGAACAACTCTACAGCTTCATGCTCGCCCGCGACCTCCAAAAGGACGCTGGACAACCCGGCCAAGTGGGAGTCATGTCACCCATCCTCGTCGGACTCGACGGACACCGCCGGATGGGCAAAAGCCTCGACAACTACATCGCCATCGCCGATTCACCCTTCGACATGATCAAGAAATTCATGCAACTGCCCGACGACTGCATGAAAATGTACTTCGAACTGCTGACCGACATGCCGCTCGAAAACGTCGACTCACTGCTCGGTGGACACGCCAAGCAGTGCAAACAACGACTCGCTGCGGCCGTCATCGGGCAATACCACTCGCAGGAAGCCGCCGACCTGGCGATCGAACGCTGGGAACGAGAAATCGGATCGGGGGGCCAACCCGAAGACATCCCCGAATTCGTCGTCTCGATCGCCGAACTCAACAACGGACAACTCCCCGCCGCACAACTCCTCAAACTCACCAACCTCTGCAACTCCACCAGCGAAGCCCGACGAGCAATCTCGCAGGGCGGAGCCTACTTCGGCCCGGACAAACAACGCTTCGACAGCCACGACACACTCGTCGACGTCACCGACGGACTGCTGCTGTGGGTCGGCAAGAAACGCTTCTGCCGTGTCACGCTCAGCAGCGACTGAACTGCGACCGAAACAAACAGCTCAACAACCTGTATTCCTCAAAGAGCACGAGACTCCATCATGGCAACTGGATTCGGCATCGTTGGCTGCGGCATGATCGCCAACTTCCACGCGTTGGCCGTCAACGAGATCCGCGGTGCCAATATCACCGCCTGCTTCGACGCGTTCCCCACAGCAGCCGAACGTTTTGCTGAGGCCAATCCGGGAGTGACCGCCTACGCAACTCTCGAACAGATGCTCCAGGACTCCTCGGTCGACATCGTCACCATCTGCACGCCCAGTGGAGCCCACCGCGACCCGGCCGTTGCCGCCGCCGCCGCCGGCAAACACGTCGTCGTCGAGAAACCACTCGAAATCACTCTCAAACGCTGCGATGCCATCATCGATGCCTGCCGCAAGAACCGAGTCCAACTGACCACCATCTTCCCGTCACGCTACCACGGTGTGACACAGGTACTGAAAACAGCCATCGACTCGGGCCGATTCGGCAAACTCACGCTCGCCGACAGCTACGTCAAGTGGTGGCGGACCCAGGAATACTACGACAGTGGCGGTTGGCGAGGCACATGGGCCCTCGACGGTGGCGGAGCCTACATGAACCAGGCCATCCACAGCGTCGATCTGATCGCCTACCTCATGGGGAACGTGGCCGAGGTCACCGCCCTGACCGATACGCTGGCTCACAAGAGAATCGAGGTCGAAGACACCGGAGTGGCCGCGGTGCGATTCGCCAACGGGGCACTGGGCACCATCGAAGCCACCACCGCGGCCTATCCGGGGTTCTCCAAGAAGGTCGAAATCCACGGCACCCACGGAACTGCTGTCGTCGAAGAAGACCGGCTCGTGACCTGGAACTTCGCCAAGGGACGAAGCAACGATGCCGCCATCATCGCACGGTTTGGCGGCGACGAAGTGGGAGGCAGCGGAGCCAGCGACCCGTCGGCCATCTCGTTCGACGGACACACACACCAACTCAAGGACTTCATCCGCTCGATCCGGACCGGCAGCAAACCGCTGATCGACGCCCGCGAAGGACGACGCAGCGTCGAGATTATCCAGGCCATCTACCAATCGGCCTGGACCCGGAAAACCGTCTCGATGCCGCTGAAACGTGACCCCAGAATCCCCGCCAAAGCGAAACGCAAGAAATAGCCAGGCTCGCAATCCGACCACTCAGCCGCAAAACGCATCCCTCTTGACCCGACCACCAAGCCGCGGCACACTCTCGACGACTCGCTTCAACCTTTGTTCAACACATCCCACCACATTCCTCCACGGCAAGGACGCCGGGATGGCCCGACGACTTCGGCATCTTCTCGAATACGCGGCCTTTCGCACGATGGTCGTGCTGGTGCACGCAATGCCGCTGTGGGCCATCGATCTGGGCTCGAGCCTCACCGGGTTCTGTGTCCACCGCCTGCTGCCTCGCCGCCTGACTCGACACAGAATCGCCACCGAAAATATCCGTCGTGCTCTCGGACCCGATGTCGATGCCGATCGCCTGATCGGCCGCATGTGGTGGCACCTGTTTCGCACCGTCGGCGAAGTCCTCCACCTCCGCCAACGACTCACTCGACACAACTTCCGCCGCCTGATCCGCTTCCGCAACCAGGACCAGGCCGTCAGCGCACTGCTCTCCGACCGACCGGTCATCCTGATCAGCGGCCACATGGGAAACTGGGAATTGGCCGTCTGGATCTTCGGCATCTTCGGTTTCCCGATGGGAGTCATCGCCCGCCGCCTTGATAACCCACACCTCGACCGGTTCTTCCTCCGTTTCCGCAGCGACACCGGCCACGACCTGCTCGACAAGAACGGAGCCAGCCGCGAGATGGTCGAACGACTCGAAGCCGGCCGCGACCTGGCCATGCTCGGCGATCAGGACGCCGGCTCGCACGGCCTGTTCGTCGACTTCTTCGGTCATCCCGCCTCGACCTTCAAGTCCATCGCACTCCTGGCGCTCCGGCACAACGCCCTGATCTGCGTCGGTTACGCCATCCGACTCGATTCGGACGATGGCCCCGAACGGTTCGAAGTCGGCTGCGAAGAACTGATCGATACGGCGAACTTCGATGGCCACAACCCCGTTCGATCGCTGACCGAAGCCTACACCGCAGCACTCGAACGAGTCGTTCGACGAACTCCCGACCAGTACTTCTGGCTCCACCGACGCTGGAAATCTCGACCTCGACCCAAAGGCCAACGCAGCCGACGAGCCAAGAACCCCAGCCTGCCCTGGGCCGCCTGACTCGGAATGGCACACACTGGCCGCAAGCTCGCACCGACTGGCAGTTGACGACCCGTCGACTCGAGTCGAACATACACGGCATGCCCGAAACCGTTCGCATCGCCGCGCTGTCGGATATCCCGGTTGGGTCGTCGCACGAGTTCACTGCCGGAGGGCGGGTGATCGCACTCTACAACGTCGACGGCAGACTCCATGCCCTCGATGGAGTCTGCCCGCACGCCGGCGGACCGCTCGGAAAAGGACAACTCGACGGCTGTGTCGTCACCTGCCCATGGCACGGCTGGCAATTCGACGTCACCAACGGACAACACTGCCTGACCGATGCGATCCGACACGGTTCGCTTCCCGTCATCATCCAAGGCGACGACGTGCTGGTCGAATTGCCGTGACCGACTTCGAAATCAGTCAAAAACAAATCGATCTGGCCGCAGCAACGTTGCAAAACGGCGGCCTGGTCGCGTTCCCCACCGAAACCGTCTACGGACTCGGAGCCGACGCCACCAACGCACAGGCCGTGGCTGCCATCTTCGATGCCAAGAACCGGCCTCGGTTCGACCCGATCATCGTCCACATCGCCGACATCACACAACTCGAAACCGTCGTCTCCGAATTGCCACCACTCACCCAACCACTCGCAAACGCCTTCTGGCCCGGACCGCTGACCCTCGTCCTGCCCCGCTCCGAAACCATACCGGAAATCGTCTCGGCCGGACTGCCCACTGTCGCAGTCCGAATCCCCGATCACCCGGTCGCCAAACGCTTGATCGAAACGGCCCGCTGCCCGATCGCCGCTCCCAGCGCCAACCGGTTTGGCTCGATCAGCCCCACCACCGCCGAACACGTTCGCAGCCAGTTCGGAAACCAGATTGGCAAACAAATCGAAACAGTGCTCGACGCCGGCCCGTGCAAAGTCGGTATCGAATCGACCGTGCTCGACCTCTCGGGACCTGTCCCCTGCCTGCTGAGACCCGGAGGAGTGACTCTCGAAGAACTCAGAGACACGATCGGCAAGGTCCATGTCCACCAGGGAACACAACCCGTCGACCAGGCCGCACCCGCACCCGGCCTGCTGGCCAAACACTACGCACCCAGGACACCAGTCGTCCTGGTCGATGCCATCACCAAGCCCCCAGCAACCACGTCGGGCCTGCTCACTCTCACGCCTCCCGACTCGACACACACCTGGGCCGCACTCGAAGTCCTCTCCGAATCAGGCAACCTGATCGAAGCCGCCGCCAACTTCTTCGCAGCACTGCATCGCCTCGACGACGCCAGTCTCGAACAAATCGTCGCCGTCCGATTCCCCGACTCCGGACTAGGCGTCGCACTCAATAACCGACTCCAACGAGCAGCCCACACGTAACGCAAAGGTCAGCCGCCGCACGTGACGGGGCCTGACCCCTTTCGTCACAACAACCAACAAACAACCAGCGAGCGTCAGGAAGGCGGCAGGCCTCGTTACCGGCGACGACTGACCCGAACCGTCTCAAACAGTGGATTCCATTGAATTGCCCAATGTGGTGTAATTGGCCGCGAAGAACCCATTGACGCGGTTCGAGTTGTTTTTTTCGAGGTTGCTGCCGATGCGTCGTCCCCGTACGTGGTTTGTCCTGGCGTTCGTTGCCTACGCACTGCTCATCCGACTGATGCCGTACCTGCTGCCTCGGGTCGGCATCGATGTGTCGCTCGACCACATGGTCTACTACCCCTGGAACTTCTCACCAATGATGGCTCTGTGCCTGTTCGCCGGAGCCCACTTTGGACGTCGCGAACTCGCCTGCCTCTGCCCGCTGATCGTCATGCTCGTCAGCGACACCCTCATCGGACTGATCAGCGGAAGCATGCAAAACGCATTCTATTCCAACACACCAATCGTCTACGGCTCGCTGGTGGCCGGAACCTCGATCGGGTTCTTGCTCCGAGGCGAGCGTACGGCCTGGAGGATCGGTGGATCGGCCCTGGCGGCTCAGATCCTGTTCTTCCTGTTGACCAACCTAGGCGTCTGGGCCACCACGTCGATGTACACATCCAACTTCACCGGCCTGATCGGCTGCTACACGGCCGCCCTGCCATTCTTCCGCAACTCGCTGTTCGCCCTGGCGGTGTTCACACCGATCGCCTTCAGCCAGTGGGCCCTGCTGCCCACGCTCAAGCCGGTTCCGGTCACCGTCGGCAGCGACGGCTGATTCGAGTACACCATGACCCACCGCCGCTTCCCGCTACTCGTGTGGCCCCTCGTCACGCTGCTCCTGGTCTCGTCAACCAACCTCTCGGCCGCCGGCCGAGTCGTCACCATGGCGGGCAGTGGCCAATCCGGCTACAGCGGCGACGGAGGACCGGCAGACCGAGCGACCCTTGGTGGCCCGTTTGGAATCTCGCTCGGACCCGACGGGGCACTTTACGTCTGTGAAATCGACAACCACTGCGTCCGCCGCATCGATCGCCGCACCGGACTGATCTCGACCGTCGCCGGCAGCGGCAAGCCGGGCTACTCAGGCGACGGCGGACCGGCCACATCCGCCCGCTGCAACGAACCCTACGAAGTTCGCTTCGACACCGCCGGCAACATGTTCTTTGTCGAAATGAAGAACCACGTCGTCCGCCGCGTCGATGCCAGAACTCACACCATTTCAACCGTCGCCGGCATCGGACAACCCGGCTTCAGCGGCGACGGCGGACCGGCCACATCCGCACGACTCAAAG
>CAVOEV010000031.1:0-26581 GCA_963694825.1 Planctomycetota bacterium
TCTCGACTTGACAACTCCAGCGAGTCTTGCCGGTCAGCTTGTCCAACAGCACAACCGTGTGCTGCTCGCCACCCGGAGTCCCGACCACGGCGTCACCATCGATCAAAGGCGATTCGGCAAACCCGCGTCCGTTCTGCAGTTTGCCGCCAAAGTCAGCCACGAATTGCCGCTTCCAGATCACCCGCCCGTCTGCAAGTGACAGACAGTGGAGGACTCCGTCCGGATCGAGAGCATACACGCGTTTGCCGTCGATCGTTGGAGTCGAAAGTGCCTTGCGGCCGGTTTGCCCAATCCGAGTCGACCACAACAATCGGCCGTTCGAATCAGAAAAACACCTCGCAAACACCGTCTCACCCTGCTTGCCGATCGTCACCAAATGGCCGTCACTTACCACGACACTTGCGTAGCCTTCGCCCAAGCCGTTGACCGTTCGAACCCGCTGCGGACCAGTCGTGGGCCATCGCTTCAGCAGGCCGGTTTCGGCCGAAACCCCGTTTCGTTCCGGACCCCGCCACTGCGGCCAGTCCACGGCTAAACAATTCGCCGGCAAACACATCATTGCCAACAGCAAAACGCGGGATCGAACAGGCATTCGCAAATCGACTCGGCAGGACTCTGGCGGAACAACTCGAGTATACGAACCCTCTCGGAACCACCACAACCAGCCACACAGTGACTTGCCCCCGGCAACACTCGGGGCGATGCTGTCAGGCGACCAACATCCGGCCCAACCCGTGAGACGACTCAATGACTCGGCAAATGGCATTTCTGCTACTCGGTGTCCTGGCCGGCGACTGCTCGACGTCTACCGCCACACTCGCCTCCATAAAATCCACACCGCTGGGCAAACACATCTCCCAACGACATCACGAACGGTTTGGCGAATTGTCGACTTTCCTGAAAGTCCCCTGGCAACCCGATTCCTCACAGGCCACCGTCGTCACGCTCACCGACGACCACATCGGTCGCGACCACACGATTCGACCCGACGTCATCCGCAAGCTGTTGTTGCTCAAGACCCTCAGTGGCATCAGCCTCCGCAACACATCCGTCACAAGTATCACCGAACTCACCCCACTCGCCCACCGCCTCAGATTCCTCGACCTCTATGGCACGCCGATCGACGACACGACAATCCAACCTATCGCTGGCTTCACTAAATTGAAGGCACTCGACCTTGGCGTCACTCGCGTCACATCCGTCGGTCTCCTCGCCCTCAATCAACTCGCCCAACTTCGAGTTTTGGATCTCTCGGGACGCCGAATTCTTGACCAGTCCGTCGTTGCACTCCGGCCACTTCGACAACTCCAACACCTTTCGTTGTCAGGAACTCGGATCACCGATAGCGGAATCACTCAACTGGCCAGTCTCACCCACCTGCGAGCACTCTCACTCTCAGGCACCCGGATTCAGGGAAACTCGCTCGGCAACCTGTCCAAACTGTCGGAACTGATACTTCTCGACCTGTCCGACACCGACATCAGCGGCGACTCGCTGGCCCATCTGTCCGGCGTCCGAAGCTTACAAGCCCTCCATCTCGAAAACTGCCCACTGATCGTGGACTCGTCGACAGTCCACCTCGCCCAATTCCAGTCGCTCCGCGGCCTCGTGCTTCGGAAAACCGGTTTTGAGAAGAAATCGATCACTGGCATTGGACTCACCCAACTGGCCAAAATATCGACTCTCGAGCATCTCAACCTCAACGCCACTCGTCTCCAGGACAAATCGCTGATCCCGCTTGGGCAACTCAAGAACCTCCGGAGTCTCGACCTGGGCCTGACAGCCATCACCAATGCCGGGCTGGCCCATATCGCAACCCTGCCGCACCTTGAGCGTCTAACCCTGATGTCGCAGGTGGGTTTCGGCGGCACCCGAGTCACCGCCGCCGGACTCAAATATCTCGTCGGCCATCCGACGCTCCGGTACCTCGACCTCACCGGCACCCAGCTCGACGACGACGACCTCCCAGCACTCCACGCCCTCGGCACGCTACGACGCCTGACAATCTCGGGAACCGCCATCACGCAGCAAGGTTCGGCCAATCTGGCCCGTCAACTTCCCCATTGCCAGATTGTCCACTAGTCGAACGCCACTCCGGTCCGCCGCGAAATGTCCTGCAGGTCAGCGACCACGGCCGCCACCAGCGGAATCCCCGTCTCGCGACGTTCCGCTTCGGCCTCACGCTCGGGATCACCCGGAATGATCGGGCCCTCCGTCCCCGGAGCCGGCTTTGTCTTACGAAAGGTCCGAATCCAATCGTCGATTTGTCGCTTGAACTCGTCCGGATCGATGAAGGCGTCGATCCGCATGGCCCCGAACAAATGCCCCAGCCCGACACCGACCTCACGAGTCGGCGTCTCGAAATCGGTCGTGAAGACCGGAGTGAACGGCCCCCAGTTGGCACCGCTGAGCACTCCCGACAGTATGTCGATCATCGCTCCCAGGCAGTACCCCTTGTGCCCGCCGGCCTCTCGAGTTGACCCCAACGGCAGCATCGCACCCCCGTCGGCCATCTCAGTCGGATCGGTCGTCGGTTGACCGTCGGAATCAATCGCCCAACCCTCCGGGATCGATTCCCCCTTGCGGATGGCCATCTCGATCTTGCCAAAGGCCGCGACTGGCGACGCCATGTCGATCACGATCGGAGGCTCCTCGAAACCCGGAAACGCAATCGCAATCGGATTGGTCCCCAGCATTCGCTCGGCACCCCACATCGGAGCCACGATCTTCGTCGTGTTCGTCATCGCCCAACCCAACTGGTCACGCTTCAAGGCTTCCATCACGTAGTACCCGGCGATCCCATAGTGATTGCTACCCCGCACGGCCACCCAGCCGGTCCCCACCTCGGTGGCCTTGTCCATCGCCAACCGGTTCGACCACGGGCCGACGACCAGTCCCAACCCGTTGTCTCCATCGACGGTCGCCGTCCCCAAGGTCTCGCGAACGATCCGGATCTCGGGACGAGGGTTGATGCGTCCGGCTTCGAGCATCACCGAGTAGGCGTGCAGTCGAGCGATCCCATGAGAGTCGATTCCACGCAGATCGGCCGACGACAGGATCTCAGACGCCTCGGCCGACTCCGATTTCCCAACACCGAAATGCCCAAAGACACGCCTTGAATATTCCTTCAGCCGCTCGACCGCAAACAGCGTCACGTCCACTTCGCTCACAGAATCTCTCCCGATCTCTATTGGCTGCCCAATGGATCACTCGAACCGTTTGGCCAATCGCTCGACCACCAAACGCCCGACATTCAATGACGCGGTGGCGGCAGGCGACGGAGCGTTCAACACGTTGACAATCCGTTTGTGGTCCTGAATCAGGAAATCGTCAACCAGTGTCCCGTCGGCCGACAGTGCCTGAGCCCGAACTCCGGCCGGAGCCCTCACAAGATGCTCGCTTTGGATCTCGGGCAACAGTCTTGACAACGCGGCCACAAAAGCCCGCTTACTCAAGGATCGCCACATTTCTCCCATCCCGGTCCGCCAATGCCGAGACGCCATTCGCAGGAACCCGATGTAGGTCAACGATTCGAACAAGTCTCGCACGTTGATGTCTCGCATCCGATACCCCTCACGGGCAAATGCCAGCACGGCGTTCGGTCCGCACTCCACGCCACCTCGAATCATCCTCGTGAAATGTACACCCAGGAACGGGAACTTCGGGTCCGGCGTCGGGTAAATCAGGTGACGGCACAGGTGCTGTGCCTCGGGTTTCAATTCGTAGTACTCGCCCCGAAACGGCACCACCTTGGCCGTCGGCTTCACGCCTCCCATCAAGGTCAACCGGTCGCAATGCAGACCGCTGCAATTGGCCAACATCCCGGCAATCACCTCGCCACCACTCGACTCGACCACCACCTCCCGCTCGCCGGACCTCACGCCCTGCACGCGAGCTCCGAACCGGATCTCGGCTCCCCGCTCGACAATCCACTCGGCCATCGTCTCACACACCCTGCGGTAGTCGACGATCCCGGTTTCCGGAACATGCAATGCGCGGATCCCCGCGGCATGAGGCTCGATTTCGGCCAACCGCTCCGGGCCGATCATCTCGCAGGCGACGCCGTTGGCCGCGGCCCGCTTGGCGATCTGGCTCAACGCACCCAGTTCACTCTCGTCAACCGCCACCACCACCTTGCCACAGACGTCAAAAGGGATTCCGTATCGCTGGCAAAACTCCTGCATCGCCATCCTGCCGGCACGGCAGTTTCTTGCCTTCAACGAACCGGGCTTGTAGTAGATGCCCGAATGCAGCACACCGGAATTGCGCCCGGTTTGATGCTCGGCCACCTTCGATTCCTTTTCCAACACCACGACAGTTCGGTCGGGGAACCGTTCCAGAAACCGGTAGGCCGTGGCCAGCCCGACAATTCCTCCGCCAGCAATCACCAGGTCAACCGCTGCCACGATGCCCCTCCATTACTGATTCTGGACTCGACTCTTGGTCCGAGTGGTCCGAGTGATCAGGGTGATCAGCATGCCCGGTTATCTCGCCGTCGGACCCCGTTCCGCGAACATGACACGTTCCACACTGCGGATCGTCGCGATCGCTGCACAACAGGGCCAGTCCACCGCAGCTGCCCACCAACATCTTGCCCTTCAATAGCACTCCAACCGACAGGCCCAGAACGGCCAACAGCACCAAGGCCAGCACTGGCAACCACGTGCTCCACCAACCAACTGCTGCCGATGCTTCTCCGGGTTCCGAAACCAACGCCCGGTACTCGACCGTCGACTGTTCGCGAATCCCGACCCCGTCGTGGACAAAAAACAGAGCGGCAATGTGGTTTTGCTTCGCGTAGTGGATCCCGTCGTCCGGCCCCAACACCATCAACGTCGTAGCCAACGCATCGGCAGTCATGCAGTCAGCAGCAACGACTGTCACCGCTGCGAGGTCGTGCTCGACCGGTCGACCGGTCCGAGGGTCAATCGTGTGCGAAACGATTCGATCTCCGATCTGCCGACGATTCCGGTAGTCCCCCGACGTGGCCACTCCACGACTTGGCCCTGAAAGAGGCAACACGCGACGCACGCGCCGCCGACCCGCCACCGGCTGCTCGATACCCAGACGCCAGTCCGCACCGTCGGATCGACTCCCCTTCAACCGAGTCTCACCACCCACCTCGACCAGATAGCCGGCCACTCCGACCGATTCCAAGAACTCGCCAAGACAGTCCACGGCATACCCTTTGGCGATGGCCGAGAGATTGACCGTCAGCAAGGGTTCTGTTTTCCGGATCGCCAGTGGGTCGGCACGCAACTCGAGTTTTGACCAACCCGCCAAATGGCGAGCGGTTTCGATTTCCGAGTCAGTTGGAGTTCGTTGCTTGCCCTTGTGGCCGAAGCCCCAAAGATCGATCAGCCGCGACACGGTCACGTCAAATGCTCCACCGCTCGCAGCCGACACCTCCAGCGATCGGCTCACAACTCGAAACGTCTCGGGCGACACCTCAAACCAGTCGGTCGACCGGGACGCATTGAAACGGCTGACCTCCGAATCGTCGCGCCACGTCGACATCAAACTGTCAATCCGCTCCAGCAGCCGTCGCAGTTCGTCTTGGACCGCTGCGGAAGGCCATTCGTCGGAACCAATCGGGCCCCCGTGCCAAATGACCGACCACGAAGTGCCCATCGTGCGACCTGCAGCCGACTCGGCGGCTTCGAGCGGCAGTACCCCCAGGCTGGTCGCACCTAAGACTGCGATCGCAACAATGCGGCTCATCGGTGCACTCGATTCCACGCGGCGGGCGAATTGGCGACATCGCCACGTTCAACTCCCAAAATCGTCGAACGCTATGTTGTCGGGCTCGACTCCCAGTTCCTCCAGCATCTGTAGCACCGCCTGCAGCATCAAGGGTGGACCACAAATGTAGTACTCGCAGTCCTCAGGAGCCGGGTGATTTTGCAGGTACGTATCCAGCACCACCTGGTGGATGAAGCCCGTGTGCCCCTCCCAGTTGTCCTCGGGCATCGGGTCCGACAACGCCACCCTCCAGTCAAAGTTCTCGTTGTCGGCCGACAGCCGATCGAATTCCTCGACGTAGAACATCTCGCGCAGACTGCGTGCACCGTACCAGAACGACACCTTCCGCTCGGTTCGACGCTCCTTGAACAGTTCGAAGATGTGGCTGCGCAGCGGAGCCATTCCCGCTCCGCCGCCAATGTAGATCATCTCGTTGTCGGACTCCTTGATATAGAACTCGCCGTAGGGACCCGAGATCGTCAGCGGGTCGCCCGGTTTGAGATCGAAGATGTACGACGAGACCTGGCCGGGTGGAGTGCCTTCGGGCGAGCGTGGCGGAGGCGTGGCGACGCGGATGTTGAGCATGATGATGCCGGCCTCGCCGGGATAGTTGGCCATCGAATACGCCCGCACGACCGGTTCGTCGACCTGCGATGCCACATCCCACAGACCAAACCGGTCCCAGTCCTCGTGGTACTCCTCCTCGATATCAAACGTCGAGTACGACAACTGGTGTGGTGGCACTTCCACCTGGATGAACCCCCCAGGTTGAAATCCCACTTCCGCGGCCTCGGGCAACTCGAGCACCAGTTCCTTGATGAACGTGGCCACATTTCGGTTCGAGCGCACCGTGCAATCCCACTTGCTGGTCTCGAACACCTCGGCCGGCACCTTGATCTGCATGTCCCCCTTGACCGGCACCTGGCAGCTCAAACGCATTCCCTCGCGTGCCTCACGCCTGCTGATATGCCCCGTCTCGGTCGCCAGGATTTCGCCACCACCCTCGTGAATGTGGACCGTACACTGAGCACATGTGCCGCCACCGCCGCAGGCCGACGAGACGAAGACGCCATGATCGGCCAGCACGCCCAGCAACTTGCCGCCACGCTCGACACGCAAGGTCTGCTGATCGTTAATCACGATCTGCACCTCGCCACCCGGCTCCAGCCTGGACCGAGCCGCCAGGATCAGCGCCACGAGCACCATCACGACCGAGGTGAATACGGCGACTCCGAGCACGACCTGTATCACAGCTGGATCCCTCCAAACGCCATGAACGCCAACGCCATCAGGCCCACAGTGATGAACGTGATCCCCAGGCCACGCAGGCCCTCGGGTACGTCACTGTATTTCAACTTTTCGCGAATCCCTGCCAAAGCCATGATCGAGATCGCCCAGCCGACACCCGATCCCAATCCGTAAACCACGCTCTCGCCAAAATTATAATCCCGCTCGACCATCAACAACGTGCCACCCAAAATTGCACAGTTGACGGTGATCAGCGGCAGGAAAATTCCCAACGAGTTGTAGAGACGTGGGAAATAACGATCCAATGCCATCTCCAGGATCTGCACCATCGCGGCGATCACGCCGATGTAACTGATCAACCCGACAAACCTCAGGTCGACCGTTGGGTCGACGCCCGCCCACGACAACGCGCCAGGGCTCAACAACTGCCGCAGAATCAGGTTGTTCAGCGGCACCGTGACCCCCTGGATCACGATCACCGCCACTCCCAACCCCATCGCCGTTCGCACATCCTTCGAAACGGCCAGAAAGGTGCACATACCCAGGAAATAGGCCAGAGCCAGGTTCTCGATGAACACGGCCTTCATCAACAGGCCCAGGTAATGCTCGACGTTCATCCCCGACTAACTCCCTTCCACCTGTTCGGGTTTCCACGTTCGCAATGCCCAGATCAGCAGCCCGATCAGGAAGAATGCACTCGGCGACAACAGCAACAGGCCGTTGGCCTCGAACCAGCCTCCCTCTGACGTCAACCGCAACACGCTGAAGCCGTACAACTTGCCACTGCCCAACAACTCGCGAATCAATGCTACCAGCACCAACAACAGGCTGTAGCCCAACCCGTTGCCCAGCCCGTCCAGAAAACTCAGCTTCACCCCGTTCTTCATTGCAAAGCCCTCGGCACGCCCCATCACGATGCAGTTGGTGATGATCAAGCCGACAAAAACCGACAACTTCTGGCTGACCGAGAAGGCGTAGGCCTGGATCACCTGGTCGACGACAATCACCAGCGACGCGATGACTGTCATCTGGACAATGATGCGGATCCGGCTGGGGATCTGGTTGCGAATCAGCGAAACCGACGCGTTCGAGCAAGCAACGACAAACGTCACCGCAGCACACATCACCAGTGTTGGCTTCAACTGAGTCGTCACCGCCAACGCGCTGCAGATTCCCAGTACCTGCAAAGCGATCGGGTTGTTGTCGAAAAACGGGTCGACCAGTACGTCGCGAGCCTTCGGTTCAGTCATCAGGCCCTCCCGTCCGGGGTCGGACGCTCGTCCCCAACCGTCTCAGAAACGGTCCATACCCGTCGTCTCCCAACCAGAATTCCAGCATGCGGGAGACTCCGTTCGATGTGATCGTGGCTCCGGTCAACGCGTCAACGTCGTACTCGCTGCGGGGACTCTTGGTCACATTCAGTTTGACTGCCCATTCCGCATCGAACACCCGCCGCCCGGGCCACTTGGCTTTCCAGGCTGGATTGTCGACCTCACCACCCAGGCCGGGCGTCTCACCATGCTCGTAATACGTCAGCCCACGTACGGTCACCCGTTCCGGTCCCGACGAAAGTCGCTCGCCATCGATCGCCACGAATCCCTTCAAGGTCGACCACAGCCCGTAACCGCGAATCGGCAATACGATTGTCCGAACCGATGCACTCGACGATCCGCCCAGGTCGCGACTGTCGCCAACCAGGTAAACCACCCCGATATCTTCTCGTGACTTGATCCCCGCCAGATCTCGCACCGGTTCGCTTCGCAAATCCAGTTCACTGCTGCGGGCCGGATCTCGCGACGCCAGTAACTGGTTGTATCCGGCCGGATCGATGTCGGCGACATCATCACCGGAACTCAGGCGGATGGCTCGCAATTCGACAAAACGATCAAAAAAGTCCTCCAACCCCGAAACGCCTCGTTTGTTGTAGAACTCCACGAAAGAAGCCTCGTCGGACAACTCACCTGGAAACGCCGCCATCAACACGTTGCGATTGCGGAAGGCCTCGCGATTGCGTTGCTGGCGATCCCGAAGCGAGACGGCTGCCAGGGAGACCACGAACGAGCAGACCAGGCACAGCAATAATGCGACGAGAAACGTATGACGTGTCGATTCACGAGCCATCGGCAGCCCCCCGTCTCTGGCGACGCTTGATATTGGCCTGCAACACGAAGTAGTCGATCAGCGGAGCGAACACGTTGCCAAACAGGATCGCCAGCATGATCCCCTCGGGGTACGCCGGATTGATTACCCGAACCAGGATCGTTATCAACCCGATCAAGGCTCCGTAATACCACTGCCCGGTGCGGGTCATCGAGGCCGACACCGGATCGGTGGCCATGAACACCGTGCCAAAAGCGAAACCGCCCAGCACCCAGTGCCAGTGAACCGGCAACGCGAACAGAGGGTTCGTCGAACTGCCCAGCGTATCCAGAAGCAACGTCCAGGCCGTTGCCGAGACGAACAGTGACAGCATGATTCGCCACGAGCCGATGCGGGTTCCGATCAGAACCAAAGCGCCGAACAAGCACGCCACGGTGGAGGTCTCGCCCATCGAACCGGCCGTGACGCCCAGGAAGTTGTCCCACCATGACCATCCGTCAATCGTCGCCGTGGCGGCCGACGGTTGAGCGGCCGCCAGTTCGCCTAGCGGAGTCGCTGAAGTGTGTCCGTCAACAGCCACCCACACCCGGTCACCGACCATCGAGGTGGCGTTGTTGAAATACAGGAAGGCTCGAGCCGTCAAGGCCGGGTTCAGGAAGTTTCGACCACTGCCGCCGAACACCTCTTTTCCAATCACCACCCCGAAACTTGTCCCCAACGCCACCTGCCACAAGGGGATCGATGCAGGTAACGTCAAAGGCAGCAAGACGCCGGTGACCAGCATGCCCTCGTTCAGTTCGTGCCGACGCAGGCAACAGAAAACCAACTCCCACCCGGCGCCCACCATGTTGCACACCAGGTAGACGGGCAGGAAATACAGGCTCCCGTGGATCACGTTCGACGCCAGACAACTCGCGTCGAACTGCAAACCCAACTGCAGCAGCAACGCTCCTCGCCATCCCTCGGCAGCAGCGGCTGCCAAGACATCGTCACTCTGCAATACACTGTTGGCCTGGTAACCGGTATTCCACAACGCCATCGCCACACAGGGCAACAGCGCCACGATCACCGTGCTCATCATCCGTTTCGTATCGAGCGAATCGCGAAGGTGAGTTTGTCCGCTGGCGCGTGCCGACGGTGAAAACAGGAAGCTGTCGATGCCCTCGTAGAGCGGGTACAAACGCTCCAGCCGACCGCCCTTGCCGAAGTGCGGATGCAGTTTATCGAGTATGCGACGAGCGAATTTCATGTCGATGTCATGGTCTTTGGGTTCAACCTTCCAGCCGGATCCGATCGAGATTCCGCCGCAGCAGACTGCCGTAATCGTACTTGCCCGGGCAGACGTAGGTGCACAACGATAGATCTTCTTCGTCCAACTCCAATGCCCCCAACTCGCGGGCCTGCTCGGTGTCTTCCACCACAAGAGCCCTCAGCAGGTAGGTCGGAATCACGTCCAGAGGCATCACTCGCTCGTAGCTTCCGATCGGGACCATCGCACGGTCGCTGCCGTTTTGCGACGTGTTGAACGTGTATCCCTCCCTGGGCTTGGATCGGCCCAGCAGTCTGTCCAGAGCAAACAACGCCGAGCCGACAAAGGCACACGTCACCGAAAACTTGTCTCGCCCCGGTCTCTGCCAACCCAACCACTCACGCTCCACCAACTCGGGCAACAACGACACCTGGATGTGGTACCGCCCGAGGTAGGCCTCGGGCCCCGTGGCCGTCCGGCCAGCCAGTACTGAACCGGAAATCACTCGAACCGCATCCCCGTGCGATTCGCCAGCCACCAGTTGCTGCAAACTGGCTCCCAACCGAGTTCGCAGCAGCCGAGGCTCGTTGGCCGCCGGACCACACAGCGATACCACCCGCTCGCAATCCAGTCGCCCGGTTCGCAACAGGCTCCCGATCGCCGCGACATCCTGATAACCGATGTGCCAAGCCACTCGACGCTCGCTCGCCGGACTCAGGAAATGAATGTGCGTGCCGGGCAATCCGGCCGGGTGCGGTCCGGAAAATGTTTCGTGGATCACCCCTGGCACGTCGGTGCCCGGGACGTCCGATTCCGGTGCCGTGATCAGGTGGACTGGAACCTCGGCCAATCGGCACACCGCACGCAGACCCAGCACGAAGTCACCTTCGCAAGTGGCCAGAACGACAGACGGATCGGCCGCCAGCGGGTTGGTGTCGATCGCAGTCACGAACAATGACTCCGGTTCACTCACGATCGGAGGCACTATGCTGTAGGGACGCTGCCGAAATGCCGTCCACAACCCCGAATCGATCAGAAGACTACGCAAACCCTCGGCCGGCATCGAGTCGACGTCGCCAGGTGTCGCGAACTCCTCGAACTCCTCGTCACCCGAATCGGTTCGCTCGATCACCAGCGATTCGAAGACACGCCTGGCACCCCGGTTGATCTCGACCACCGTCCCAGCAGCCGGAGCCGTGATCAGGACGCCCGGGTTCTTGCGGTCGGTCAACAACCGACCTCCGCATGGCACCGTGTCACCAACGGCGACCTCGAGTGCCGGTTTCATGCCGACAAAATCGGAACCGAGAACTGCGACGCGCCGTGCGTCATGCGTCGCCCTGACCGTCTGGTCGGGCGCCCCGCTGATCGGCAGGTCCAAACCCTGCTTGATCCGAATCATCCAGCCTACAATCCCTTACCAGCCGGCCAAACGGTCCGCCGGTTTCCACAAGATACCGACCGCTCGTCTCGTGTTTCAGTTCGCAATCGGCATTCTACCGATTTTGCAGACAAATGACACCGTTCCGCGAATGACCAGCACACTCGTACTCGAAGAACTCGACTCAGGCAATAAATCTCGTTCAGCCCTTGCTTTGGGAGCGAATCGAAACGACAATTATTGCCTCTCGTGAGTGAGCGGTTTTTTTATCGCTCTCAGCGCGAAATCGTCTCATTTCAACTATATCGTGTTGATTTCGTCTTATTTGGGCTTGGTTTTCACTTTTGTCGGGAGAAGGCAGCATGCTGCGTTCCAAACAAACGCCGCGTAGAGCCACCGATCGACCTGGTTTCACGTTGATCGAACTGCTCGTTGTCATCGCCATCATTGCCATCCTGATCGCACTGCTTCTTCCAGCCGTGCAACAGGCTCGCGAAGCGGCACGTCGCACACAGTGCAAGAACCGCCTGAAACAAATTGCCCTCTCGGCTCAGAACTTCCACGACGTCCGCAGCACTCTGCCGCCAGGTTACATCGGACCTTTGCCCGTCGGAAGCCAGAGTACCGGGTCGACCCTCAGCACCTTTCAGCAGATTGGCGTCTTGGTCTACCTGCTGCCGTTTATGGAACAGATGGAAATCGAACGTCAGGTCAAGGTGATCAAGCTGCTCGATCAGCGCGGACCAGCCTGGTGGCGCGATGCGATCAGCTGGAACACTGCCCACTACAAGATTCCCGCCTTCATCTGTCCGTCAGGTAACCCTTACGGCAATGAACAGGGAACGACGGCGACCACCAACACCTTTGGAACCACACAGAACGGGGGCACCTTGCGTTTGTGGTATTTTGGTCACCCGGCCGGCACCAAGCTCGGACGAACCAATTACGTCGGAGTCTCGGGCCAGCTCGGCATGGTTCCAGTCGACAACGGCTGGTACAAATACCACGGTGCCCTCGGCAACCGGACCAGGTTCAAGATCAGCGAAATCACCGATGGATCCAGCTACACGCTGCTCTTCGGCGAAACCACCGGTGGCATCCATGTCATCAGCGACCGCGACCGCCACCTGTTTTCTCACTCGTGGATCGGCACTGGAGCGATGCCGACCGCCTGGGGATTGGAAGGCAAGGAGTGGTATCGCTTCAGCAGCGAACACAACGACCAAGTCAATTTCGCGATGGCCGATGGCAGTGTCCAGACGGTCAACGTCAATATCGATATCGGTAAGTACCGGAACCACTCGGGCATCTCAGAGCGGAATCCGACTGAAGGTCTCTAAAAGCCATTCATCGGACCGCCGCCTCCCCGCACCTCTTGCATTCACCAACAAACAACGAGACGAATTATGAAATTGTTGAACATGGCCATTTTGGGCACGGCGCTCTGCTTCCCTCTGTCCGGATGCGGCGGAGCGCCGTCAGGTGACAACGAAGCTCCGACAGACGTCAGCGACGCACCCGACGCTTCGGCCATTGAGTCGGCACTGGAGGCTCCGGCGCTGGACGCCAACGACCAAGACAGCAAGCCGCCCTCAGACCCGTAATCGGTTCAGTCCCGTCGCCGTCGCGGCAACATGTGAATCGCTCGACCTTCGGAATGCTCGGCCGCTTCGGCCAGAGTTTCCGAAAGGGTCGGGTGAGGGTGAATTGCGGTGGCCAACTGGGATGCCGTCAGGCCGGCCGACATGGCCAGGACCGCCTCGGCAATCAATTCGCCTGCACCGACACCGACAATTCCCGCACCCAGGATCCGTCCGGTGTCCGGTTCGAGCACCAGCTTGGTCAATCCGTCAGTGCGGCCCATCGAATGAGCCCGTCCGGACGCCACCCAAGGCACACGTGACACCGTGATTTTACGCCCCGAATCGCGGGCCTCGGATTCCGTCAACCCGCACCAGGCCACCTCGGGATCGGTGAACACGACCGCCGGCACCACCAGTGAATCTCGTTCGTCGCCGTCGTTCGCCTGGCCACAAAGAGTGGCGACCACCCGGCGGGCATCGGCTGTCGCACGGTGGGCGAGCATCGGGCCAGCACACAGGTCTCCGACCGCCAGGATATTGCTGGCACTGGTTCTGCCAACCGAGTCGACCAGCACCCGACCCCGTTCGTCCACCTCGACCCCAGCCTCCAACAGCCCCAACCCGTTGCTGTTGGGTTGGCGGCCGACGGCCACCAACACCCTGTCATAGACCATTGTCTCGTGCTCGCCGTCGCTCCCCACCAACACGGCCGTCACCACATCCGGCTCGGGCAACAGCGATTCCACCGACGTGTTCAACCGAATGGATTCAAATCGACTTTCTAAACGCCGAGCCAGCGGGCGGACCAGGTCGCGATCGGCGCCCGCCAACAGCCCGCCTGTCATCTCGACCACACTCACCCGAGACCCCAACGCCGCGTAAACCGTCCCCAATTCCAAACCAATATAACCACCACCGACCACCAGCAATCGATCCGGAATATCAGGCAGTTCCAACGCAGCGGTTGAATCCATCACCAGCGGGCTGGGATTGCCGAGCGATCCGGGCCACAACGGACGTGATCCGGTGGCCAGAACCAACTGCTCGAAACCCAACAGGCTCTTCTCGCCCGTCCTCGTCACCAGCTCCAATGTCCGTCTGTCACGCAAACAACCTTCGGCCTGGATCCACTCGACCGACCTCGCCGCCGCCAACTGCGTGACTCCACCACCCAGAGCGAGCACCACCTCGTCCTTCCACGCCCGTAACCGATCGAGGTCAATTTCAGGCGTCCCCAACGTCACGCCGGCTTCGGCCACTTCGGCCGATTCGGAAATCACTCGAGCCACGTGAAGCAAAGCCTTGGAGGGGATACAGCCGGAACGCAGGCAGGTTCCACCCGGGCCATCGCCCTCGTCAACCACGACCACTTCGTGCCCGGCGTCCGCCAAGGCAAACGCGGCGGCGTAGCCGCCCGGTCCACCACCAAGCACGACCAGCGGCGCCTGTCGCATCCTTCCGCCTTCCTGTTCGGCCATCCCCAATCGCCTCCCTGGCCGCCAGGCGGTCTTTAGCGGAGCCCGGCCAGTTCCTGCAGCAGTCTCCAGTTGCTCAACCGGTCGTCACGCGATCGCAGCAGCGTCTCGGACGGGTTCCCTTCCTTGTCGAAGTGCTTGGTGAATCGCCCCTCGCTGCGACAAAAGTCGATAAAGTCGACCGTGTCGCCCGACTTCGGGTTCTTCCACCAATCCTCCTTCATTGCTGGATTTCCCTGCAAACTCAGACGATCACGCAAACTCTCACCATTGTCCGGGTCGTGGATCATCAGGGGAAAGGCCCGCGTATCGACAGCCATCTTGGCCTGGTCCATCGCCATGTTGTCGGCCACACCGTGTTCGGGTTGGCAGGTCGTGAAGACGTTGATCAGCGACGGGCCGTCAAACTCCATGGCTCGCAACACCGACTTGTAGAAGTGGTTGACATGGGCACAGGTTGTCTGAGCCACGAAGGTTCGAGGATGCATCATGGCGATCTGAGCGATCTCCTTGCGCGACTCCTGCTTGCCGTCGACAGCCTTTCCATGCAGGCTCATCTTCGTGTTCTGACCGGTGTACGAACTGGTGGACGCCTGCCCACCGGTGTTCGAGTAGACCTGAGTGTCGAGAACGAACACGTTGACGTTCATGCCCGATGCGAGCAGTCGCGAAAGCGACTGAAATCCGATGTCGAACATCGCTCCGTCGCCGCCAATACACCACAGCGGCCAGTCACTCCAACCCAACTGGTCCCAGCGTGACCGCACGCCCATCGCGTCGGCCGGAGCATTTTCGAACAGCGAATTGGTCCACGGGACCAAATACGGATTGTAGGGGTAGGTCGACGTGTAGACGGTATTGCAACCCGTGGCAGCGATGATTCCCCAACGGTCGCCGTGGGTGACTCCCGTCGCAGCACACATCATCCGCAACGCCGTTCCTTCGCCACACCCGGCACAACTGCCGGCACCGCCGACGTACATGAAGGCCTCTTCCTTCAGCATCATGTCGACCAGTAGGTTGTCGTTTACGTACGATTGGTCCGATGGCCCAACCTCTTTAAACATCCGATGCGACTTGCGAATCGATGTCATCAGGTCTTCGGACTTCGGCACCATCTTCAGTGCGCGGTCGTCACAGACCGTCACGCACTCGGCACACCCCTTGCACTTGCTCGGGTCGATCAGAATCGAAAAGCGCCCACCCTCGCGACCCTTCTTCTGTGGGCCGTCATAGTACTTGCGAGTCTTAGACCACTGTGCCTCGAACATCTCGCGGTCGTCGTCGTCGTCGATCTTGGCGAGCTGAGTGTTCAGGTCACTCTCGGCCAGCACCTTGCCCAGAATCGCCGTGTCGGGACACTCGGTGACACAGTCCATGCAACCCGTGCAGTTCTCGGTGATGAAGATCGGAATCTCGGGAGACACGTAACTGAAGTCTCGCAGCGTGGCCGTCCCGGCCGGAATCAGCGAACGGGCAACCGAAAGATCCGCCGGCAAACCCTTTTCGGCATAACCCTGCTCGTAACCCTTGATGATTCGCTCGTTGAAGTCGACAACGTCGAGAACCGGCAGGTCGACCGCAATGAACTCCGAATCGACGAGCGTCCCGTAGGTGTTGTTGTTGTACGGATCCCGTTCACTTGCCTCGTTGATCGAGCTCGTCCCATCTGCTGTCGCCATGACTTCTCTCCTCGTCTCTGATGCCCTCGACCTCAAGCGGCCGACAAGCGTTGACTGGCCTCGTGCCCCACCTATCTTCTCGGGCACACGGTCCCGCACGCAATACTCTCAGACGCCTCAGGCAGCCCCGTTGCTGCCGCTCGCCATCAAGTCCGAAGGGATTTCCTGTATCTCGCTGTAGCCTCGCTTGACGCAGGTCAAGTTGTCCTGCACCACCTGCTCGCCTCGCTTGCCAAAGTACTTCCTCAAGGCCGTCTCGACGCCCTCGTACACATCGTCGTCTCCCATTCCGCTGTCGCTGGCGTATGGAGTCAGTTTCAGGAATGCCCCGAGCAATACGATGCCTTGCATTCGCATTTCCAGATCGGCCACCGACGCCACCTCGCGAGCAATACTCACCATGTTGGCGAAAAACACCCGCAGCTTCCTCGTCCGAATCAATTCCTTCTGGTGGTCGGGAATCCGCTTCCAGACGTCGGACGGGTCGGCGAAGGGGCTCTGCATGAACACCGAACCCTCCTCGACCATGCCATTCAACGGCTGGCCACTGTCCAAGGCGGTGGTGTCGTTGAGCACGACAAGGTCGACGTGTTCGAGTTCGCTGTGAGAGAAAATGTGCGAGTCGGCGATCGTCAGATAATAGGTCGTCGGCAACCCCTTCTTTTCCGAACCGTACTTCGGGTAGGCCTGCACGTCCTTGCCGAACACCTGGCCGGCAATCGTAGCAATCACCTTATTGGACGTCACCGAGCCGAAACCACCGACCGAATGACCACGCATCGAAAACGCTCCGGGAGGACGCAGATCCGGATCCTCGGTGTTTTCCAATGCCAGGGCATGATCAATTCCGATCACGAAGTAATCCTGGCCATCGTTGATCATGTTGTCGAAGATCGCGTTGATGTCGCCTGGACGGACGTCTCGACTGCCCAATCCCGCCGAGCCGTGGTAGATCCGAGGCGCACTGTCGATCTTGGCATGCCCCATCTGCCCGGCCATTGCATCACAGAACGCCGCCTTGACCTCTCGCGTCAAGTGGTTCCCGGTCGTCGACAACGGATCGTCCATCCGCTCGATGATCGAAATTGCCTTGCAGCCTTTCAATGCCTCGACCAGTTGACGTGCCGGGAAGGGACGGAAACAGTAGAGGTTCAGGCAACCCGCCTTCACGCCCTTCTCTTCACGCAGGTAGTCGATGGTCGTCTGAGCCGTCTCCATGTACGAACCGATCCCAACCAGGATGTACTCGGCGTCCTCGCAACGGTACGCGTCCAGGAACCCGTAGCGTCGGCCCGTCTTGTTGTAGAACTCGTCAAACGCGTCCTGCAAATGCTCCTCGACCGTGTCGTAGTACCACCGCTGGGCAATCTTGCCCTTCATGTACGAGTCCTGGTTCTGGACCACGCCCGACATCATCGGGTTGTCCGGATCCATCAAATTGTTCAGATGATCTTCGGGCTTGCCGACATAGTCCTTCATGAACTCCGGCTCGCACAACAGGACGCTTTCGACCGTGTGAGTCGTCAGGAATCCGTCCTGGACGTTCATGAACGGCACCTGCGACGCCTCGGCCGCCCGACGCGAAATCAGGCACAGGTCGCCAGCCTCCTGAGCGTTTCGGGCGAAGAGCATGCCCCAGTTGACGTCGGCCACCGACATCACGTCGTCATGACCGGCATGCACGTTCAAACTGTGACTCGTCAACGCACGGGATCCAATGTTGAAGACCGCACCCAATCGCTTGCCGGCAATCGTGTACAAAACCTCCTTCATCAACACCAGGCCTTGGCCCGAAGTGAAATTTGTTACCCGGCCACCGGCCGCCGCAAACCCCTCGCAGAAGGTCGCCGAGGAATGCTCGCTCTCAGCCTCGACAAATACCAGGTCGTCGCCCCACATGTTGGGGATGCCGTTCTGTACCGCCGCATTGAAACCACTGCCCATCGTCGTCGAACTGGTGATCGGAAACGCACCCGATCCCTGGCAGATTCGCGTCTCGACCCACACAACCGCCTCGGCACCGTCACACGTGACCGGAATGCCCGGGTACTGGAATTTCGGCTCCGCAGACTCCGATACCGGAGTCTGTGTGCCGTCGAGTGTTCCTGTCGCCATCTCGATGTCACCTGTACTGGTCTAAGAAACCGCACCGACTCCGCTAAACCCTTACAGCAAACGGAAACGCACACAACGTCGGGAATAGTTGATTATGGCATGTGTTTCGCAATGCGGCAATCCACGTTCTCAAACCGGGCCTTCGATGCCATCAAAACCCCGTTTGACGGTAAAACCCCTTGCCCAACCCGCATTCGCACTTCACAATCCGATCTTCAACTGACCATGAACGGGCCATCTCCAAGACCCGACTGCCTCACCACACAAACTCCACTAGATAAACTTCACAACATGCCTCCACGCGTAGCTACTCTCGATGTGCTGATGGAACACCACCAGCTGACCATCGAAGACCTGGCCGAAAAGACCGGACTGGCTCTGAAACGAACCGAAGCCATCGCTCTGGGACGTTGGACACCGTCACCAAACGAACGCAAAACCATCGCAAAGGCACTGGCTGTCGAAATCGACTCCATCAGTTGGGGGCACACACTCGACCCCCGCAACGTGCGATACAGACAGCTTGGGCTGCAGGAGGAGATCTGATGTTCACACGCAGCGTGGCTGAACTCTGTGCCGAACAGAACATCGGAGTCCCCGAACTGGCCGAAGCCTGCGGACTTGACCAGCAACGAATTCTCGCCATCGCACTCGGCCGCTGGACACCCTCGCCAAAAGAACGATCGGCCGTCGCGCAGGCACTCGGAGTTGAGGTCGACCAGGTCACCTGGGGTCACAAAACGCCCATTCAGCACATCTACGGGCACGGACCCGGCTGAAAGCCGAGAGCTGCAATTGGCAATTCCACGTCGCCAGCTGCCTTCCGACAGTCTCTCGAGGCTTGACGGCGACCAAGGTTTTGACTAATCAAAACCTTGTAGACGTCCCTGATGTCCGGCCCATTTCACTGGTGTTGACCCGAGCCATACGCATGACACACCGTCGAATCTCATCCCCGATCCTCTCGACTCTCTGCCTGCTCGTCGCCAGCGGATGCCAGTCCGCCACCACGCCACCAACTTCGGACGGTTCCGACACCGCAGGCAACTCCAAAGGCACCGCGACAGTTTCGACTCCATACACCGTCGTCACCACCTGTGGAATGGTCACCGATATCGTCTCGATCGTCGCTGGCGAACACGGACATGTCAGCGGCCTGATGGGCGCGGGTGTGGACCCACACATGTACAAACCCACTCGCACCGACCAGAAGATTCTGCTCGGTGCCGACATCATCTTCTACTCGGGCCTGATGCTCGAGGGCCGCATGAGCGACACGTTCATCGGAGTCAGCCGAACGGGCAAGTCGGTATTCGCAGTGACTGAGCAGATTGACGAGTCGTATCTGAGACAGCCACCAGAATTCGACGGCCACTGGGATCCTCATGTCTGGATGGATATTACCGCCTGGAGTCAGTGCGTCGATGTCGTCGCCGAAGCGCTTTCGGACTACGACGCGGCTCATTCCGAAAGCTACAAAACGCGAGCCACCGATTACCAGGTCCAACTGCGTGAAATGGACGACTACATCCGCAAGTCGATCAACACGATCCCGAAAGACCAACGCTGGCTGATCACCGCACACGACGCCTTCGGGTACTTCTCGCAAGCCTACAAGATCCCGGTCAAGAGTGCCCAGGGCATCTCAACCGACTCGGAATCTGCCGTCGATGACATCAATCAACTCGTCCGTTTCATCGTCGAGAATCGGATCGGCGCGATTTTTGTCGAATCGAGCGTCAATCCCAAGAACATCCAGGCAATCATCGAGGGTTGCCAGCAGAAGAACTGGACAGTCCAAATCGGCGGCAAGCTGTATTCCGACGCCATGGGCGCTCCGGGCACCTACACCGGAACCTACCTCGGCATGATGGATCACAACGCCACGACGATCACCCGGGCCTTGGGCGGCCAGGCCCCGGAAACCGGTGCACAGGGAAAACTCGTCCCCGGTTCGCCCATCGAATAGTTGCCGCAGGGACCCTTCCAGTGAGCCAAGACACGTCACCAGTCGACGACACGATCCCCGACACGACCGCCGTTCCGGGAACCGTTGCGGACGACTCGGAACGAGAGGCCCAGCATCCCAGCACGGCTCCTTTGGCCATCCACGACATGACGGTGGCCTATCACCGCCGACCGGTGCTGTGGGACATCGATTACGACGCGATCCCTGGCCAGTTGACCGCAATCGTCGGTCCCAACGGTTCGGGAAAAACGACCCTGATCAAGGCCGCCGTCGACCTGATCCCTCGAGCCTCCGGTGACGTGCAGTTCTTCGGAGCCCCCTACCGCACCATGCGACACCGTGTCGGCTACGTGCCCCAACGAGGCAGTGTCGATTGGGACTTCCCGGTCAATGCCCTCGATGTGGTCGCCATGGGACTCTACCGACGCATCGGCTGGTGCCGTCCGGTTTCTCGACGCTATCGGCAGCAGGCCATGGAATTCCTCGAACGAGTGGGGATGGCCCAGTACGCCAAGCGACAGATCAGCCAACTTTCGGGAGGCCAACAGCAGCGAGTCTTCCTGGCCCGCGCGCTGGCACAGCAAGCCGACCTGTACCTGATGGACGAACCGTTCGTCGGAGTCGACGCGGCCACCGAACGGGCCATCGTCACCATTCTCCACGAACTCAAGGATGCCGGAAAAACCGCTCTCGTCGTCCACCATGACCTGCAAACCGTCCCCGAGTACTTCGACCACGTGCTGCTGCTCAACATGCGACTGGTCGCTACCGGGCCGGTGTCGGACGTCTTCACCCCGGAAAACCTCCGCGCCACATACGGCGGAAAACTCGCGCTCTTGGACCAGGTCGGACACCGCATGACGCTCGGCCAAACCCGATCATGAGTCGTCTCGACAACAACTCCAACCGACTGAACTTCACACCACCCCAGCGCTTCTGCCAATTCACATCTCGACCAACAGCAACGCTCCTGCTGCTCTTGATCGCAGCCAGTCCCGTGACACTCTTTTCCCAAACACCCTCACCCCCAACACACACACATCTCCAGGGCGTCTCGCTCGAACACTCGGGCACCAGCATCACTGACACGCGGATCGAGTGGCCCGGATGGGACAAGCTCGCCGACACGTTGCTGATGCGGCAATACAACACGCGGATTGTCCTGCTGGGCACGATCATGCTGGGAATCGGTGCCGGAGCGGTCGGCACCTTCATGCTGCTTCGGCGTCGAGCACTCCTGGGCGACGTCATCGGCCATTCGGCGCTACCGGGCATCGCAGTGGCTTTTCTTTGTGTCGAGTTGATTGCCCCCGGCAGCGAGCGCTCGCTGCCGGTGTTGCTCCTGGGCGCCCTCGTCGCCGGCCTGGCAGGTGTCGGCTGCACGATGGGCATCAGTCGCTTCAGCCGTATCAAGCCCGACGCCGCATTGGCCATCGTGCTCAGTGTCTTCTTCGGCGCCGGCATCGCACTGTTCACAATCATTCAGAAACTTCCTACCGGACAAATGGCCGGCCTGCAGCAGTTCATCTACGGCCAAACCGCATCGATGACCGCCGCGGACGTTCGCCTGATCGCCGGTACATCACTCGTCGTCGTTGTTGTGCTCGCAGTGTTCTTCAAGGAGTTCCGCCTGCTGTGTTTCGACGAAGAATTCGGACGCTCCCATGGCTGGCCCACCACTGGCCTCGACTTTGTACTGATGGCACTGGTCGTCTCGATGGTCATCATCGGACTCCAGAGCGTGGGAATGCTGCTGGTGGTCGCCATGCTGATCATCCCCGCGGCCGCCGCTCGATTCTGGACCGGACGACTCGGACCCATGACCCTGATCGCCGCCACCTTCGGCGGGACTGCGGCATGGCTCGGCGGTGTCGTCAGTTCGCTCTTCGCGAGATTCTCAGCCGGAGCCGTTATCGTGCTCGTCGGCTCGCTACTCTTCACGATCAGCCTGACGTTGGGCACTCGACGAGGACTCGTCCCTCAATTCCTCATACACCTGGCTACCAACCGACGTGTCGGACGACACGACCTGGCCCGCACCCTCTACGAATTACTCGAACCCAAACTCCACAACGACCCCACCGCAGACCCCACCGCAGACCCCACCGCAGACCCCACCGCAGACCCCACCGCAGACCCGCTCTGCCGGCATCTGCTTCGCCACTCCGAGATTCTTTCCCGCCGCAGCTGGTCATCCGCACGACTCGGACGATTGATCCGTCGAGCCGTCTCCGACGGGCTTCTCCAAACCGTCGTACACGGCTGGCGATTTACCGAAAGCGGAGCCCGCAATGCGAGGTCCGTCGCCCGCAACCACCGTCTCTGGGAAACCTACCTCGTCCTCCATGCCGACATCGCCACCAGCCACGTCGACCGTGACGCGGACCTCATCGAACATGTCCTCGATCCCGAACTGATCGAACAACTGCAGCTGACACTCGCCAGCCGCTATCCGCAAATGGACATTCCGCCCAGCCTGCATCCCCTCGATTCCCACACCTGATCAGTAACACTTCAAGCCCAATATCACATGCTCGGCATCATCGACATCCTGACAACCGTCGGCAGCTTGTTTGTCGACGATTGGTTTGAACTGGACACCTGGATCGTTGTCACCGCGGCCCTGGCTGCGATGGGCTGTTCGATTCCCGGCAGTTTCCTTGTCCTCCGTCGCCAAAGCATGATGGGCGATGCTTTGACTCACACCATCCTCCCCGGCATCGTCGCCGCCTTTCTGCTCTCTCATGCACTCAAAGCCTCCGGTTGGATCACCGCCACACCAGCCGGCACTCACATCGCATTCGACGCCACCAGTTACGCGATGATGTTCGTCGGCGCCGTCCTGACCGGCACCCTGACGGCCGTCCTGACCGAATGGGTCTCGCGGCAGGGTCGCGTCGAGACGTCCGCGGCACTGGGAGTCGTCTACACGTCGCTGTTTGCCATCGGCCTGTTGATGATCCGACTGGCGGCCGACAGCGTGCACATCGACCCCGACTGCGTTCTCTACGGCAATATCGAAACCGTCTGGACCGGATCGGATGAGGTTCCACGAGCCACCTGGATCGGCGGCGGAGCCCTGTTGCTGAACATTGTCCTCGTCAGTTTCTTCTTCAAGGAACTGCGAATCAGCACCTTCGACCCCGCGCTGGCCACCTCGCTGGGAATCCATTCCACCACGATCCACTACGTCTTGATGGCCGTCACAGCGATCACCGCCGTGGCGGCTTTCGAGAGTGTCGGCAACATTCTGGTGGTAGCCATGCTGATTGTCCCGCCGGCGACCGCTCACCTGCTAACCGACCGACTCTGGCTGATGCTCGTTCTGGCAGCACTGATTGCCGCCCTGAGTGCCGCTTTGGGACACGGCCTGGCCCTCACCCTCCCGCCACTCCTCATGGCGCCCTTCGCCGAGGAACCCTTGCTCCAGGGCGTCGATGTCCAATCCCTCGACGCCAGCACCTCGGGCATGATGGCCGTCGCCGCCGGTGGCCTGTTTACCCTGGCTCTCGTCCTCGGGCCTCGACATGGACTGCTGGTGCGACTGGCCCACCGTCTCCGCCTGGCCACCCGCATCGCGGCTGAAGACCTGCTCGGAATTCTCTACCGTCACGAAGAAGCTGCCAGAGAACCACAACTCGAACGACCTGCACAGCCTAAAACAGCCGTCCAGCGTTTCGCAAGATGGCGACTGCGGCGACGACGCCTGATCGACGGCCCCGCATCCGATCCAAGCCTCACCGAAACCGGCCGCGAAGCCGCACAGCAACTTGTCCGAGCCCACCGCTTGTGGGAAAGCTACATGGCCCGTCACTTCGATGTCCCCGGCGACCACCTGCACGAAGCCGCTCATCGAGTCGAACACTTCCTCGACCACGAACTCCGCGACCAACTTGCCGACGAACTCGAATCGCCAGAAACCGATCCTCACGGCCGAGACATCCCCCAGCCATGACCCTGGGCTAGTCCCGAACGAAGCGCCGCCCCTTCAGTTCAAAACGGGGCAACGACTCAACAGCCACGGCCCGGACATCCGCCGCAAAACTGAACGTCTCACGGATCGCCGCAGCCACACTCTCGGCCACCAATCCTGCCTCCACACCCTCAACCGGCTCGATCTCAACCGTCAAACTGTCCATCGCGTTCCGAGTGCCGACGATCACGCGGAACTCCGCCACCCCGTCCACGCTGCGAATCACAGCCTCGATGCTCGACGGGAACACGTTGTTGCCTCGCACCGTGATCATGTCGTCCCCCCGCCCCAGGATGCCTCCACGGAGTCGAAGCAGCGCACGCCCGCACGCACAGGGGGCCGGGTCGACCACGACCAGGTCCCCGGTCCGATAACGCAGCACCGGACTGCCGCTGCGCCGCAAAGTCGTGATCAGCAGTTCGCCCTGCTCACCAACCGCCACCGGCTCCAGACTCTCTGGATCCACCACCTCGGCCACGCACTCAGTCTCCAGTACGTGCATCCCCCCGGGCGACTCGGCACACTCGACAGCCATCGGGCCCAGTTCGGTCATGCCCCAGTGATCGATCACACGCGCCCCCCAGGCCGACTCGATCGCGTCGCGAACTCCCGACACGCTGCCTCCCGGCTCGCCCGCCACAATCAGCATTCTCACCGAACCCGACGACAGCTCAAGACCCTCGTCGCTAGCCACCTCGGCCAACCGCAGGGCATAAGTCGGAGTGCAACACACGACCGTCGCCCGGTTGTCCTGGATCATTCGCAACCTCGCCGAACTGCTCAAACCGCCTCCCGGGACACTCAAATGTCCGGCCGCCACTGCACCCTCGAAAGCAGCCCAAAAACCAATGAACGGCCCGAAGGAAAACGGAAAGGCAAACACGTCCGAAGACTCGACACCGGCAATCCGAAAGATCTGTGACCACGCGTCCAACACGTTCGACCATGCCTCGGGTGTATCCAGCCAACGCAGCGGATGGCCGGTCGTACCCGACGTCTGGTGCAATCGTGTGTAGGAAGAAAGTGGCTGGCTGAAATTGCTGCCGTAGGGAGGGTGAGCGGCCTGGTCGTTCACCAGGTCCTGCTTGCTGGAAACCGGCAAGTCGCCCAACCCCGTGCTACTCCCCAGGCCTGCAGCCCATTGGCCCAGATCCTCAACGCCGCCAGCCTCCAAATGGCCTTGCCAGAAGGCATTCGACGCAATTGGGCCACACACCAACGCCTGCAATCGCTCGCGCTGAAGCACGTCCAGTTGTGCTCGATCCAGGTCTTCAGGACACGACATCAACGACCCCGTAGAACCGCACACGCGAAAGCAACCCGACCGACTGACTTGAAGTCGATTGTAACGATCTCCGGACTACGCCGAACCGCTCAAGTGACCTTTTCCAACCGCCGACAATGACTATGTGGAGATTCGTCTCTTCACCACACTCCCACACCGCGGATTTCCTTCCATGACCGACCCGGCTGTCGACAATTGCACGTTCCGCATCGGTTTTCTGGCCGCCTTGGAAGCCGACGACGGGGCCTACGTCGCCGGACTGCTGGTAACCAATCGCTACGGCCGACCGCTGGAATTTCAATGCACCAGCCCTGTCCGCCCCACTCGTGCCCAAGAACTCCTCTACGGTCAAACACTGCGGCCGTTTCTGCTCGGGGAATTGATGGGCCGAGCCCTTCTCGAACGACTGGGAACCCCACCGGACCTTCTGGTCACCGACAACGACGCCATCCTCGACCTCCGCAACCACATCGCTATCCCGATGGCTCGAGTCGACAACCAGTCCGAAACCACGCTGACAAACACGACGGCACCTCCGCTGGGCCGAGTCCGCATGGGCCGCCGGATTCTCTCGATCCACACGGCTCACGAAGACGATATCCAGGCATTGCACCACGGTGCCACACAGGTCGCCGCAGAAACCGACCTGCAGGAACCTTTGGAACGAGTCCGTGAAGCATTGGCCGAAACGCTCGAGGGACAGTAGACGGCGGACCCCCTAATGCGGCACCTCATCGAACACACCAGCGACAACACTCTGACGCCGCAGGTTCAGACCC
>CAVOEV010000032.1:0-26294 GCA_963694825.1 Planctomycetota bacterium
TGATGTCTCCGCTGTAACGAATCCCTCCGTCAGCGATAATCGGTACGTCGGTGTCGGTAATGGCCTTGGCCGTATTGACGATCGCCGACAGTTGTGGGACTCCAACTCCCGAAATGATCCGCGTCGTGCAGATCGAACCGGGCCCGATCCCAACCTTGATTGCGTCAGCTCCTGCCATCAGCAGGTCACGAGCCCCTTCGGTGGTGGCCACGTTTCCGGCAATTACGTCGATTTCGTGCCGCCGCTTGATCTCCTTGACAGTTTCAACCACGTTTTTCGAGTGCCCGTGAGCACTATCAACGACCAGCACATCGACGCCTTTTTCCAGCAATGCCTCGATTCGGTCGTAATCCATTACGCCAACCGCAGCACCGACCCGCAATCGGCCTCGAGTGTCCTTCGACGCCAGAGGAAACTGCAGAGTCTTGTCGATATCCTTGATCGTGATTAATCCTTTTAATCGGTATTCTCCATCCACCAACAACAGTTTCTCGACTTTATTTTCGAGAAGAATCTTCTGAGCGTCCTCGAGAGTGGTCTCCTCGGAAGCTGTCACCAGGTTCTTGCGAGTCATCACCTCCTGGATCTTCGTCTCGGGGAATTCCAGAAACCTGAGGTCCCGTCGGGTGAGGATTCCCTTGAGAACCCCATCAACGGTGATCGGAACGCCTCCGATATTCCGCTCATCCATGATCCGCGACGCCTCGGCGGCCGTCGCATCCGGCGGCAAAGTGACCGGATCGACGATCACTCCGTGCTCGCTCCGCTTCACCCGGTTGACCTCCAGAGCCTGCTGCTCGATGGTCATGTTCTTGTGGATGATCCCGATCCCGCCCTCCTGAGCCAACGCGATCGCCATGTCGCTTTCGGTGACCGTATCCATCGGGCTGCTGACGACCGGGAGATGCAGCGGAATGTTCCGAGTCAGCTGGGTGCCGATGTTGACCTGCGACGGCAGAATGTCGCTGTACAGAGGTTCCAACAGTACGTCGTCAAACGTGTAGCCACGGTAGGCGATGCGACTGTCCATCGTGTCAGACTCCCTGCTTGTCGTTCTGGTGAGAGTTGATCCTTTGATACAGTCGATTGCCCAGTTCCACCAGACCAGCGACTTCGATTTGTTCGGCTCGAGTCTTTTCGGGAATGCCGGTTTCGGCCATGGCCGAATCGATGTCTGCCTTCGAAATCTGCTTGCGATACATCCCGGCCAGAACGCCTCGGAAATGCTTCCTCCGCTGCTGAAAACCTCGACGCAGGAAGTCCTGGAAAAACACCCGGTCAATGATCCGCCGCTTGCCCACCGGATCGGGCACCAGCCGCACAATCGCACTCTGCACCTTCGGACGCGGCCAGAAGACGGTAGGTGACAGTCGTCTGAGTGTTTTGACGTGGCACTGAGCCTGTAGCCAGACCGAGAGCGCTCCGTAGTCGCGGGTGCTTGGTGCCGCCGTCATCCGTTCGGCCAGTTCCCACTGAATCGTCACCACGATCCGCTCCCAGTCAATGTCGGTGGCGACGAGGTTCGAGACAATCGGCGTGGCAATGCTATAGGGCAAATTGGCCACCAACTTCAGCCGACGCCCCGAATCCTCCGCCAACCGCTCGGCGATCAACTCGAGCACCTCCTCGGAAAAATGGTTCTTGTTCTTCAAGGCATCACGATGCAGCAGGGTCACGTTCTCCAGCGGATCGATCACCTCGTGTGCCAACTTCACCATCCTGTCGTCGATCTCGACAGTGATCACCTCGGCGGCAAACGCTGCAAGCTGAGTCGTCAGGCTGCCGGTCCCGGTGCCGACTTCCAGCACCACGTCCTTGGGACCCAGACGGCCTTCGCGTGCCAGCACGTCGACCAGGTTCAAGTCGATCAGAAAATTCTGACCGAAATCGGTTCGAGGATGAAAGCCATGACGGGCAAACAGATCCATCAGGTGACTGCGAGTCTGCCGAACTTCGTTTTTCATGCCAATTCACTCTCAGCTGAAGCCTGATTCGGCCGACCAGGCCTTCCCGACAAGTCGAGCGGGACATCGTCGACCAGTTTCTTCACGTACTTGGCCAGGATGTCGGTCTCGATGTTGACTCGAGTTCCCTCGCCACGAATCCCCAGGGTGGTGACGTCGAGCGTGTGAGGAATCAGGGCGACGCTGAATCGGTTGGCGACGACATCGACGACCGTCAGGCTGACGCCATCGACGGCGACGGAACCCTTGGGGACCAGTTGCCCGGCCAGGCTGACGGGCAACTCGAACCACATCGTTACCCACTCGCCGTCACGAGTCACCTCGACCACGCTGGCCGTGTCGTCGATGTGCCCCTGCACGAAATGGCCACCCAATCGGCCACCGACGGCGAGCGGGCGTTCAAGATTGACGGGGTCGCCGGCAGCCAGTTCCCCAAGATTGGTGCAAGCCAATGTCTCGGGGCCGGCTTCGAACTCGAGACTCCTCTCACCAATCTCCACCACGCTCAGACAACACCCGTTGATCGCCACGCTGTCACCGATCGCCGAATCGGCGGCCCAGTCGACGCCCACGTCGATCTTGAGACGACGAGCAGGGCGACGATCGACCAGTCCCATCACCGATCCGCGAACTTCAACCAGACCTGTAAACATTGAGCGTACCTGTGAAACCTTGGCCGAGTGATCGTTGGGGTCAGAGTTCTGACGGGTCTGGAGTCCGCCGACGCAACACCAACTCAAACAGCGAACGGATGGGCGGAGCGAAGGCGTACCAGCAGAGAATCATCGGGATCGCGACTTCGTGCTGCCAGTAGACGACCGCCAGGGCAAAGACCAGCTTGATCATGTGCGCTCGACCACGACGGCCACGCAACAGGTGATTGACCGCGTGCACATAACGAATGCGGCTGACCATCAGGCAGGCGACGGCCAGAGTCACCAGAGGCAGTACCAGTTGCAGGGCTTGGCCGGGCCATTCGGCAACCGCAACCACGGCCGGGTCGGGCGAGCGGACCAGCAACAGGTACGAGATCGGGATGCTGGCAACCACGCTCGCGGCGGCCGGAGACGGCAGGCCGCTGAACTCCTGGTGCGAGTCCTCCTCGTCGGTCTCGGAATTGAACCTCGCCAATCGCAACGCCGCACAAACCGCATACAACGCGGCGATCACAAACAACAACCGCTGCAGGTGGCTGCCGGGGTCCTCCCACAGAGCATGCGGTGCGGAAATCCGAGTGAACTGCAGCATCAGGAAGGCCGGAGCAATTCCGAAACTGACAATGTCGCACAGGCTGTCGAGATTGGCTCCGAATTCACTCGTCTGGTTCGTCAACCGGGCCACGCTGCCGTCGAATGCATCGAAGATCATCGCCACGTAGATCAACACCGCCGCGATCAACAGCCCCTGCCCCTCCCGAGCTGCCGTGGTCCCCAGAAGAGCCAGGAATGGCAACGTGTTGTCAGATTGCACCAGCTTGGCCGAAATCGTGATCGAGCCGAACCCGCAGACCAGATTGCCCAGCGTGAGCATCGTCGGAAACACGGCAAACAGCTTGCGATGGCCATTCATGATGATGTTCCCTGATTCGCGTCCGAGCCAATTGTGAGGCCGGAATCCGGCGAAAATCGAGCCACCACGCTGGTGCCCGCCTGGACCATCTGGCCCAGTTCGACCAGCAGTTCCAAACCGTCCTCTCGCGGCAACACCAACTCGGTCCTCGAACCGAGTTTGATCATCCCAAACACCTGGCCCGAGAACAACGTGTCGCCGGGTTTCAGCCAGCAGACGATCCGTCGAGCGACCAGCCCGGTGATCTGCCGAACGATCAACGGCCGCTCGCTGCCACCGGTCTCCTCCAATCGCACCGCCAGCTGTTCGTTCTCGGTCGACGCCTCGGGCCGCCCCGCGTTCAGAAACTTCCCCCGCCGGTAGCTCAGGCCGATGACTCGAGCCGGTCGAGGACTGCGGTTGATGTGGACATTGAACAGCGACAAGAAGATGCCGATCTGCACGGCCGGACCGGCGATGTATTCGTCAAACTCGATCTCCCGGATCTCGACCACTTTGCCGTCAGCCGGAGCGAGCACGGCGTGAGGGTCATCGGGTGGCACACGCTTGGGATTGCGGAAGAACCAGGCGATGATCGACCCAATCGCCACCAGCACCGCGACACCAGTCCAGCCAGACCAGGTGATCCATGTGGGCTGAGACGCCAGATGAGACGATCCCCGAGTCGACGTCAGCCACCAGATCAAGCCGCCTGCCGGGCCCCAGGTCAGAGCCGAAAAGACCATCAGTTCGGCCAGTCCAACTCGAACAAACGGTAACCGATCACGACCGGTAAACGGATCGTCCTCGGGTCGCCACCAGTAACCCGGCTGGTTGCGGTAGAACTTCAGGTCGCGCGGGTCGAGCACTTCGTGAGGGCAGCCGTTGTGTTCGCCCTGCCTGCTGTCGGCCATACGTTTCACGTAGCCACGTCGAAACGTCTTCAGCCAGAATCGTCGCAGCACGCCCCAGGCCATTTCCAGATGGATCACCACGCCGCCGCCGGGTTGAATCGACGTCAACTGCGGGTCCATCAGTTCGAGCTGTCTGCCCATTCTCTTCGTCCTGTCGCGTGGCACACCAGCCAGCATTCTAGTGACTCGAACCGCTCGCGGCGAAGGGTCGGTTCCTGCCGACTTCAGCGACAGCACCGCTTGCACGGGCTCGCGAGGAACCGCTGATGCCCGGCTGCGGACCACGTCGATAATCACGATACGGCGACGTCTTGTCGCCTCGTGGATGCACTCCCACCCACCTGCTACAACGGGATCGCAGGCACCACACCAGCAGGAACAGCAAACGATGAGCACCGCAATCACATCCGTCCGCGCCCGAGAAATACTCGACAGCCGCGGCAATCCGACCGTCGAAGTCGACATCACGACCGAAGAAGGCGTGGTGGGCCGGGCGGCAGTGCCCAGCGGTGCCAGCACCGGACAACACGAAGCTCACGAACTCCGCGACACCGACGCCGAAAATCGCTACCTCGGCCGGGGAGTCCGACAGGCCGTCGACAACGTCAACGGACGCATCGTCGATGTGCTGATCGATCTCGATGTGACCAACCAGATCGAAATCGATCACCGGATGCTCGAACTCGACGGCACCGACAACAAGTCCAGCCTCGGAGCCAACGCGATCCTCGCCTGCTCGCTCGCCGCCGCTCACGCCGGAGCCCGCAGCTGCTACCTGCCACTGTTTCGGTACCTCGGCGGAGCCGGAGCCAACCGGCTGCCGGCTCCAATGATGAACATCATCAACGGAGGCGAACACGCCGACAACTCGATCGATATCCAGGAATTCATGGTCATGCCGCTGGGGTTCGAGAGCTTCAGCGAGGCCTTGAGATGTGGAACCGAGATCTTTCATAGTCTCAAACAGGTCCTCTCCGAACAGGGACTCAACACCGCCGTCGGCGACGAAGGCGGGTTTGCTCCAAACCTCGACAGCAACGAAGCCGCCATCACGGCGATTCTGGAAGCGATCGAACGAGCCGATTATGAAGCGGGCTCGCAGGTCCAGATCGCACTGGATTGTGCGGCAACCGAGTTCTACGACAGCGACAAGGGCGTCTATCACCTCGAAGGCCAAGACGTCGATCCCCAAGGCATCGTCGATCTGCTCGCCGGCTGGGTCGACAAGTACCCGATCTGCTCGATCGAAGACGGATGCTCCGAAGACGATTGGGACACCTGGTCACTGCTGACCGAAGCGATCGGCGATCGCTGCCAACTGGTCGGCGACGACCTGTTTGTGACCAATGTCGATCGACTGGCCGAAGGAATCGAAAAGGGCGTGGGGAACAGCATCCTGATCAAGGTGAATCAGATCGGGACCCTGACCGAAACCACCGACGCGGTGAAACTGGCCAACAAGAACGGATACACGGCGGTGATAAGCCACCGGTCGGGAGAGACCGAAGATACGACGATCGCCGACCTGGCCGTCGCACTCGACACCGGCCAGATCAAGACCGGCTCGGCCAGCCGAACCGACCGCATCTGCAAGTACAACCAACTGCTGCGAATCGAAGAACTGCTCGGTAGCAACGCCATCTACGGTGGCACAATCTGATCGACCCACGAGTCGTCCTCGACCAAAAGTCAAAAAGCCCAGGATCCCAAGTCCCCGTGCCACGTCTCGACATCACACCCCCCCGACGCATTTCGCTGGCCTTCTGCCTGACTCTGGTCACGGCCGCCGGCCTGTACGGTCTCGTGCTGCTCGCACCCGGCTGGCTGACTCTCGGTGACCTCGGACAACTCGAAGCAGACAACCGCATAACCCAGTCTCGATTGGAAAACCGGATCGAGTACCTGGAAACGGTCCGAGACACGCTGAAGGCCGATGAAAGCTACGCCAGCGAACTGGCCGGGCTGGACCTGCAAGAGGCAACGCCGGGCGAGAAGCGGTTGACGGTCGACGAGTCGCTTCGACTGGTTCCGCTGAAACCGGTGGACGCACGGCAGTCCGAATTGCCCGGTACGTGGACGACTCGGCCGGCCATCGCCGCTCTGGCCAATAACGACATCCTGAAATCCACACTGCTGGTGATCGCCGCAGGCATGGTCCTGTTCGCCTTCACCCTGCTGCACGAATCTCAGGCCGATCGCCTCGCCCACTGGGGGAACCGGCTGCGAGGACGACTCGACAACTGATCCAGACCGCGACGCCGTTCATCGGCCAGCCGCCTGGAACCGGATCGTCAGATCGGTCACCGACACCACTGGCCAGCGATCATCCTGCAAAGCGGTCGCCACCAGCCTGATCGTCCAGTCGCCCTCGAGACGCCGGTCAGGTCGCGTCGTGAGTTTCAACGTGCCGGTGCTCTGGCCGGGTTTGAGAGTCAGAGGTTCTGAGCGGATCAACCCGGCGAGCGACTTGGGCAATTCCAGACCAACAACAGTCGTCTCGGACAGCTTGGCCGAACGCACTACCTCAACGGGCACCTCGAAACTGCCGCCAGGCACTACCGTCAGTTCACCGGCCCGGTGAGCCAACTTCATGAGTGCTCCTTCGAAAATCATCGTGATCCTGCCAGTCGTGGCCTTCACCACGTGCCGCTCTCGTCCCGTCGCATCCTTCACGATCGCCACCGATTGAACCAGCATGCGAGTCGTCCGGTCCGTCTCGAGCCACTCGGGCATGAAACACGGATACTCGACCCGCAGCGCCCCCTGGGCTAACTCGAGCACCGGACCACTCATCCCCTGCACACGCCGCTGTTGACCGCCTGCCATTCTCATCCGAATCGGACCCGTGAACCCCATTTCCCGCTGGACGACGAATTCGGCCGGATAGGTGGTCCCACGATGCACGGCCCGTTGCCGGTCGCGATCGACCAGTTCGAGTGTCACCGGCGAAGCCAAAGTCGGCACCAACAGCATCCGATTGTCGAAGCGGGCGATGGTAGAACGCGGTGCCAGGTTGCCGCCCAAGCGAGTCCGAGCCGTCACCCGGATCGGCTTCGAGTCGATGGTGGCCGTTCCGGTCACCGTTACGAACGCGAAATCCGTGCCCAGCGTCTTGGCCGCCTCGAGGGTGACCTTCACCAAGTTCTTTGCCTTGGGGATCTTGATCGGCTTCGGCACACTCACACCCTCGGGTAAACCCGATACCTCGACCTCGATCTCCTCGACAAATCCCCCGGATCGCTCGCACGACACAGTCAACGTTGCCTTGCCACCAACGACGAGGGACAGGGACTGAGGCACCGAAATCGTGAAACCGGGCTGCTGCAATCGGACGGTCAGCCGGTACACCGAATCAAGCCGACCGGCTTCGCCAGTGCCGTTGTGAACTCGAACACGGAAACTGCCCTCGGCCGGGACCTGGAAATCGAGGCGTGAATCGAGCCTGCCGCCGAAATCGTCGTTGCTGGCCAACTGCTTGTTGTTCGAGTCGACAATGCTGAGGACCGGGTCGAGACGCGTGCCAACCTGAACCAACGTCGCATCGATCCGAATCCTCTGCCCCGCCGTCGCCTTCAGTTCGTATTCGTCTAACTCGTTCCCCATGCCCAACCTGCCGGTCATTGCCGAACCGGGAGCCAGCGACTGAACGGTTCGGGAGCTTCCTGTGGCCGGTGGGGCCGCTTCCACCGTCTCCGACAAGTCGGTCAATCGCATGGCCACCGGAGGCGTTGGGCCGAATCGAGTCTCCAGCCGGTGTTCGTACCAACCGCGTCCCGAGCTGTCCTTGGGAAAGGTGACACTTGCGACAGTGGATTCCAGCCGCGCCACGCCGGTTTTTACACCGTATCCGACAAACGTCACCGGAACAGTCGTCCCGGGTCGGCCGCCGCTGGGCAGGCAGGCCACCACGCGTGGTCCGGGAGTGACTTCCAGCCGATAGACGAACGACCGGTGCCCGCGATGGTCCAGGTCGGCCACTTCGATCGTGTACCGCTGCCCCTTGCGAACCGATACGGTTGCCGCACAGTCGACACCCGCCGTATCGATCACATCGGCCAACAGCTTCCCGGCCACGTCACGGACTCTCAGATGGCCGTTGAAGGCGGCCCCAAGTCGTCGAGCGAACAACTCGACACTCAGACAACCGTCGCCACGGGCTGTCACGGTGTAGAGATCGACTTCCGAAATCCGTGACAGGCGGCCGTTGACGGTCACCGGCAGCTTGGACAGCGTCTGGGACTCCGACCGGCGACGCGATTCGAGTACCTCGAATCCATCGCCGACAAAGAAGACTGCGGTTCCCGATGCACCGTTGGCACTGGCCACCTGCCAGTGGATTGGCCCGCGAGGCAGGTTGGCGGGCAAGGTGATGGTCGCGGTGAACTCGCGAGGAATCTTGAATGCGGTGCTGCGGCCCTTGGGGCCGAACCAGTAGGGCGGAGGTGCGATCAGGGCGTCGCCCAGTCGACCGGTGACCTTCAGAGTCGCACGAGGTTGATGCAGGATGAGGTCGACATCCGGAGTGAAGTCATAACCGCCCAGTTGAATCTCGACGGTCGTACCGGCCGGAGCACCGGGCGGGTACGTGTAGCCGACTCCAGGGACCTGGGCGGCGAGTTGGGAACGAGGATGGCAATCGAACAGGCCAGCGGCACTCGCCACAAAGCAGACACACACGCTCGCCGTGACTCTCAACCGCATCCTGGCTGCTCCAGACGCTGCTTTTTTCTTGTCAGACCAACTCGTCGATCACCGCACCGCCAGTGACCAGCGGAACCGGCCGACCCAATGGAGTCGTGTGGACTCGGTCGGCGTCGATTCCCATCTGGCGGAGGATCGTCCGCATCAGGTCGTGGATGCCGTAGGGAGTCGTGGTCGGGAACATCGCCTTCGAGTCGGTGGCTCCAATGACCTCACCCCGTCTGATCCCGCCACCGGCCAAAATCACACTCTGGCACTGCGACCAGTGATCACGACCGGCATTGGCGTTGATCCGCGGAGTTCGCCCCATCTCGCCCCACATGATCACCAAGGTTTCGTCGAGCAGTCCGCGGTCGTCGAGATCGGTCAACAGGGTCGAGAGCGCGGCGTCGGCGTGAGGCACCAGGGCCTTTTCGTGGCTGGTGAAGTTGTCGACATGAGTGTCCCAGCTGCCGTGGCTGATGCCGACAAACCGGCAACCCGCTTCGACCAGCCGACGCCCAAGCAGGCAACACTGCCCCAACGACGTCAGCCCGTATCGCTCGCGCAAACCGGGATCCTCGGAATCCATGTCGAATGCCCGGCGAGCCGACGGCGAAGTGACCAGTTCCAAGGCCTTCTGGTAATAGGTCGACATCGAAGCCGCACGGCCTCGACCTCGCTGTGCCTCCGCCAACTTCTCGACACCAGCAAGCAGTCGACGTCTGAGGTCAAAGCGGCGACGGCTGGTGCCGGCGGCCAGGTTCAGGTCGCGGACCTGAAAGTCCGGCTGAACTGGATCGGTTTCGATCACAAACGGAGCATATCGGGCACCGTAGAATCCGGGTCCGCCCGGACCCATCGGCTCGGGTACACAAATGTAGGGCGGCACGTCGCCGCCATGGCCGAGTTCGCGAGAGATCATCGAACCGATCGATGGATAGAGTTCATTGAATGGAGTCGAATTGGCCTGGCCGTCGCCGAAACTGGGCTTGTGACCCGTCAGACACCAGTGCCGACCCGTCTGGTGCCCGTTGTCGCGGTGACTGTGTGACCGCAGAATCGTGAACTTGTCGGCGACACGAGCGCAACGCGGCAGGATGTTGCCGATCCGCGTGCCGGGAACATTCGTCGAGATCGGATGAAACGGACCGCGAATCTCTTTCGGAGCACTCGGCTTCAAATCCCACATGTCGATGTGACTCGGACCACCCTCCAGGAAAATCATGATCACCGACTTGGCCGGAATCTCTCGAGACGACTCGCGACCCGACGCCGCACGGGCTTCCAACTCGAGCAGACCCGGCAACGACAGACCGGACAACGCACCCGTGCCACCCAGTCGCAGCATCTGACGACGCGATACGCCGTCACAGAACCGACCACGCGCCCGACCCAACGAAACTCTCAGCATGGTTCACCTCGATTACCAATCACTTCTCGTTATCGGCTCAACGGACTCTTGTCGTCAACTTAGTGATTGTACAAGAACTCCTTGGTGTTCAAGAGAGTCCACAGAATGTCCTCGACCGCCTCGCGGCGATTCCCGGACGGTTCACTGAAGGCCAGCAACAACAGCCGACGTTCCTCGCTGCTGGCCGCCCGCGACAACGTCGACAGAAACAACTCGTTAATCACCCGGGCATCGGTCAGCTTTGTCCCGGCCAGTCGAGCGGCCGTGCCGTCGCGGTGACGGATCTTGTGAAACGACTCGCTGGAATTCATCAGGTGCAGCGCCTGAGCAATACTCGGCTCGTTGCCTCGTTCGCACTCGCAGACGCTGACCCTCTGAGGCCGACCGAAGATCTGGAAGAAGTAGGATGGCAGCCGGTTGTCCCAGATCTCGATCGCTCGAGACCCCAGAGGCCAACCGTTGAACTGTTCGGGGACTCCGGTCGCTTGGCAAATTGCATCGAGCAACACTTCGGCTGGCAAGGCCTTGTGTGAAGCGTGTGAGTGGTTCTGGTCGTCGAGTTCGTTGGCGGGCAAAGTCGACGATGCCAGCTGGTAGGTTCGCGAAGCCAGCAGCGTGCGAGTGAAGGCCTTGATGTCGTAGTTGAGTTCTCGGAGATGGGCGGCCAGAGTGTCGAGCAGGACTTCGTTCGAGGCCGGGTTGGTCGCTCGGTGATCGTCGATCGGTTCGACCAGGCCGCGGCCGAAGTAATGAGCCCACAGCCGGTTGGCGATCGTGCGAGCCAGGAAGGGGTTCGTGGGTGCCGTCATCCAGTCCGACATTGCCTGCCGTCGGCCGGTGGGATCGGCCAGTTCGACCGGATCGCTGCCCAGGCCGGCCGCCGGGACACTCTGGCCCGTGCGAGGATGCTTGAGATCCGTTCCGGCCACGTCGGTGATCTTCTGGCCGCCACCGGGCGACTTGACTCGCTTGACCCCGGTGAACATTCCGGCCAGAGCGAAATAATCGCGCTGAGCCCACTTCTCGAAGGGGTGATGGTGACACTGAGCACACTCGATGCGCACTCCGAGAAACAATTGGCTGATCGACCGGGCGAGTTCTTCAGGTGTCTTCAGCACCGTGTAAACCGCCGCTGGCGTCTCGGTCGTCGTGGTCCCACGCACGGTCACAATCCGGCTGACGAAACGGTCGTAGGGAACGTTCTCGGCCATCTGACGTCTGAGCCAACGGGTGAACGCGACGGTCACCATCGGAGTCAACTTCTGGTTGTCGACCCGCAGCACATCGGCCCACTTCATCGCCCAGAAGTCGGCGTACTCGTCACGCTCCAACAACCCGGCGACCAACGCATTGCGTTTACGGGGACTGGAATCTGCCAGGAACGCCCGGGCCTCGGCGACGGTGGGCAGAGTACCAATCGTGTCCAGAAACGCTCGGCGGAGAAAACTGGCGTCGTCGGCAATCGGACTGGGGGGGATCCCCAGTTCGGCCAATCGGTCCCACACATGCTTGTCGATGAAGTTGTGCTCGGGCGGCCGTTGGAAGACGATTCCGGATTGAGGTCGAGTGATCCGGGCGACGGCCACTTGTCCCATGTAGCGAACCAGTATCGCCGCCGCACCCGGCACATCCGTCGCATGCACCAGGCCACCTCGATCGACGGTGGCGATCAGATCGTTGTTCGATTCGAACTCGGCCTCGGCCGACACGCACCATTCCCGACCATGGCCATCCGTGGCAATCACCCGCAACTGCTGAGTCTGGCGGCGGTCGAGCAGCCGGTGAGATGGATCGACACGGATCGACGTGCAAACACGCCCCGGCACGTCGAATCGAGCCCCTTCGGTGATCCAACGTCGCAATCTCTGGAATCGACGACCGTGGGGTCGCAGCTTGCGGCCACCGCCATGAGGCACCGTGCCGGCACCCTTGGTCAACAACAGGCTGCCCAATGGCACCGCCGGTGAAATCCGGCCACCACGCTTCTCCTTGACCAACGCCGCATGATCCGATTCGGGGTCGAACCCGAACACACTCAGCTTGAACCCGTTCTGGCCCTCCGCCTTGCCATGACAACCGCCGGAATTGCAACGGGCCTTGGTCAGGATCGGGATCACGTCCTCGCGGAACGACAGCGGCCGCGGATCGGTGATGCCGCCGACAGTGATGTCGATCGACCGAATGGCCCCGTCGAATGTGATCGTCAGGCGGGTCGTGCCTGCGGCCAATGGAATGACCAGACCCGCCGCATCCACCCGGGCTATCGATTCGTCAACCACCGACCATCCGACCTCACCCGTCCGATCAACCGCACGCCCCGCCACGAGCGTCTCGACCAACACCTGGACCGAGTCCTCCGGTGAACTCAACTCGACTCGCTCGGGACGCACCACCAGCCGATCGGCCGCAACAGCCGCTGGCCACGGCAGCAGCCAACAGGTCAGCCAACAGGTCAGTAAGATTGTCAGTCGCATGGAAGGCCGAGTAAAACTTGGCGGGGACGTGGATGCAGGAACCGGTGACTCGGATCGGGAACCGCAGTCCCGGCACCCGCGCCATCTATTGTATTCTATTCTGGCCCAGTCTTCTGGTCTTCTGGTCGGCAACCGGTCTCCAGAACCGGTCCATCCGCATGGATGCATCCGAACCTCACTTCTTGCGCAACACCAGTACCACATCCTCGGTCTCTTCATCTACGACGATCGGCCGCGAAATGTCGTAGGAAAAATCGAACGACTCGATCCACTCCAACGACGGCACAGACGACACCAGACGCCGGATCTGGGCCCACGTGTAGGTGCGGTACTTGAGTATCCCCTCGATGCGGCGGTGACGTGTCGGAGTATAAATATCAAAGGTCATTTCGAACCGCTCGACCCGGCGACGCCGGTCGATCGAAACACTCTGCAAGTTCGAAACAATCCCCAGATGCCCTCTCCGGGCCGACCACGTTTCACCCATGTCTCGAGGCCCGCGGGTTGGTGTCAGGTGCAAACCCAACAGGTAAAGCCCCCCCTTGGACAACGCACGGGCAACACAACTCAGGTGCGATCGCGCCGCAGCTTCCGTGTCGAGATGCCGGACGCTGTTGATCGTATTGAATGCAGCGTCCACCCGACGGCGAACTCGAAACCTGGACATGTCGCCGACCACCGCCGGTGACTCCCAACCGGCTCGCTCGAATCTGCGGTTGCAATACTCCACCGCATGACGGTTCAAGTCGTTCCCTGAAACGATGTAACCGGATCGTGCCATCCGGTACAGCAACCGGCCCGTTCCACACGCCGGTTCGAACACACGCCGAACACGACGACCAGCAAGCTGATCGAAACAGGCCTTAAAAAACGCAAGCTCCGATGCACAATCGCTGCCGAAGATCAAATCGTAGTAGGCCGGGTAGTCGTAAAGATGCCCATCAAGCATCTCGGGACCATACGTTTCGAAATCCGCAGCCGTCATTGGTTGTCTGAACCCGCCGCTTCCGGAGGGAGATATTCAGTCTCTGGTTTGGCGTAGAATTCCGACAGATCTACGCCTCCTTTGAGTTCCGATTCGGCCAGTTGCAATCGCTTCTCGATCATTTGCAGTCGGCGTTCCAGTACCGGATCCAACTCGATGTCCTTGACCTTCCGCGTTCTTGGCGCGCGAGGAAAATGCAGTTGCCGCTGCAAGGCGGCGAACATGTATAGCGGATCCTTGCCCCGGTTCGCCTTGGCGATGCGACCTTCCTTGTGCCCGAACAGGATCGTGTGCTCGGCCTGCCAGTCGGCCACGCCTCGCTGACGCCGCTGATCGACGACCATCTGCTCGCTGCGGATGTAGACCATGTCAGCAAAGTCGACCGCGCCCAGTTGAGTGCGGATCTTCAGGATCCACTCGCAAAACGCCTCCTCGTAGATCGGATCGCCAGCAACTGCCTCGAGCCCACGGTCGTAGCCGAGATGATTGCGTGAGATCACTTCGAACTGATAAATGAACAGCCCCTGAGGAGTCGGCTCCACGGCACGGTACTCGGCTTCCTTCTCGAGAACATCGAGTGCCGTCAACTGATCGAACTTGCCCTTTTCATCCTCCGACTTACCAATCACGAAGATCTGGAACGGGGTGAAGTAATGAGCCAGCAGCCGCATCCCGTCGACCAACTGCCCCCGCAACAACAACTCGCCCTCGATCAATTCCAACGCCGTCGGCAAGTGAGTGGTGTTGAGCAGTTCTTCGCGAATCTGTGCGAGGATTTCCTGCGAGGGGATCGCATCGGCGAGCCGTTCGCGGAAGGTCCGAAAGAAGTACGCCTGTTCGACATACTCCTCGCGTTCAAGCAATTCGGCTGCCATGGTGATGAATTCTCGGTCGGTACCTGACCCCGCTGGACTGCCTCTGATCGAGCTTCGCTCTCTATCGGACAGACGGCTTCTTGATCTCCAGGCAGACGATCTCTGAATCGTCACGCAACAGTAGCTTGCCATGAGCCAGCGACGGAGCCCCTCGGGTCGGGCCCAACACTTCGGCTCGAGCCAGTTCGCGGAACCCCTCGGGCGTCGCCGACACCAGTACCAATTCGCCTCGCATCGTGCTGATCCACAACTTCCCATCGGCAGCCACCAGGTTCCCCTTGCCAAAGCGAGTCTTCGTCCAAACCCGCTTGCCCGTGGTCGCGTTCAGGCAGCTGAGATGAGTGATCGGGCCAGCCCCTCCGACGTTGTCCATGCCGTACAAGTGACCATCCAGCAGAATCGACGTCTGCCATTCATTCCGCATCACCGCAGTCCGACCCTGAGTTTGCCAGGCAACAGACGGAACCAGCCCGGTCCCCGTCTTCCTGAGCTCCAGCATCACGCTGCCATGGTTCTCGCCCGACGACAGGAATACGCGTCCCTTGTGGAGCAGTGGTGTGGCAATATTGCAGTCGTAGTCGGTCTTGTAGGGATATCGCCACAGGCTGGTGCCGCGGGTCGGATCGAGCCCAACCGCCTGGTCGCCCAGGAACGCCACCACCTGCAAACGGCCTCCGGCCTTGAGCAAGGCTGGAGACGAGTAACCGGCCGGTCCGTCGGCGGCCGACCAGACCTTCGAACCGTCGTCGAGTCCGAAGGCAGCAACGGCGGCTCCGGGAGCACCCGGGGTCACGATCACCAACTGGCCCACGACCAGGGGCGAACAGGCCATACCGTAATCGGCCACCTGCCCTTTCAACGACTGCACAACATTGCGGGTCCAGCGGATCGCTCCGGTCTTGGCATCCAATGCCACCAGCACACCCTCGCCAGTGAACGCCACAACCGTGTCGCCGGCGATCGTCGGAGTCGCCCGGGGGCCGTTGCCCATGCCGTTGCGATACGACCTCGCCACGTCCGCCTTCCACAACACCTTGCCGCTGGACAAGTCGAGCGACCACACCTGCTGACGGGATCCGGATTCGACCATCGTCACCACTCGACCGTCAGCCACCGACAGCCCCGACATCCCCACCCCGCCTGCCACTCGCCAATTCACCTTCGGACCGGTCGCGGGAAATGTGTCCAACAACCCGGTTTCGGTGCTGATCCCGTTGCGGTCCGGACCCAGAAAACCAGGCCAGTCGCCAGCAATAGAAACCGACGCCACGACGGCCCATGCCATCGCTGACAACAACACACTGCGTCGAAATCTGACTTCGGAAAAGATGCCGGTCATCGTCTGCTCCAAGGGCTCGGTCAAAGACAAGGACGACTTTCGTGTCGCCCTAGATGTAACCAAGCCGAACCGGTCGGGCAACGCCGCAAACCAGACAACTCGGCACGACAACTCAGACGAACAACGCACCTGACCTTGCTCGCGGGGTGGCTGGAGTCGAGAATTGAGTAAGCTTACCGGCTTGCGGCGGTGACCTCCCTCCGCGTCCCGCCACACTGACTCCCCCGCCCCCCACTCCCAGGTGGTCTCGATGAGACTCGCTGTACTGCCTCTGCTCGTGATCGGCCTTGCGCCAAACGCCGTCCCGGCGGCCGCACCGTCGCTGACCTTCGAACGCGACGTTCGCAGTATCTTCAAAGCCCACTGCTTCGAATGCCACGGCGAGACGAAACAGTTGAAAGGGAAACTCGATCTCAGATTGAAACGGTTCTTGGTCAGCGGCGGCGAATCGGGTGCGGCGATTGTGCCGGGGAAACCCGATGCCAGCCTGCTGATCGAACGGGTGGCCGCCGGAGATATGCCACCGGGAACAGACAGCAAAAAACTGACACCCGCTCAGATCGACGTGATCAGACGCTGGATCGCCGCCGGAGCACCCACGGAACGGCCCGAGCCGGAGACCATTGGCCGAGGCTTTCAGTTTACGGAACTGGATCGCGAGTTCTGGGCGTTCCAGCCGATCCGTCGACCTCGACTTCCGACGGTGAAACAGTCCGAGACGATCCGCAATCCGCTCGACCACTTCGTCCAAGCCCGCCTCGAACACGCCAACGTCTCACTCGCCCATTCGGCTCCGAAACAAACCCTGCTGCGACGAGCCACCTTCGACCTGCTCGGGCTGCCTCCCAACCTCGCACAGCAAAAACAGTTCCTCGCCGACACCGCTCCAGGTGCCTGGGAACGACTGATCGAAAGGCTGTTGGCCAGCCCGCATTACGGAGAACGCTGGGGACGACACTGGCTGGATGCGGCCGGCTACGCCGACAGCGAAGGAGTGACCAATACCGACCCACAAAGGAAATGGGCCTGGAGATATCGCGATTGGGTTATCGACGCCCACAACTCCGATTCGCCGTGGAACACCTTCCTCGTCGAACAACTCGCCGGCGACGAACTGGTCCAGCCACCCTACACGGACCTGTCGCCCGGCGACGTGAAACTGCTGACGGCGACCGGTTTCCTGAGAACCTCGCCGGACGGGACGGCCGGTGCCAATAACGTCGCCAACAGAAACCAGGTCATCGCCGAAACTCTCAACGTCGTCTCCACCTCCATCCTCGGACTCACCGTCGGTTGTGCTCAATGCCACAATCACCGCTACGATCCGATTCCTCAGGTCGACTACTACCGCCTGCGAGCGATCTTCGAACCGGCGCTCAACGTGACGCGTTGGAAACAGCCCGGTTCGCGAACCGTCTCGCTCTACACCGACGCCAACAAGACTCAGGCCACTCGCATCGAAACCGACGCAAAGACAATCGACGCCGAACGGACGGCCAAGCAAACCGTTTTCATCCAGCAGACCTTCGACAAGGAAGTGGCCAAGCTGCCCGAGGCTCTTCGGCAAAAGGCCCGAGACGCCCGCAAGACCGACGCCAAGAAGCGGACACCCGAACAGACCGAACTGCTCAAGACTCACCCCAGCCTCAACGTCTCCGCCGGTTCGCTCTACCTCTACGACGGCAAGGCCGCCAACGTGCTCAAGGCGATCGCCAAGCGAGCTGCCGACCTGCGAGCCACCAAGCCCAGCCAGTCCTTCATCCGCGTACTCACCGAAGACGGCCAGGCCGTGCCCGTGACCAAGGTCTTTTTCCGAGGCGACATCAATCAGCCGCGAGACGAAGTCGACCCGTCGGACCTCTCAATCCTGGCAGTCACCACCGATGCCAAGGTCGAGTTGCCGAAAAACGACACGGCGATCCCATCGACCGGGCGTCGACTGGCCTGGGCACGACGACTGACCGACGGGCAGCATCCGCTGGTGGCTCGAGTGATCGTCAACCGCGTCTGGATGCACCACTTCGGCCGCGGACTCGCTCCGACACCCGGCGACTTCGGCTCGCTCGGCATCCGACCCACACACCCCCAACTGCTCGATTGGCTCGCCTCGGAATTCACTCGTAACAACTGGAGTCTCAAGCAACTCCACCGACTGCTGATGACCTCGGCCACCTACCGCCAACCCACCACCGCGACACTCGCCCTGCACGCCTCGGACCCCGACAACCGGCTGCTCGGACGCGTGTCTCTAAGACGCCTGGATGCAGAAAGCCTGCGCGATGCGGTGCTGGCCACCAGCGGGTCGCTGATCTCAACCCGCAACGGACCACCCGTGCCGGTGATGGCCGACCGAGTCGGACGGTGGGTCATCGGCAAGGAAAACCTCAACGCCGGCCGACCCGGGGCTGTGATCGACATGACCGGGAACCAGTACCGACGGAGTGTCTGGATCGAGGTCCGCCGCAGCCGACCCTTGGCCGTACTCGATTCCTTCGACCGACCAGCCATGCAACCCAACTGCACTCAACGCGTCTCGACGACCGTTTCCAGCCAATCGCTGATGATGATGAACAGTGATTTCATCGTCGCCCAGTCGGTTCGCTTCGCCAGACGACTCGAAGCCGAAGCCGGCGACGATCTCAACAACCAACTGCGACTGGCCTGGCAGCTGGCCTACGGCACCCGAGCCGACGAAACGACCATCACCGAAGCCGCAGGTTTCGTTGGCCGGCAGACCGACCTGTTCATCGCCCAAGCCGCCGCCGCCGACAAAAAGAAACTGGCCGACGACGTAGCCCGAGCGGCTCGACGAGAACAGGCCGCCGGGCAGGCACTCGGAGTGTTCTGCCAAGGCCTGCTCGCCAGTAACCAGTTCCTCTACATCGACTGACCACAACCCGGTGCCATTCATGCCCACATCACACACCACCCACTCACGCCGCCACTTCCTCGCCGCCGGTTCACTCGGCCTGGGTTCGTTGGCAAGTGCCTGGTTGGCCGAACAGCAGGCCCAGGCCGCTCCGGCTCGACCCGAACTCGAACCCACTCACTACGACACCCTGCAAAAGAGCCCCGAGGCCGAACCCCGCGCCCAGGCCATGATCTCCTTGTGGATGCAGGGCGGACCCAGCCACCTCGATCTGTTCGACCCCAAGCCGGTGATGGCCAAGTGGCACATGAAAGCCTTCCCCGGCAAGATCAAGTACGACAACGCCGCTCAGGCCTCGTCCAAAGTCCTCCACAGCCAGTGGACGTTTCGGCCGCGAGGCGAATGCGGGACCGAAATTTCCGAGTTACTCCCCTACACCGCCGGGATCGCCGATGACATCTGCCTGATCCGGTCGATGCGAACCGGAGTCAACAACCACGGCCAGTCGATCATGGCCCTGCAAACCGGCAAGGTCACCAAGGGACGTCCCTCGCTGGGCAGTTGGATGGCCTACGGATTGGGCACCGAAGCCGACAACCTGCCCGCCTTCCTGGCAATGATCGACCCCGGCCAACTGCCCGTCACAGGCGTCGCCAACTGGTCCAATGGCTGGTTGCCGGCCATCTACCAGGGCACCGTCATCCGACCCGCCGAACCCCGGATCCTCAACCTGCAACCTCCCGCACACATGGTCGGCAACGTCCAGAAGTCGTTCCTGGACTACCTCCGCAAGCTGAACCAGAAACACCTCGCCAGACGCCCGGCCGAAAACGATCTCGCCGCACGCATCGCCAGCTACCAACTGGCCGCCAGAATGCAGACCTCGGCTCAGGAAGCCCTCGACATCACTAAAGAAACCAAGGCCACCCAAGAACTCTACGGCATCCACGAACCGGCCACGTCCGACTATGGGACCCGCTGCCTGATCGCCCGGAGGATGGTCGAACGAGGTGTTCGGTTCGTGCAGGTCTACACTCAGAACCAGTTCTGGGACCACCACGGAGGCATATCCAAGAGCCTGCCTCGGTCGTGCAAAAAAGTCGATCGACCGTCCGCTGCCCTCGTCACCGATCTCAAACAACGTGGACTGCTCGATTCGACCGTCGTCCACTGGGGTGGAGAAATGGGTCGACTGCCTGTGATCCAGAACGAAAAGAACATCGGCCGCGACCACAACACGCACGGGTTCAGCATGTGGTTGGCCGGAGGCGGCTTCCGGGGCGGGATGGCTTACGGGAAAACCGACGAATTCGGACACAAGGCAGTCGAAAACGTGGTCAATCACTACGACTACCACGCCACACTGTTCTCGCTGTTCGGACTCGATGCCAACGCCCTGACCTACACCCGAAACACTCAGGACAAGACGATCCTCGACGGACAACCCGGAAAAATCGTCCACGACCTGCTCAGCTAAGTACCACCGACCCCTCGAACACGTCGTCGGAACCGACCCGCCGGGCAACGTCCTCGGCCGACAAAGCCCATCCCGGTGAAATCTCAATCACCGCACTCGCACCAACACGCCCACCAGCCGCCTCCAGCCAACCGCGGTGGAGCCGAATCAGCCCGGACCGAGCCGACTCCAGCGAATCGTCTCCGCTGGCCTGCTTGACCGGCAGGAAATCTCTCGACCGCACACCTTCAACCACCAAACCCGTCTCCGCCTCAACCAGCAAATCGAACACAAACCTCTCGAACTGCCACGCCGTCACGCCGGCCTGACCGACCGCCTGACCGACGCTTCGCCGGACCCGATGCCATGGCAATCGGTTCGAATCGGCCGCACGTTCCAAGAAACTGCAATCCAGTACATGGACGGCAATGTTGCCCGCCCACAACTTCAACCGCCCCGCCTGATCGGTTGCCGCGGCCGCCGATTTCGACAGGTCGATGTACTCGACAACCCGCGTCCGTCCCTCCGCGACCACCACCACACCAACTCGCTCGTCGGCCGACCGCCGGCCCACCACCCGGGTCGTCATCTGCGACGCCTTCAGATCGTGCCAGCCGAGTAGCCGAGGATCGGGAGGCAGCACGGCCGGGTTGTCGACCTGGTGATAGAACAGCGTGTCGACTCCACGATTGCTCAACCAGCCAAACAACTCGGCTCGCCGCATCGCCTCGACCAGCCCCCCATGCCCATCCGGGCTACTCGCCACTCGTCCCGGCTCGGACAACAACACGCGACCGGTCGCGACATCAACCGCCGGCATCGTACCCTGTTCGAACAGCACGACATGATCGGGATCGAGACCAAAGAACTGCTGATCGCCGAAGTACTCGCGAGTCGCCGCGTCGGTGGCCGGCGAGGTCATCACCAGCCAGGGGATCGGCCGACCCGCCCGACGAGTCCGTTCGTGAATCGCCGCCGCAAAATGCTCGAACAACGTCCCACCGCTGACCGGCATCACACTCAACAACCCCTTGGGCGCCCCCGAACCCAACCGGCTACCGCGGCCTCCAGCAACTGTCACCACCCCCACACGACCCTCGGCCAACAACTGTTCGCCACGCACCCCCGCCGCCTCCGCCTCCGCCTCCGCCTCGGGCTGTCGCACCACAAAAGGCAAGTCGACGTCCATCTCAGACTCGTCCCACATTCCGCACGGTCGGTCACCGCTCGCCGATTCGATCAATCGTGCCAGCAACTCCCAGTCGATCGAACCCAGCTGACTCTCGAATCGCTCGCGAGTCGACTCGTCCAGAGGAGTGATCCCCTCGAGCAACCCAGCCTGCCCGGCGTCGACCAACCGCTGTCGCAATGTCTCGTTCACAGCAACCCCCGGCTTCGCAACAGCAACAGCAGGCTGTAGATCACCACGACCGACACCACGCAGATCGCCAGCCGCAGCACGAAATTGGCTCGACCAGGATTCCTGAGTGCGATCGCCTGAGTCAACACGACCACGACGGCGACCATTGTCATCTTGAAGATGATCATCCCAGACATGTCCCAGTGATCGTAAAAGAACTTCGCCACCGGGTTCGACTCGCGAAATCGACCGGTGCGAATCAACCGGTGAGTCATCAGGATATCGATCACGCTGACGACGACGAACAGTGTCGTCTCGTACAGAAATCGAGCAGATGGTCTCTTGGGTCGCGGCATCAAGAACACCTACGAAATCAACTGACGGAGTTGCCCGAGATATCCGGGGATCTCGCCCAGCGGGTCCTTCTCTTCGTACTCCAACACGATGTACCCACGGTAATCGGCATCGCGAAGAATCCCGATCACCCGTTTCAGATCGGCCGGTTCCTTCTTACCGTTGCGAGAGATCGACACCTTGACCTGGGCATTGATCGCGTAGGGTGCGATCACCGCCATGTCACGATACGGGTCATCGCTGCGAAAGTTTCCTCCATCAAAGTTCACCCCAAAGAACTTTGATTCCCTCACGCCCTGGATGATCTTCATCATTTGAGCCGGTGTCGACGTGATCCCGCCGTGGTTTTCCAGGGCCAGGAACACGCCGCGTTTCTCGGCATGCCCCAGCACGTCGTTGATCCCCGCAATACACCGCTCGATCGCCACCTCCTCGGTGTCCCCCTTGGGAATGCGTCCGGCGAAGATACGAATCGCCGGTGCGCCAAGCACCGCAGCGTGATCGATCCATTGCCGGCAGTCGGCCAGTTGCTTCTCGCGACCCGCCCCCTCGGCCACGCAGAAGTCGTTACCGATGGCCGTTCCGGAAATGTCCAGGCCCAGCCGGAACGAGAGTTCCTTTATATGCACCAGGTACTCGTCGGTGACCACCTTCGGGAAGTAGTAGGTCGTCGGTTCGATGCCGTCGAGATCCTGTTCGGCACAGAAGCGGATGAATCCATCCATCGTCATCTTGGCCGACTGTTCCTGTTCCCGAGTCGGTCGCCGGGCGAGCAGTCGGTTGAACGAGTAGGCCGCGAGGCTGAGTTTCATGTGCGACTTGCCGTTGCGAGACGGCGGATCGGCGGCAGCCGACTCGGATGGTGCCGTGACAACAGCCGACGCGATTCCCGTGGCTAGGCTGCCGGCCAGAAAGGCTCGCCGCGAGGTGCAGGTGTTGGAGGTCATTGGTGCAGATCCCGTGGTTTGGCAAGTGTTGGCAAAAAGACAGACCATCAATAGACTATCGCGCCCCGCGTCAGGTCACGACCGATTCGGACAACCCCTTCCGGGAAACACCATGCCCCGCTACGACCCAGCCCGCATCGAACCTCGCTGGCAGGCCTATTGGGACTCTCACGAAACGTTCCGCACCGGTCCATTCCAAGAGGGGCGCGACAAGCTCTATGTCCTCGACATGTTCCCCTATCCCTCGGGCGACGGCTTGCACGTGGGACATCCCGAAGGCTACACCGCCACAGACATCGTCTGCCGCTACCGACGCATGACCGGCACGCAAGTGCTGCACCCGATGGGCTGGGACGCCTTCGGACTGCCCGCCGAACAACATGCCATCAAGACCGGCACACCCCCACGCGAAACCACCAATCGAAATATCGCAACGTTTCGCCGACAACTGAAAATGCTCGGCTTCAGCTACGACTGGAGCCGAGAATTCTCGACCACCGATCCCGACTACTATCGCTGGACCCAGTGGATCTTTCTCCAACTCTTCGACACCTGGTACGACTCCGAATGCCAATGGACCGGACCGGATGGCCGCCAACGGGTCGGACGAGGACGACCGATCAGCGAATTGTCGATCCCCGATGACGTGACCCAACGCGGCCACGAAGCCGTGCGGCGGTTCCAAGACCGACACCGACTCGCCTACCAACACGAAGCTCCAGTCAACTGGTGCCCCAAGCTGGGCACCGTGTTGGCCAACGAGGAAGTGATCGGCGGGAAGAGCGAACGAGGCGAGCATGCGGTCGAAAAGCTGCCTCTGAGACAGTGGATGCTGGCCATCACCCGCTACGCACCACGACTGATCGATGAACTCGACCTGGTCGACTGGCCCGAATCGGTCAAGCTGCTGCAACGCAACTGGATCGGGCAAAGCCACGGTGCCGAAGTCGACTTCTACATCGGTACCGGCCAAGACAACGGGGATTCGGACAGCCTGGAAGAAGGTTTCGTAGCCTGGCAGGCGAAGCGAGCCGAAAGCGGACTGCCCGACGAGGCGGGTGAGGAGGTCCTGCGAGTCTACACCACGCGACCCGATACGCTGTTCGGAGCCACCTACATGGTGATCGCTCCGGAACATCCCAAGGTCGAAGAACTGACGACGCCCGAACACCGCGAGGCGGTTGCCGCCTACCAGGCCCAGGCCGCCGCCAAGAGTGATCTGGATCGGACCGACCTGGCCAAGGACAAGACCGGAGTCTTCAGCGGGTCGATGGCCATCAACCCGGTCAACGGACAACACATCCCGATCTGGATCGCCGACTACGTGCTGGTCAGCTACGGCACCGGTGCGATCATGGCCGTCCCCGGCCAGGACGAACGCGACTGGGAATTCGCCGAACTGTTCGACCTGCCGATCCTGCGAACCGTCCAGCCACCCTCGGACTTCCAGGGCAAGGCCTACTCGGGCGACGGCCCGGCCATCAACAGCCAGTTCCTCGATGGCCTCGAAATCGACGACGCCAAACAGACCATCATCCAACACCTCGCCACAACCGGCCAGGGCGATACGGCCATCAACTACAAACTCCGCGATTGGCTCTTCAGCCGGCAACACTTCTGGGGCGAACCGTTCCCCATCTGGCACGAACTCGACGACCAGGGCAACCTGACCGGTTTGATGCGAACAGATGATCCGGCAAGCCTGCCGACCAAGTTGCCCGAAAACTTCGAGTTCAAACCGCACGGCCGACCCGACCCGCCGCTCGAAGAAGCACCCGACGAATGGCTCTACCGAACCGACGAAGATGGCATCCGGCTGAAACGCGAAACCAACTCGATGCCACAGTGGGCCGGGTCGTGCTGGTACTACCTGAGATTCGCCGATCCGGAAAACTCGGATCGGTTCATCGACCCTCAAGCCGAAAAGAACTGGCTGCCGGTCGATCTCTACATCGGAGGAGCCGAGCACGCCGTGCTGCACCTGCTGTACTCGAGATTCTGGCACAAGGTGCTCTTTGACCGAGGCTTCCTCGAAACTCCAGAACCGTTTCAGCGACTCGTCAACCAAGGCATGATCCTCGGCGAAGCCGAATTGAAGGCGTACCAGGACTCCAGCGGCCAGTGGGTGTCGGCCAACCAGATCGACACCGATAACTTTGACGGCGAAACGGTGCCGGTCACGGCCGAGGAAGTCGAGAAGCGCGGTGAGGACTTCGTGCTGATCGAGCAGCCGGAAATCGTTGTCGAGAGTCGGGCGTACAAAATGTCCAAGTCGCGAGGCAACGTGATCAACCCCGACGACATTGTCGAGGAATACGGTGCCGATTCGCTGCGGCTGTACGAAATGTTCATGGGGCCGCTGGAAGCAACCAAGCCGTGGAACATGAGCGGAGTCGAAGGCGTCAGCCGGTTCCTCGGCCGGGCCTGGAGAATGATCGTCGACGAACGGGCCGACGAAGTCTCTCTACACCCGGCCATCAGCGATGACGAGCCCGACAGCGAACAACTGAAAGTGCTGCACCATACGATCAAGGTGGTGACCCAGGATATCGAAAAACTGTCGCTGAACACGGCGATCAGCCGGTTGATGGAATTCACCAACGCGGTCGGACAGGCCGATCCAAGACCTCGATCGCTGATGGAACCCTTCGTGCTGATGCTCTCGCCGTTTGCTCCACACCTGGCCGAAGAACTCTGGTGCCTGTTGGGCCACGACCAGACGCTGGCCTACGAGACGTGGCCGGCCTGCGACGAGTCGCTGCTGGTCAGCTCGATCGTCGAACTCCCCGTTCAGGTCAACGGCAAACTGCGAGGCAAGGTGACCGTCGCCACGGACGCCGATCAGCAGACAATCGAACAGACCGCAGCAGCCGAGGCCGGTGTCGCCAGGTTCCTCGACGGCAAAACCGTGGTCAAGACCATCGTCGTGCCAGGCCGGTTGGTGAACTTCGTTGCCAAATGAACTCACCTCAGCGAGTGGCTCAACCGCCCGTGGCCGGTTGAGCCACTCGCTGATCGCGATCATTGAGGTTGAAAGGACTCAACACATCAGCAACCATTGAATCGAGTTACGGGAAGGAACCTGGCTAAGAGGACAGGTGATGGCATCTGCGTC
>CAVOEV010000033.1:0-26132 GCA_963694825.1 Planctomycetota bacterium
GCCACCTTGGCACTCTCGGTGATCCCCACGATCGTCAGCACCATGAACACCGCCAACAGCCCGATCGTGACGGCGATCGTGGGCAACCCGTCCCACAACGAACCGACGTAATGCACGGCCTCGATGGCCGAGATCACCGCGGTAGCCATATAGGACAGTAGCGTCAGGCAGGCGGCGATCGATGCCCGCGACTTGCTCGTCGTATTCAGCAAGGCGTTGTAGGCACCCCCGTTCAACGGCAATGCACCCACCACCTCGGCGTAGATCTTGCGGAACAGGTACAGCACCGCCGCGACGATCAGCAACGAGAAGGGCGAGAGATGTCCGGCGGCCATCGTGGCCAAGGCCGATACGTACAGACAACTCGACGTGATGTCGTTGCCGCAAATCGCCGTCGCGGCCAACTGACCCAGCTTCTTGTGACCGCCTGAAGACTCGGAACTCGCCATGACCTGTCCGAACCAATCCTCGAGTCAAACCACCGTGTCGTGCGGAATTCAACAAGAATCCCGACTCCAGAAACGACTAGACTACTGATTCCAAGCCAGATTCCACAACAGCCTCACCCTACCCTCGGCATCAGGACGAGGTCAGACGCCGCCGGTGATGGGCCCGAGCCCCTTTCGTCACAACACCACCATTGCCACTGCCAACAAACCAGCGAGCGTCAGAAAGGGGCCCGGACCCATCACCGGCGGCGTCTGACCGCCAGCGCCCCATCCGCCACATCCGCCACATCCACTCCGTGCCATTGGTCCGGTGGTGCCTTCTGTAAGACATCTGTGGCGTGATAACAGCCAAACAACGGAATCCGACACCACGAGGGCAAGAAACTGGTTGAGCCTTCCTCGTGTGTGTGTGAGCATACAGTGACCATGCTGACTATCTGTAGCGACCCACTGCCACGCACCGACCTGACCTACGCAGCGTTCCGGGCCAGTTTCCACGAAACACTCGAACGCCTCGTCCTGGCCCGGCAATTCGACGACGACCCCTGGCTGTCGTACGGGTTCCTGACCTGCGTGCCGTTCCTGAAATCCGTACCGCCCCAGGTGCAACTCGACCTGCTCTCCGAAACCTGGCACCGACACGCCTGCTCCGAAACGCACGTCGCCTCGCTCGTCGACGAAGCCGTCATCTTTGCCGCCTGCGAAACCGCGGCACGGATGGCACGCAACAACTCCGAAGAATTTGCCGAAGTACTGGAACTGGGACCGCAACGGTTGGTCCGAGGCGTCGACGACGGACTGGCCGAAGCCATGAAACAACTGCCCATGGCTCTCGACGGCGAAGGCGACTTCCTGGTCCTCTCGCAATTCGAAGACATGCCGCCCGATGACGCACGTCGAATCAAAAACGAACTGTGCCTCGAAGAGGAACGGCTCGAAGAACTCTTCGACGTGCTGGGCCGTTGGACGATCACACCCGGCTTCAAAGAACGACTCCAGGGACTGCTCTCGAGTCAAGAAATCCGGCAGGCCGTCCAGGTCGTCTCGGACTGAACCACTCCGGGCGACACTCCGAATTGACCAGCGTCTCGGTGGACCGCTAACCTGAAGTGACTCGGGACGGCCCCCCCCCTACCGGCCACTCGGTTTCGCAGGTGCCAGATGCGGCTCACACTCTCCATCATTCTGCTGATCGCCCTCGCCGCAAACCCACTCGGCTGGTCCAACGCAAGGGCCTTCGCGGCTGAACCGAAATCGGAACAGGCACCCGCACCGGCCATCTACGAAACCGACATCCGGCCTCTGCTGATCACACGCTGCGGACGCTGCCACGCCAATGGCAAGAAAAAAGGTCAACTCGACCTGGGCAGCCTCGCCGGTCTTCAGCAAGGCAGCGAATCGGGTGCCGTTGTTGTGCCGGGCAAACCCGACAAAAGCCTGCTGGCAGAAGTGCTCGCAGAAGGCACCATGCCCCCGGACGGAAAGGATCGACCCACTCGGTCCGAAGTGGCCCGGATCACCGAATGGATCCGCAGTGGAGCCAGGACTCGGGCCGGAACGTTCGACTCGACCGTCCGGCTCACACAGGAAGACGTGCTGCCGATCCTGTTCACTCGATGTGTCGTCTGCCACGGAGGCCGCCAGCAAAAGGGCGGACTCGACCTCAGAACCCGACACGCCATGCTCAAGGGGGGCCAGTCCGGACCAGCCATCGTGCCAGGGAAACCCGACCAAAGCCTGCTGGTCAAAAAAATCCATGAACGCGACATGCCGCCGCCTCGACTGCTCGTCGACTTCGGCATCCGACCAGTCGAAACCGGCGAATTCGAAACGATCCGCAGCTGGATCGCCGCCGGAGCACCCAGTGTGCCGGTCTCACTCGATGTGGCCACCACAAGAAACGACCCACTGGTCAATGACACCGACCGAAAATTCTGGGCCTTCCAGACACCGCGCAAACCCGACGTGCCACGGGCCACAAACCCCGCACACGCCAAACTAGTCGACAACCCCATCGATGCCTTCCTGCTGAACGCTCTCGAAACGAAATCGCTCGAATACTCCGAACAAGCCGATCGAATCACACTCGTTCGACGCGTTGCCTTCGACCTGATCGGGCTGCCGCCGACGTGGAAAGAAGTGGAATCGTTCCTGAATGACCAGAAGCCAGGTGCCTACTCGAGAATGGTCGATCACTACCTGGCCAGCAAGCACTACGGCGAACGCTGGGGCCGATATTGGCTCGACCTCGCCGGCTACGCCGACTCGGAAGGAAAACGCTCGGCCGACCCGATTCGGCCGCATTCGTGGAGATACCGCGACTACGTGATCCGAGCCTTCAATGACGACAAACCCTACGACCGCTTCCTGCTGGAACAGATCGCCGGAGATGAACTGGACGACTACACCAACGCCAAGACGATCACTCCACAACTGCAGGACAACCTGGTGGCGACCGGGTTCCTGAGACAGGCTCCAGACGGCACCGGCAGCGACATCGTCAACACGGTCGTCGAACGATTCGAAGTGGTGATCGACGAAATCGACGTGCTCGGCTCGGCCGTACTCGGATTAACCATCAAGTGTGCTCAATGTCACAGCCACAAGTACGACCCGATCCCGCAACGCGACTACTACCGGTTGGTCGCCGTCTTCCAAGGCGCCTACGACGTCTACGACTGGCTCAAACCCTCAGCCGTACCGGGTCAGACCAAGAGCAAGTCGGCTGGTCGAGTGCTGCCTCACCTGACCGCCACCCAACACGAACAACACAAGGCCGCTCGGACCATTGTCGAGAAACAAATCGCCTCGGCCAAGAAAACCCTCGCCGACCGACAGACCGTTCTCCAAAAACAACACACCGACAAACAACTCGCCAGTCTGCCCAAGACGCTCCGTAGCGATCTACGCAAAATGCTGACCACCGCCAACGACGAACGCGACACCCTTCAGAAATACCTCGCCACCAAGTTCGAAAAACAACTCACCATCAACGCCAAAACACTCAGAAAACAAAACGCCTCGTTCCAAAAACTCACCACCACGACCAACAACCGAGTCAAATCGCTCACGGCCGAGATGCCCAGCGAACCACTGATCCGCGCACTGTGGGATCGCGGCGAACCGTCTCCAACCTGGCTCTTCCAGCGAGGTCAGTACAACAAGCCCGGGCACCGGGTCGGACCGGGCGTGCCCAGCGTCCTGACCGATGGCCGAACTCCCTTTGCCGCCAAACCGCCCTGGCCGGGAGCACGCTCGACCGGACGCCGGTTGGCACTCGCCCGCTGGCTCGTCGATCCCGACCATCCACTGACGGCTCGTGTCATGGTCAACCGCATCTGGTTTCACCACTTCGGCCAAGGCCTTGTCGAAACACTCTCGAACTTCGGCAACAACGGACAGCCACCCTCCCACCCAAAACTGCTCGACTGGTTGGCTCGAACACTGATCGAAGAGAAATGGAGCATCAAGCAGATGCACCGGCTGATGATGAATTCCCGAGCCTACCGCCAGGTCTCGGCCATCCGACCGGCCGCCGAAACGATCGACCCCGAAAACCGCTTGCTGTGGCGGATGCCGTTGAAACGGATGGACGCCGAAGTCGTCCGCGACAGCATCCTGGCCGTCGCCGGACGACTCCACGATTCCCCGTTCGGACCGCCCGATCCGGTCGATGTCCGAGCCGACGGACTGGTCACGTCTCGAGAATCCGACGACGGCTGGAGACGATCCATCTTTGTCCGACACCGACGCAAACACATGCCGACGATTCTCGAAACCTTCGACATGCCGCAAATGATCCCCAACTGCGTCGAACGACCCGACTCGACCGTCGCCAGCCAGGCACTGCACCTGTTCAACGACAGCATGATCCGCACTCTCGCCGACAACTTCGCCAGCCGGGTCGTCCAAGAAGCCGGTGACCAGCCGTATCGGCAAATCGAACGAACCTACCAGTTGGCACTCGGCCGAATGCCCAGCAACACCGAACGGAATATCGGACTCGATGCTCTTCAGGAACTGACACGACTCTGGCAGAAAAAACTCGACAAGAACAACAAGAACAACAAGAACAACAAGAACAACAAAGCCGACAGGAATACCAACACACCCAACCAACAAGCTCTGGCAACCTACTGCCACACCCTGCTCAACTCCGCTGCATTCCTCTACATCGACTAACCCAACACCGCCAACACCGCCAACACCGCCAACACCGCCAACACCGCCAACACCGCCAACACCAAGACAGCTCCCCCGGTGACACACTCATGACCCAACCCATCGCCCGCCGCGACTTCTTCAGCAGTGCCGCCGACGGACTCACCGGCACCGCGTTGGCCTATCTGTTCGGCCGCGACCTCTACGGCGGTTCGGGCCTACTGGCCGCCGACGCTCAATCAGCCACAGCACCAAGACTCCACGACCTCACCCCCAAACAGCCTCACGCCCGGCCTCGAGCCAAGGCGATCATCCAGCTGTTCATGCAGGGTGGCCCCAGCCAGGTCGACCTCTTCGACCCCAAGCCCAAACTGACTCGTCACCACGGCCAGTCGGTTTTCAAGGACCTCGCCGGTGACGTCTCGAGCCCTCATGCCGCCGGTGGCCTGATGCGCAGCCCCTGGAAATTCGCTCAACACGGCCAGTCCGGCACCTGGGTCAGCGAATTGCTGCCCGAAACCGCTCGCCACGTCGATCGCATCGCCGTCATCCGCTCGATGTACAACACGCACCCCAACCACGAACCGGCTCTCTACAAGATCCAGTCGGGCAAGCTGCTGCCCGGCCTCCCGTCGTTCGGATCCTGGGTCGCCTACGGGCTGGGCACCGAGAACCAGAACCTGCCGGCGTATGTCGTGTTGGACGATCCTCAAAGTCGGCTGCCGGTCAACGAAGTCCAGAACTGGCAATCCGGGTACCTGCCTCCGATCTACCAAGGAACCAGGATGCGGCCGACCGGATCGCCGATCCTGAACCTGACACCCGAAACGTCCCGTCAACGGCCCGAAGTGGTCGTCGACGCCAGCCGACGCCTGCTGGCCCGGCTCGACCGGATCCACAAGATGCAACGACCCGGCCAGTTGCGGCTCGACGCACGCATCTCCAGCTACGAACTGGCCGCCCGGATGCAGATGACCGCAACCGACGCACTGGACATCGGACAGGAAACTCAGGACACCCAACACCGGTACGGCATCGGCAACAACACCACCGACAACTACGCCCGTCGGTGCCTGATGGCCCGGAGGTTGGTCGAACGCGGAGTCCGGCTGGTACAAATCTATACTCGCGGACAAATGTGGGACAACCACTCGAATATCGGCACCAGCCTGGTCGGAGCCTGCCAGCACACTGATCAGCCGGTGGCCGCCCTGCTCGACGACCTCGGCCAACGCGGACTGCTCGATGACGTGCTCGTGGTGTGGGGCGGAGAATTCGGGCGGTTGCCGATCGCTCAAATCCGACCAGGAACCGATCCGAAGAAGGCCGGTCGAGACCATGGGCCGGCTGGGTTTTCGATCTGGATGGCCGGAGCCGGCATCCGGGGCGGTACGGTCTACGGATCGACCGACGAAATCGGCTACAAGGCGGTCGACAAACGAGTCAGCGTCGCCGACTGGCACGCCACGATGCTCTACGCACTCGGTATGCACCACGAAGAACTCTACTTCGACCGCCACGGATTTCAGGAACGACTGACCGGCGTCGAAGACGTCAAAGTCGTCAGAGAACTGTTTGCCTAGGTGCGGCACAACTCGGTCAGCACCACCGCGGCGGCGACCGAAGCGTTCAGCGAGGTGATCTCGCCCCGAGGCGTCATCCGGTAGACGACGTCGCAGTGGTCCAGAGTCAACCGCCTGAGTCCTCGCTCCTCGCTGCCGATCACCACCAGCCAATCCCGGTCCAAACTCGCCTCGGACAACTCGTCCTCCCCACGCTCACTCGTCCCCATCACCCACAACCCCCCATCCCGTGCCTCGCGAAGCGCTCGAGCCAGATTCGCCACGCGAGTGAACGGCACGTGCTCCAAGCCACCGGACGCCACATCGTAGGCCGTGCCCGATAACGGAGCCGACTGATCGGTCGTCAGCAATACGCCTCGGACTCCATAAAACGCCGCCGTGCGAAAGATCGCTCCCACGTTGTGAGGATCCTGCAGCCGGTCCAGAGCCAGCCAAACTCCATGCTCGGCTCCACCTGCACCCTGCAACAACTCGTCGAGACCAACATCCTGACGCTCGCCGACGGCCGCCGTCGCCACAGCCGTGCGGCCGCCACGCAAAGACTTCTCGCCACTCTTGTCGCGGCGCTTCCGTGGACCACCACCCATTCGACCCGTTCGCACAGGAACTCCCAAACTGCGAGCCAATTCGGCAACCTGCTGCCACGCTCCGCTCGAGGACTGCTCGCCCAGATGGATCTCCACGACGTCGCCAGAGCGAGTCTCCAGTGCCGCCAGGACACTGTGAGGATTCTTCAACTCAAGCATGACGTCGCATCCCCCGCTTCCCCTGCATCGCGCCTCTGGCGGTCGACCTCGTACAACAGCACTCCCGTGGCAACCGCCACGTTCAGCGAATCGGTGTTGCCCGACTGCTCGATCCCAATCCGCCCGTCGCAGACTTCCAGCACATCCTCGGCCACACCGCGACCCTCGTTGCCAATCACCAAGGCTACCGAGCCTGTCAGGTCCTGGGCACGAGCCGTCCGAGACTCTCGACCGACGGCCGCCAGCACCAGCACCCCCTCGCGACGCAACTGCATCACTAACCCAACCAGGTTCTCGGATCGGGCGATCCGAAGATGATTCACCGCACCTGCCGAACTCCGTGCCACGTGACCGGTGATAGCCGAGTGGTCTCGAGCCAATACCACTCCGTCAACTCCCAACACTTCGGCCGAACGCAAGATGGCGCCAAGATTGTAAGGGTCCTGGACAGAATCCAACAACAACCACACCGGCACACCGCCCCGCACCACGCCAGGCTCCTCGAACAACGACTCGACCGACCAGAATGGAAACTCACCCACACGAGCCAATACGCCGCCGTGCTGCGACGTGTGGCAGCGGGCTCGGATCGACTCGCTATCCCCTAACTGCACCTCGACACCCAAACCTTCGGCCAGCCGATACACCTCGCCGGACACCTCGGACTCGACACTCTCGCACAACCACAAATCTCGGATCGGCCAACGCCCCGATCGCAACGTCTCGAGCACCACGCGACGACCCCAAATCCAGTCGCCCGGTCGGTTGTGCCGAGCCCGCCCGCTACTCTTCCCGCCTGAGGATCGCCCAACCATACTGGATTCCCTACTCCGCACTGCCCCTGCCCCTGCCCCCTCCGCTGCCGTGGGGCAACCTACTGATTCTGAAAGCTGCCGTTTGCCGCGGCAAGCCCGCCGATGACTTCACCCGCCCGTCTTATCACATCGGTCACCCGCCCGGTCACCGGATCGATCCGCCCACCCGGCTCAAAAAGTCTCACCAACCGAGCACTCATCCTCGCCGCGCTGGCCAACAACTCCACCCGACTCGACGGGACGCTCCAAAGCATCGACACCAGAGTGATGCTCGAATCGCTTGCCACGCTGGGCTTCGAAATCCACGCCGATCCAGACTCCGGACAAATCCACATCAAGGGATCGGCCGGAACCATCCCGGCCACGAAGGCTGAATTGGACCTCGGAAACAGCGGCACCAGTATCCGGTTTCTCACCGCACTGGTCGCTCTCGGACACGGACAATTCACTCTCGACGGCAACACCCGCATGCAACAGCGGCCGATCGGCGACCTCGTCAATGCCCTCGAACAACTCGATGTCGACGCATCCTGCACATCCAACACCGGTTCACCACCCGTCACCATTCTCGCCGATGGACTCCAAGGCGGAACCGCCAGCCTCCCCGGCAGTTCCTCCAGCCAGTTCCTCAGCGCACTGCTGATGATAGCCCCCTGTGCCACCCAGTCGGTCACACTGCATGTCGAAGGCTGCCTGGTCTCGCGGCCCTTTGTCGACATGACCCTGTCTCTGATGTCCAGATTCGGAGTCCACGTCGTCGAAGAACCCGGCGGGACATTCGTGGTTGCACCCGGCCGCTACGACGGTATCGAACTGGACATCGAACCCGATGCCACAGCGGCCAGCTATTTCCTGGCCGCCGCCGCGGTGACCGGGGGCCGAGTCGTCGTCGAAGGTCTCGACCGGCATGGCCTGCAGGGTGACGTGGCGTTTGTCGACTGCCTGGCCGAAATGGGCTGCCGTGTCGAACAGACTGAAACCGGACTCTGCGTCACCGCCGGCGAACTGGTCGGGATCGATGTCGACATGAACGCCATCAGCGATACGGCTCAAACCCTCGCCGTCGTCGCCGCCTTCGCCTCTAGCCCCACCCGCATCCGCGGCATCGCGCATGCACGACTCAAGGAAACTGATCGCGTGAACGCCATGGTCACCGAACTCCGGCGACTCGGCCTGACGATCGACGAACATCACGACGGACTGACCGTGCACCCAGGCCCGCTGTCAGAAGCCGTAATCCAGACCTACGACGATCACCGGATGGCGATGAGCTTCGCAGTGGCAGGACTCGCGTCACCGGGAATCACAATCGCCGACCCCGATTGCACCGCCAAAACTTACCCCGGCTTCTTCGACGACTTGGATCGTCTGTGTGGAGACCCTCGATGACGACCCCGCCTCGGACAGCACGCCAGATCGCCTTCGACGTGCTCGAACAATGGCGCACCACTGGCCGCTTCGCCGCCGGGCTGCTCGAAAACGCGTTCACAAGTTCCAACGACCTCTCGGCAGCCGACCGTGGACTCGCCAGCGAACTGACCTATGGTGTGATCCGACGACAAGAGACCATCAATGCCGTCCTCAGACCGCGACTCAATCGCCCGCCCGAACAGGTCGAACCGCCGCTGTGGACCCTGCTGCAATTGGGCACCTACCAACTGCTGTTCCACTCGACAGATGCACAACATGCGGCGATTCACGAAACGGTCGAGTTGACCAAGTGGTTGGACAAGTCGCAGTGGACCGGGTTCTCCAACGGGATCCTGAGATCGGTGCAACGCGATCTGGACAACCAGCCCGCTACCTCCGCAGCAGCCGATTCGATTCCTATCGGCGCCAACCAGTTCCTGAAACTCGCCCGGCCACTGCTGCCCGACCCCGCCGTCGAACCGGCCAAGTACATCGCCGCAGGCGGCAGCCTGCCCGACTGGCTGGTCGAAAACTGGTCAAACCGATTCGACTTCGACGAAATGCTCCGGTTGTCCGTCTGGTTCAATTCCGCAGCCGCCACCTGGCTCAGGATCAATCCCCTCCGAACGAATGGCGACGCACTGCTGGCCCGATTGGCCGACGCCGGCGTCGATGCCACTCTCGAAACGCCACTGCAAACAACCGACACCAACACGCCAATGATCCGCCTGGCCGGTACCGCTCATGTCCGCAGCCTGCCCGGCTTCAGCGATGGTCACTTCACCGTGCAGGATGTCTCGGCCGCACATGCCGCAACTCTGCTGGCGCCGAAACCCGGACAACGGGTCCTGGACCTCTGTGCCGCCCCCGGCACCAAGTCGACTCACCTGGCCGAATTGATGGACAACCAGGGCCAGGTCGTCGCCGTCGACTCACACACCGACCGGCTGAAACTGATCGCACCAGCAGCCGACCGATTGAGACTCTCGATCATCGAACCGGTTCTTGTGGCCGAGTCGGGCGAGGACCTGCCGCAGGGACCCTTCGACGCAGTACTCGTCGACGTGCCCTGCTCCAATACCGGTGTGCTGGGCAAACGGCCCGAGGCACGATGGCGACTGAAACGCGACGAACCACAACGACTGGCCGAACTGCAACTCCGACTGCTCAAACAGGCAGCCCAAACACTCGCCCCAAAAGGCCGACTGGTCTACTCGACCTGCAGCATCGAACCGATCGAAAACGATCAGGTGGTCCACGCGTTCCTGGAACAAACACCCAACTTCGAACTCCTGGGCCACCACTCGCATGTGCCCGGGATGCCTGCCGATGGAGGCTTTCAGTCGCTGCTGGTGCGCCAAAACCACTGACTCGCACGCCGTTGCTTGTCCGCGACTCGGTCGCCCGATTACACTGAACCAGATAACCCATCAGCTGAAACTCATACAACTCAACAGAAACCGTCCAGACACCCTCCAGAAAAACTCCAGAGTCACTCCGGGGACACACACCATGCGTCGACCGACCAGCCTCCTTGCCCTCTTTGCCGTTCTGCTTGTCACCCTGCTTGCCACCTCGGTCCCAACCGCCTCGGCTCAGGACAAGAAAGACGACAAGGACAAAAAGTCCGCCAAGAAGACTCCGGACAAGCCCCCCGCCAAACCGATCTTCACCGACGCCAAGCTGCAGGCCGTCATCAAGGCGATCCTCAAAAAGAAACAGGCCAAGACCGACCCGATCAAGGAAGCCGATCTCAAGACCATCTTCTTCCTCGAAGCACCCGGCAAAGAGATCTCCAATCTGTCGGGCCTCGAAAAGTGCCCGAACCTGGCACTGATCAACCTGTCGGGGAACGCCATCACCGACCTGAACCCGCTGGCTGGTCTCAAGAATGTTCAGTCGCTGGACCTCTCGAAAAATAAGATCGTCGACATCTCTCCGCTGGCGAAACTCGAAAAACTCCAGTACCTGCAACTGGAACACAACCAGGTGATCAAGCTCGACGGACTCGCCGGCCTCAAGAAACTCTCGGCCGTCTACCTCAGTAACAACAAGGTCGTCTCGGTCACCCCGCTCCAGGGACTCGGAAAACTCTCGAGCCTCTACCTGGACAACAACAAGGTCGTTGACCTCAGCCCGCTCAAGGGACTCAAGTGGGTCGCCAACCTTGCACTCAGAAACAACCAGGTCAAGGACATTGCGGCCCTGGGCAACATGACCGAATTGAGATACACGTTCCTGGAAGGCAACAAGGTGACCGACCTTGGCCCGCTGGTCGCCATGGCCCAGAAAGACGCAAAAGGCGACCGACGCTTCGCTCCCTACTGGAACCTCTACGTCGCAGGAAATCCGCTGTCGGATGCCGCAAAGGTCGGACAAATTGCGGCGTTGAAAAAAGTCGGAGTCCGAGTCGATCCGAAGCCGAAGAAGTAGCCGACTGTCACGACCTGGGCTGCCACAAGGAATCGGCACCCGCATGTAAGGCACAGACCGGTACCACTTCGCTGATACTGATCGCTCCGCCAAAACAGACCGAAACATCCGTGCCCGCGTCACAAGGTCGATTGCAGTAGTCGATCCCGTACAACACGCCTTGGCCAGCCGGGTGATACGACACCGGCAACGGATTGGGATCCAGGAAACATTCCACCAGACGGGCCGTTCCGCTGACATCTCGTGGGTCCGGAAAATTGACGTTCAGGTACCCACCCCTCGGCAATCGACGAACCAGCAACGACTCGAGCGTCTCGCGGAGCATCGGCTTCACACTCGACCAGTCGAATGGACCCTCGTGACGGATGAACTGCGACAACGCAATCGACGGGACTCCAAACAACCCGGCCTCTCGCGATACCGCCACAGTCCCCGACATGTACACATCGACCCCGAGATTCGCTCCGGCATTCACACCCGACAACACCCAGTCGATCTCGAACTCCTGCTCGACCAGGCCAATTCGCACGCAATCCGCCGGAGTCCCATTGATCGCAAAGCGGTTGCGACCGTGCGAAGACACCGTCAATGGCTTCTCAATCGTCACGCGATGACTGTAACCCGACCGCGGCCCGTCAGGCGCCATCACCACTACCTCCCCCAACTCACCCGCTACCTCGGCCAGCAACTCCAAACCCGGTGCCGCAATCCCGTCGTCGTTGGCCAGCAGAAATCGCATCGTCGCATGCCTCTCGTAAGATTCCGGCAGGTTGGATGCTGAGAATTCCAACCGGTCTCGTTACGCTGCCTCCTCAGACGACAGCGTGGCAAGACTCCGCCCAATTGGTTCACTCGCTGTGAAGCCACTGGGGCGAGTGTAGCAATTGAGACAGAGGGCAGGGAGCAAGTCGATGACTGTGCGAGTACTCGGTGACACGGACGTCGTGAACGGACTCACGATGAAGGAATCGATCGAATTGATGACCACGGCGTGTCGACGACACGCCGATGGCCAATTGGCCGCACCCGCTCGATTGGTCGCTCCACTGCAATCCGGCGAGTTGGTCTTCACCGCCGGATCCTACCGCGACCAGGCCGGCGACCGGATCGGATTCCGAGTCTACGACCTCATGCAACTGGGCAGTGCGACTCGAGACGAACTGGTGGCCGTCTTCGACTCCGACGGAGGTGCACTCATTGGATTGGTCACCGGTTCCACGTTGGGGCCATTGAGAACTGGAGCGATCGGCGGAGTCGCCATCGACAGCCTGGCCCGGCCCGACGCCAGCTGCCTGGCTCTGATCGGCACAGGCAAACAGGCCCGCACTCAACTCGAAGCCGCTTGCCTGGTTCGCCAGTTCAACGTGGTCCGAGCCTTCAGCCGAAACGCCGACCGGTGCCAAGCGTTCTGTCACGAAATGTCGGCGACAACCGGGATCGCAATCGAACCGGCCGACTCCGCACAAGCCGCCGTCGCCGATGCCCACGTGGTCATCTGCTCGACACTCAGCAAGACCCCCGTCGTCGAAGCCGATTGGATCGCACCTGGCACGCATCTCCAGAATGTCGGACCGAAGTTTCGCAACAACAACGAATTGCCCACGGAACTCTACTCGGCCGCCGACGTCCTGGTCACCGACGCACCAGCTCAACTCCAAGACTGTGGTGACAACTTTGTCATGGCCGGCACAACCCACGCCGATCGTTTCGTGTCACTGGGAAATGTGATCGCCGGGACCGCCGAAGGTCGAACCGATCCCCGCCAGATCTCACTCTTCTGCTCGCTCGGATTGGCCGGTACCGAAGTAGCTCTCGCCGACCGACTGCTGCAGACACAATAAGTCGCAACAGGCAACAGGTTGAAACACCCGGCCAACGATCCTCTCACGAGATCGCCAGCTGAGCCGCCGCGACGTTCTCGGCCAAGTGATCGACATTCAGACTGCCGACGATCAATGAGCTGACACCGGGTTGACCAAGTACGAACGCGATCGCCTCGGCCGCGGGCAGCCGACCTGACGCCAGGCCCTTCTTGACAACAACGCCAATGCCCCGCCGATCCGCCTCTCGAATCACACTCTCGTGAGATCGATCCTCGATGTGATACTCGACCATCAACACGTCTGCCCACTCCAGGGCCCGCTCGGCCCCGCAAGGCGTCTTGCCCGAAAACCCCACCGCCCGGACCCGACCATCTGCCTTCAACTCCAACAATGCCTCAACCACTCCACTCTGGTCCTGGATCTCAAGATCGTTGCCGTCGGAATGGACAAACACCATGTCAAGCACCTCGCGACCCAGCCGCAAAGCACTCCGCTCGACACTCGCTCGAGTCGACTCGGGCGTGAACTCGTAACGCGACTCACCACCCTCGAATGTCTCACCCACCTTCGTCGAAATCACCACCCCCTCGCCGTCGTCGGCCAACACACGCCCCAGCCGCTCCTCGCTCGTACCGTATGCCGGGGCCGTGTCGATGTAACACATCCCCAAACTCAACACGCCAGCCATCAACTCGCGCAACCCCAACTCGTCGGGCAACTCGTACGACTCGGCATACTTGATCCCCCGGTTGCGGCCAATCTTAAACGAACCAAACCCCAACGCCGATACGGCCAGTCCGGTGCAGCCCAGCGGGCGAGCCGTCATCGTGTTTTCGAAGTTCATGTTTCAGTTGCCCGGCAGGATCGCGTCGGACTCAGGCCGCCTGACACGAAGCAGACCCTTTCACCAACCGAACCCAACCCGTCGCCGTCTCCCACGGCGGACTGGCCACCTCGGGACGCGGCCAATCCCGTGTCGTCGAAACTGTGGTTGGCTTCGGTCCGACCGGTGCCGGCAAGGCGGCGATCACCGTGGTGATGTCCTGGGCCAAAGCCGGGGCAAGAGCCAGCTTGGTGGGGAATGCGGTCAAGGTGTTCCCGTCCAGCCGCACACTCTGACACTCCGGACGGCCGCCTCCGCTGCAGAACGACTCGGCTCGATCCACTCGGTACGTGCTCACTTCCAAACCCTCAAGTTCCAGGCCAGGCAACACGGCAGCCAACTCCAAGGCCACGTGGTCCACCAGCTCCAGGTCACTCATCGACACACCGTCCTCGGCCACCTGGCCACCAAGCTGCCAGACCCTGCGGCCGAGTGAATCGAGAGCCGACGTGATCGTCATTCGAGTGTGAGACCCATCGACCTGGTGGCCGCACAACTCGGGCAACTGCGACGGGTCGCCTCGCAACATCACCATGTGCAACGGACGACGCTGCATCACAGTGGCCGACAAACCCAACTGCTCACACAGTGCCGCGTTCCCAGCACCGGCACACAATACGACGGCTCGCGGAGCGAAACTCAGCTCCGAACCGGGCAGCCGGTCCCACGGATGACGGATGACCAGGCCTCGCACCTGACCCGGCCCGTCCAACTGCCAACTGATACCGTCACGGTCGCAGAGAAACAACCGATCTCGGTGACGCCTGGCGAACAGGTCGATCAGGCTGACCGGATCGATCACCGGCTCGTCCATCACCGCCACCACTCCGCGATGATCACGCAACACGGGCGGCCTTTGGACAGAATCCACAGGCCGAGGTGTGACCTGCAGACCAAGACGTGCTCCGAGGAATCCCAGTCGAGAACCCAGTGACTGGCCGTGCCACAACAGGCAACTGCGACTGCGGAGAATGACGTCGCGGAGATCCGGGGCACGCGAACCAGACAGGCACTCCGACCACAACTCTGGCATCTGCTTGACGCCCAATGCCCGACGCGATGTCGTGCCCGATAACGAGTACTTCAGACCGCCGTGGATGATACCCTGGGCCGCAACCGTCTGGCCCTCGCCCAGCCGAGACGACTCGAGCAACACTGCCCGGTGACCCTCGCGGACCAGCTGATCAAGCGTCCAGAGACCGGCAACGCCGCCTCCGATGATCACTACGTCCGCACTGGCCATGAATCAGGTCCCCAGGCACAGACGTCACGTCTGCCTCGAACACCCTTCTAACCCGTTGCGACGGTGCGAGGAAAGATCAGTCGCTTACCTGGACGATCGCCTCAACCTCCACCGGAATGTTGCCCGGCAATGCACCCATCCCAACTGCGCTGCGAGCCGCCCGGCCACTCTCACCAAAGACCTCGACCAAGAGATCGCTGAACCCGTTGATCACCGCCGGTTGAGTCCCGAAATCCGGAGTGCAGTTGACCATCCCCAAAACTTTGACGAAACGGGTGATCCGATCAAGACTCCCCAAATGAGCCCTCAGAGTGGCCAGGATCGCCAGGCCGGTCACTCGAGCCGCCGCGTTCGCCTCGGCTTCACCCAACTCCTCACCCACCTTGCCCGTGATCATCGTGCCGTCGACCTGAACCGGGCCATGACCCGATACGTAGCAAATGTCGCCCACCTGGACGACCGGCATGTACGTGCCGCCCGGAGACGGTGGCGTCGGAAGTTCCAGGCCCAGTTCGGCAATCCTCGCTTCGGCACCCATCGCTCTCTTCTCCACAATCACGACGTATTAGAGTCGGATCACGAGCATACGAACTCGGATCGGCCACGCAAGCCACCTGCCACCAATCCGTCGCATCTGTCGCATCTGTTGCCTGGCCACGTCCCCATGGCATTCGCCGCTTGCACGTCAGGTTTTGGCACATAGAATGGTGGCGATGTCTGTTCGTACAGAACATCGCAACCCGAACGGCAAGCTCACCAGCAAACGACAACAGGAATCGACAAGATGTTTGAAGGCCCCGGCGGTATTGCCCTGCTAGTTATTGTTGCCTTCGTGGGCCTGTTCTTCCTCGTCTTCATGTGGCTGCTGCTACCACTGTTCCCGACGTGGATCCGAGCCATGACCAGCGGCGGCAAAATCTCGCCGATGAAACTGGTCCTGATGAAACTGATGAAGATCAACCCGCAGGTGGTGGTCCAGGCCAGGATCATGGCCGTGCAGGCCAACCTCACCGATGTCTCGACCAGTGGACTCGAAGCTCACTACCTCGCCGGTGGCAACATCCTTCGAGTCGTCCAGGCTTTGATCGCCGCCACGCGGGCACGACTCGGCTTGAACTGGGACACCGCCGCTGCCATCGATCTGGCTGGCCGAGATGTACTCGATGCGGTCCGGACCAGCGTCGACCCCAAGGTCATCGACTGCCCCGATCCCAGCAGGCACGGCCGACACACACTCGACGGCGTCGCCAAGAACGGCATCCAGCTCAAGGCCCGGGCCCGAGTCACCGTTCGCACAAACCTCTCGCAACTCGTCGGTGGGGCGACCGAAGAAACAGTGATCGCTCGAGTCGGAGAAGGCATCGTCAGTGCGATCGGATCCTGCGACTCGCACGAACAGGTCCTCGAACAACCCATGCTCATCGCCAGGACCGTACTCGACAAAGGACTCGACTCCCAAACCGCCTTCGAAATCGTCTCGATCGATATCGCCGATATCGATGTGGGCGAAAACGTCGGAGCCCGACTGCAGGCCGATCAGGCCGAAGCAGACATGAGAGTCGCTAGGGCCAAGGCCGAAGAACGACGGGCTCAGGCCGTCGCCGAAGAACAGGTCATGAAAGCCGCTACCGTCGAAAACCGGGCGGAAGTCGTGCTGGCCGAGGCCGATGTGCCAATCGCCATGGCTCACGCCTTTGAACTCGGAAACCTGCGGGCCGAAGATTCGATGTAATCGCTATCACCCAATCAACAACAGCCGGTCCCATGCCGACCACAGGTCTGAGTCGAAAAGAAACACGAGGCCGGTCGCTTGCGGCCGCAATACCATCAAACTGACAAGCCGGTGCGGTGCCATGACTGAAATGACACAGGTTAAATTGACGATCAATCAACGTGACCTCCTGCTCCGTGGACTCCAGTTCGTTCGCAGCTCGGTCAAACTCTCGCTCGGACCAAGCCGGTTGCCGGACGAACAACGAGGTGAACAACTGCAGGCCATCGAAAACCTCGAGCAGCACCTGAGAGAAGACCTGGCGAACCAACCGTCCGCCAACCTCTCATAGCCCAACACTCTCGGCTATAAGACGACACTCACACCGTCCCTCCGGCCAGCCCCGTCCATGCGGTTCCAGCACGTCTGTGTCGAAGCTCTGTGCTACCGGTTGCCCGATCTGGTGGTGACGTCCGAGGAGATCGAGGAACGGTTGGCCGATGTCTACAAACGACTCGACCTGCCCGAAGGTCGACTCGAACTGATGACCGGCATCCGCGAGCGACGCTTCTTCGAACCGGGAACACGACCGGGCGAAATCAGCGCCCTCACCGTACGCGATGCCATCGCCGCCAGCGGCATCGATCCGGCACGCTTCGGACTGCTCGTGCATGGGTCCGTCTGCCGAGATCAACTCGAACCGGCAACCGCCAGTGGCGTGCACGCCGTCAGCGAGCTGCCCGCCAACATGATGGTCCTGGACGTCTCAAACGCATGCCTCGGACTGCTCAACGGATGCCTGATTCTGGCCAACATGATCGAACTCGGCCAGGTCGAAGCCGGAGTCGTGGTCGGGACCGAAATCGGCCGCCCGCTGGTCGAAGGGACCATCGACTCGCTGATCCACGACACCCAACTGACTCGGCAAACCATCAAGCCCGCGTTCGCCTCCCTGACAATCGGCTCGGGCTCGGCCGCCATCGTGCTCTGTGACCGAAGACTCTCACGGACCGGACACCGGCTGCTCGGCGGAGTCGTCCGCTGCGATACGACGGCCCATGAACTGTGTGCCGGAGACGTTTCGTCCGCAGAGCACGGCGACTCGAGACCTCGGATGCAAACTGATTCCGAAGCACTCTTGCAGGCGGGAATCGAACTGGCCGCGACGACCTGGGACGAAACACGACAGGTGCTCGGCTGGACCAACCACAGCGTCGACAAGGCGTTCACGCACCAGGTCGGCCGAGCCCACCGCAACCTGCTCTATCAACGACTCGGACTCGACCCCGCCATCGACTACTCGACCGTCGAGTTCCTGGGCAACACCGGAGCCACCGCGCTGCCCATCGCTGCGGCCATGGGACAGGAAAACGGACACCTCCAGGCCGGCGACCACGTCGCCTGGCTCGGCATCGGCAGCGGACTCTCCAGCGTCATGCTCGGCTTCGAGTGGTAGGCAACTCGATCCCCAGTCCCGATGCCGTCTCGCACAACGACGACCACGTGCCCGAATCCAATGGCACACCACCCGACAAACGCTCGGTCATCGTCCGACGACTCCGGTCACCCGACAAACGGATCGAATCCACACCCGGCATCCGGTTCACTCCACGAACAAACTCGATCAACCGGTCCGCCTCGCCCAGGAAATGACCCGTCCCGGCAAACATCTCGGGGTCCCAGACCACCAGCAACACGTTGTTCGTCCCAGGTGACCCGTCCGGAGCCGGAGGACAATGGCCGCCGGACAGGCCGCCGACAAGAATGTCCAGCAACAGGGACAGGCCAAATCCCTTGTAGCCTCCCATCGGCAAAATCGTCCCGCGAGGCTCGGTGAAACGGACGGCCGGATCGGTGGTCGGTTCGCCCGATGCGTCCAGTAACCAACCCTCCGGACAACTCTCGCCAGCCACACGCTGCACCAACACCTTGCCGTTGGCCACGACGCTCGTCGACAAATCCATCACCATCGGCTGGTCACCAGTCGGTACCCCGATCGCTATCGGATTCGTACTCAACGTCGGCTCGGTCCCGCCCGGTGGAGCCACACACTTCAAGACGCCGTTGTCGTTGACCGTCACCAAACACGCCTTGCCACCCATTGCCACTAACTCGGCCCACTCACCCACACGACCCACATGACCGCAATTGACCAGCGTCCCGCACGCCACACCCGACTCTGCGACCTTCGACACAAGACGCTCGATCAAACGAGTCATCTGCACCATCCCAAACCCGAAACCCGCGTCAGCACACAACATCGATGGCGTCTCGGACCGAATCACCAACTCGGCACCCGCCACCAGCTCGCCCGTCTCGAGCAAGGGCAGGTAACTAGGGATTCGGACGACGCCGTGAGAATCGTGGCCTCGCAGATTGGCACCCACCAGGCTGCTCGATACCAAATCCGACTCGTCCAACGGGACACCCGACGATTGGAACAACGCCGACGCAAAACGCGTCAACAATCCAGATTCCACAAGAACGCCCGAAACCATCTAGCCCCCAGCCTCACCAGACGCTGCACCCCCGGACGGTGGACCGGATGGCCGATCGGACGGCAGACGCCACTGTGAATCAAAGAAACCCGCCCAGCGGATCGACTCGGTGTACGCACCGCCAGACGTCTTCTGGATCGACTGAACCGCGATGTCTCCCAGGCGAGGGAACAGCCACGAGTTGGAATTCTTGAAATCGGCCTCGTGGAACGTGTGGCCCGAATTGATGACGACGTAACGCCGAGGATTCAACGGGTTGGGGTAGATCATCGAAAGACCAAATGCCGATGGGTCGTAACTCTTGCCCTGGACCACGATCGATTCCCGAGTCCAACCGATCGGTAGCCGCTGCGACAACCGCTCCATCACCCGAGCCATCACCGAGTTCGAACCGGGGTCACCGAAGAGAATCAGGTTGTTGGCCGCAATCATCTCGTCGTCGACGTCCTTGTCGGCAACCACCCGGACCCGGCCGCGAAGCCACTTGTCGAATTCGCGATCGAAACGCTCGAAAGTCCACTTGGCCCAATCGGCCTGAAACTTCGACCACGGAGTGCCACTGCCGGTGACACAGACAAATGGCTGCATGAAGGCGTCGTCGATCGGACCCTGCAAATCGTGACGCTTGCTCAGATCCATGTTCTTCTGGAAACTCCGCGAATCGTCGTAATCCAGAACGTCCCAGTCCGTCCCCGACTTCTGGTAATAGACCCCGGGCAACAACCGGCCGGCCGCTCCAGCCAAACCATGCCGGACTCCGTCAATCTCGATCGCATTCGCCACATCCCGTGACACCTGAAGTGCGGCGACGTTTCGAGTCTTGAGCTTCAAGGTGCCGTCCTCGGAACGAGTCGCCTGGACCACCGCCGGCCGGTACATCTGCTGCATCTCCTCGACCGTCAACCACTCGCACTCGTTGTACTTCAACGTCCACGTCACGAACCGGATGTCGGTTCGCCCCGGGTACGCACGACGCCCCGTGCGAGAATGCTCGGCATGAAACGCCATGAACTGCTTCAACGACTCGGGATGAAACCGGTGGCCCGTACCTGGCCCGATCAACAACTTCATCGGAATACCCAACACCTTCGCACGGTCGACCATCGTCGTGCTCGCCAACAACTGCTTGTCGTTTTCTCCCCCGTAAGTGCACACCGGGACGTTGTGAGCGTTCAACGCGTAGGGGACGACGTCGTAGATCGATAGAGCGGCGTGCTGATGAGCCGGACGCGGCTTGGTCTGACTCTGGTACTTGTAGAAGTCCACGAAACCGGCTCCCGGGCCCACCGAAGACCATCGGCTGGGATGGTGCAGACCCAGATGCCACGCTCCGGCTCCACCCATCGAGAACCCCCAGAGCGTGATGCGGCGACTGTCGATGCGGACACGCCGCTCGAGATCGGCTAAAGCCTCGAAGACGTCGGTCTCGCCAGAGTAACGGTAGGCGTTGTTCGTGCGACCAAACACGTCCAACTGCACAAAGTCCTGACCCTCGGGTAAGGCCTTGCCGTCGTGTAAGGCGATGAACCGGAGTTCGTTCAAGGTGCCGCCACGGCCGTGCAGCTTCAGATGCAAACGGTGACGAGTGCCCGAACGAGGATTGATGCCTCGAGGCAACGATACCGCATACGGTTGCACCGAACCGTCGACCTTCGAGTAGTAACCACGGATCGTGCTGCCCGCTTGCAAGACCCATGACGGCTTGCCAGCAGACAACTCGTCAGCTCGACGCATGCCCGTCGCCAATGCCCGCTCGGCATAGCCCACCCAGGCCGAACGGCCCGACCCAGACCGCGGTTGATAAAACTCTCGATGACGCAATGACCACTCGACCGACTTGGCAAACACCTCGACATCAGCCAATAGACGGCGGTCGATCGCACGGTCTTCCCCAAGCAATGCCACCTTCGCCATCAAGGACTTCCGAGACGACTCGAGACGCTCGACAACCTCGGCGGACGGCAATTGAGCCGATGCCAGCGGAGCCGCGAATCCCGCGACCGACACCAACACCGACAAACAACTCCAGCAAGACACCCGCCACGCACGCGACACACTACGCCGGTTCACACTCATCGTCCCATTTCCTCAGCTTGGAACCAACACGCAATCGAACGGGCAATCGAACGGGCAATCCGATCGATTCAGCTCGCCGTTTCCGCCGATTCGAAACCGCAGTCGCGGTGAGCACCATCGCAGAATGGACGGCTGGCAGACGCACCGCAACGACACAATGCGATCGTCTCCTTGTCCCCCAGGTCAAACGCACTGCCATTGCCATCGGTCAACTCGATCGGACCACTCACCAGAAGCGGACCGTTCTCCCTGACGCTGATCTGTACCTCGGACATCGTGTGGTTCGCCCTGGATTGAGTTGTCGGGGCCGGCGACGCGACTGTCGACCGGACTGGGCACGAGACTAATCGCCGGTTCGGCGAAACGCAAACCGCGGCCTCGACACACAACGTGGACTGGAAAACTCGACGCTCCTGCACCACAATCCGCCAGCGGTGCCCCGTGGCGGAATGAGTACCCGGCCCGAGCATCGGGCCGAACAGGACAGAAAGAGTCGACCGAGATGACTGACGCGTCTGCCGATTCAATCGCCGAAGATCGCTCGAAGAAGATCGATCAACTGAGATGGCAGAAGTTTTCGGTTCTGGACGACGGTTTCGTCTGCCTGGTCGATGTGATGGGTGATGATGGCTCGGTCGTGCAGGCCGCTCGAGTCAGCTACGGCACCGGCACGCGAAAAGTCTCCGACGACCGCACACTGATCCGCTACCTGCTCAGACACCGACACACGACTCCGTTCGAAATGGCCGAGATCAAGTTGCTCGTCCGAGTTCCGATGGACTGCTGGCGACAGTGGATCCGGCATCGCACCGCCAACGTCAACGAGTACAGCACCCGCTACTCGATCGCCATCGACGCCTCGCAAACGACAGAACCCGACGCCTGGAGAAGCCAGGCCCAAAGCAACCGCCAGGGAAGCGGCGATGTGCTCGATACGGAACTCGGACAACAACTGACCCAGTCCGAACAGCAACTGCAAGACGACTCGAAACGTATCTACCAGGAACGACTCGACGCCGGAGTCGCCCGGGAACAGGCTCGCAAGGACCTGCCGCTGTCGACCTACACTGAAGCCTACTGGAAAGTCGACCTGCACAACCTGCTGCACTTTCTGTCCCTGAGAATGGACAGCCACGCACAACAGGAAATTCGCGATTACGCCACGACCATCGGTGAACACATCGTCAAACCGCTGTTCCCGATCGTCTGGGAAGCCTTCCAGGACTACCGGGTCGGAGGAATGTTCCTGACACGACTCGATTCGGAAGTGCTCGCACGACTGATGACCAAGGCCCAGGAAACCCGTCAGCCGCCGCCGTTCGAGGAATCCCTGTTCCTGGACGCCCAGGACCCCAACTGGAAAACTCTGACCAGATGCCGCGAACGAGACGAATGCCACGACAAACTGGCCGGACTGGGGATCGTCGTGCCACGCGACATCCACTGACAACTACGTTCTGTTCGCCTTCGCTTGTTCTGCCCGTCTTCGGTTGGCCACCGCCGAAACTTCTGCTAACGTAGTCCTTTCCCCAAAGGACAGGTTTCAAACGGGAGACTCCCCGTGGTCAAACTACGGCTTCGCGACAACGAAAAGATCCAGGATGCCGTCAAACGCTTCCGTAAACTGGTCGAACACGCCGGTATCAAACGAGAGATGCGGCGGCGCGAATACTACGAAAAGCCCAGTGATACGGCCCGTCGAGCCAGACGCCGCGCCGCACGACGTGATCAACTGTCACAGCAAAAGCAGAAGTAACACTCGCGGGCTGTGCCAGCCTACGCGTCGTCAGCTTCCGGCTCGGGAATGATCTCTTCCTTGATCGGCTGGACCCAGTAAAGCTTCTTGCCCTTGGCCTTCAGCTTCTCGGCCTTCTTGTCGGCGTCCTCGCGGCAATCGTAGTCGAAACGAGCCTCTTCACGCATGCTGCTGCTGTAGACGCCCCAGATCAGCCGGTAACGAGTCGGCTCGGTCGACTTCCTCTTCCGCTTGACTGCCTTCTTGGCAACAGCCGTCTTCGTGGCCTTCTTGGCAACCTTCTTGGCAGCTGGCTTCGTAGTCTTCTTCTTGGCCATCAGCCTCGGTCTCCCACACCACAATACACCTGGCACCTGCTGCACGGTACCAAACTGGCATCCTGATGACGCCAATCAACCGGCACAACAACCGGCACAACGACCGGCAGCCAAGCAGTCCAGAAGTGACTAGGTTATCATCTCGACGCCGATCAGACCACTCACCCACACAGCCCGTTCGCTCAACACGGAGCCTTCCGCATGAGTCACCTCAAGCACGCCAAACCTCGCGAGATCGGCATCGACGCCGACCGATTGGAAACCGCCTACCGGTTGTTGAGAAAATGGACGACGGGGCCGAAGCCGCCGATCCCCGGCGGAGCCATCCTCGTGGGACGACATGGCCGAGTGGTCCCGCCACGGTTCTTCGGACGGCAAGGACCCGAACCGCATGCCGAACCGATCCGAACCGACAGCCTGTTTCTGCTCGCATCAATCTCCAAACCCATCACCTACCTCGCCGGCATGCTGCAGGTCGAACAAGGCCGACTCAACCTCTCGGACCCGGTCACTCACTACATCCCCGACTTCGCCGCACATCACAAGGAAGACACTCTCGTCGAACACCTCTTCACACACACCTCCGGCATGCCCGACATGCTTCCCGATAACGCAGAACTCAGACAACAACACGCACCACTGAAGACCTTCATCGACCGAGCCATCCAGATCATGCCACTCTTCGACGCCGGAACCGATCGCAAGTACCAAAGCATGGGAACACTCGTCGCGGCCGAACTGGTGCAGAAACTCGACGGACGACCGATCCGAGACGTGCTGCGACACGAACTGTTCGACCCGCTCGGACTCCACGACTTCGCACTCGGTAGCCGAGGACTCGATCGGCGACGACTGGTTCGAGTCGAAGTGCCCGACTACCAGAGAGGATCCGACTTCGGCTGGAACAGCCGGTACTGGCAGGAATTCGGAGCCCCTTGGGGCGGTGCCTTCGCGTCGCCCGAAGACCTGGCCGTGATCTGCCAACTGATGCTCGGAGATGGACAGGTTCGAGGCACCCGGCTGCTGGCTCCAGCGACCGTCCGCTCGATGACCGAAAATCGACTGGCAACCATGCCGGGGATCGAACCAAGACTGGCAGCCACACAACCCTGGGGACTCGGCTGGAAACTCAACCACCGTGGTACATCCGCCAGCTGGGGAGACAGCCTCGGACCGAATGTCTTCGGACACACCGGGGCCACCGGCACCATGTGCTGGATGGACCGCGATCGAGACGCCTTCTGCATCCTGCTCACCAGCGCCATCCGCTCCAAAGCCCCCTGGCGACTCGTTCACCTCTCCAACGCCATCTCCGCAGCCATCCTCTAACCAAACAACCGGCGACCCAAAAGCCGGGCCAGAAACCGGACAACGGCCCAAAGGACCGAAATAACCAGAAAAGTTTATCCAACCTATCCAACTCGTCCGATCAATAGAACCAGCATCCGTGCCTGTGCCCGGGGTTTCTCGTACGCGGTTCGTACGCAATTGAGGAGAGTTGGTTCATGCGACAGTATCAAACATGGGTGGTGATGGCGGCCCTCTTGGCAGCCACACCTGGCACGAGTTCGGCGGGACTTCCGTCATTTCTGAAGTACTTTGGAGGCAAGACCGAATCGGCACCTCCACAGACAGCCCAGGAAACGAAGGCTGGCAATACGAAGATGGCCGAATCGATCGCTTCGGCCCTTCGACTTGCCGGACTCAGTGGGTACGACATCCGGATTCGCTTTCAGGCGAATAAGGCCGAACTGACCGGCTCGATCGCCGACGCGAGCCAGAAGGCCGCGGTGACCAAGGTGGTCAGTGGAGTCAATGGAGTCGGAACGGTCGACAACCAGTTGAAGGTTGTTCCAGCCAAGACAACGGCCGAGACACCGACCAAAACACCGGTTGTGGCATCACAGCCGGCCAGCTTGGTCCGACCGGACAAGATCGACACTGCGGCCACCAAAATGGCCAACCAGAAAATGGCCGAGCAGATTGCTCGAGCATTGGGAGCGGCTCGATTGAGCAGTTATGACATCGAAATCCGCTTCCGTCAGGGGACCGCTCAGCTGGCCGGCACCGTCAATTCACTGCAGGAACGAGCGTACGCCGAACAGATTGCGGCTGCGGTTCCCGGAGTCCAGACTGTCGAAAATCAGTTGGCACTCGGACGACGACCCGCCGGTCTGCAACAGGCCGCCTACCAGCCAGCCGGACCAGCACCCGGACCAGCACCCGGA
>CAVOEV010000034.1:0-25950 GCA_963694825.1 Planctomycetota bacterium
CGCCAGATCAACGACCGGCTGGCCCTTGTAGTCATGCACAGCACCGCCCGTGTTCCCGAAGTTCCAGTACATCTTGCCGTCCGGGCCGAACAGGAATGAATGAGCCGAATGATCGTGCTGAGGCTGTCCGGTCTTGGTGAAAAGTAACTCCTTGCGGTCCGGCTTGTCGTCGCCGTCGATGTCGGTGAACACCAACACGTTGGGCGAACACGAGACGATCACCCGGTTGCCGAGTACGCACAAACCCATCGCACTGTCGATGTCGCGGCCCTGGTAAAAAACCGTCTGCTTGTCGCTGCGGCCGTCGCCAGTCGTGTCTTCGAGTATCAGAATCCGGTCGCCCGCCTTGCGACGGCCACGATGCTTGCGGTAATTCACCACCTCGCACACCCACACGCGACCACGCGAGTCGATGTCGATGTTGGTCAGACTGGTGATCGCAGGCTCGGATGCGAACAGCGTCGCTTCGAGACCCTTGGCAACGTCCAGACCGGCGACGGCGTTCTTCGACGACCGCACGCCGGTTGGCTTGGCCTGAGACCACACCGCGGCTGGCGCCGCGACGCTCAGGCAGCAGGCAATGATCAACAAACAAATAAGACGTCGGTGCGTCACAAGAGTGTCTCCGAATGAACCTGCATTTGGCTGAAGGTCATTCTACGAGACTCCCTGTCAGCTTGCCACGATCGCCGACATCGAACACCCGATCGCTATCGAGACGAATTCCACTGAACAAGCATCCGCTGAATTCGCAGCGGATTGTAGTTTCCAGGCTTCTTGTAATCCTGGTTCGCCTCCAATTCCTCGACCGTCAACGACTTCGACTTCACACCACCAGGCGGAACATCGAGCTTGGCCGTCCAGACGATCGCGTTGAGCATCAGCTTGCGGAATTCGTCGTGACCCCAGTTCCAGTGGTCGTGACCGCCGGTGAAACCGAATCCCCGACCACCGTCAGGACGAACCCGGGCCCAGGCCATGTGTTGCGACTGCTTGCCGGCAATCGCCGCACGGACAAACTTGTTGCCGCTGTGAGGGCCGTTGGGTCGCTTGAGTGTCGAATCGGGAGGCAGGTCGGTCAGGATCGGAGTCACACCGTCGAGCTTCGATCGGAACCGCATGTGATAGTACCACTCGTCCTTGATCGAAAACGGCTTCACACCACGGGTCACCGGGTGCTTGGGGAAGACCGTGTAACGAGGCGTCCAGTGTGGATTGACCGACCAGTTGGCCTCGAAATAACCACCCGTCCAGTCCAAGAACGCATCGCCCGATTTGCCCTTGGGCACCTCGACACCGTAATGAACCAGGACCAGCCCCACACCCGACGACATCCGCTTGCGGAAGTCATCGATGTGAGCGTTCAACGGGTGACGGCCACCACCGTCGGCGTAAACGACAATCGCCGACACCCCGTCCAAGACACTCGCGTCCCGAGGGAATCCGTCCGCGATCACCACCGCCTCGATTGGCAAACCGCTGGCATTCAATGCCTCGGCCAACAGCATGCAACCGGCCTTGTGCTCGTGAGCCCCGTAGCCGTGACTACGGACGCCCGCGATCAACGCGACTTTGGCGCGCTTTTTTTTTGGGGCTCCTCAGCTCCCTGGACCGTCGCCTGCACCACCGATCGCAACGGAATCGCCAGGTATCGCAGACCGGCGGCTCGCTTGGATCGAATCGTGCGGATCACACCACCTACTTCGGTCGTCGGTGGCAACGTCCGCTGCTCGGGCTTCTCGATCACCGCATCACGAACGTCAAACGGTAGACCCAGGTAAAGCCGAATCACTTCGGTCGTGAAGCCACCAGCCTCCTCGGCAACCCGATCGGCCACAACACCCGCCGATGGCACATCACTCAGAGTGCCCAAACTCGGAAGCGCCGGAAGCGATGGCAGACTCGGCAGCGACGGACTGAAGAACGACGTCGTCTTGACCAGTCTCTTCACTCGGATGTTGCGGAACTGCACAACCATCGGTGGGCCCGCGTGCAACTGCAACGCCAGTAATCCACTTGCCCGACGCTCCTTTGCATCGCTGTCGGTGCAGTCGGCAGTCACCACGCCGTTGATCCGATGGATCAGACGGAATCCCTTCGCCGTGATGTGATAGTCGTTCCAGTCTTCCTTCTTGATCTTCGATTGGATCGCCTTGCTGGCTCCGAGACGACGGATCGTCTTGACCTGGAACTTGCCACCCTCGCGAATCAACTCGGTCTGCAATCCCCGGTTACAGAGAATACCTCGGAATCGCTCGCCGTAGACAATCCCCGAATACGTGTCGCCAGCCTCGAAATCGGCCTGATAACCACCAATCCGCCAACCGTCATTCTTGCCCGGCAAGCGGAAACTCCGGTACTGGATCCCCGAATTGCCGCCAACAATCTTGTACTGCAACTTCAATTCGAAGTCGCCAAGCGATCCACCCTTCCAGACAATGAACGTGTTACCCTGCGTCGTGGTCGCCTTCGTCGTGCGGCCCGTGATCGCACCGTCCTGGACCGACCAGAACTTCGGATTGCCGTCCCAGTTCTTCAACGTCTTGCCGTCAAAGATCGACTCGAATCCGGTGTCCGCCGCAGTCACACCCGCAACAAAGACACCGAAACATATCGCCGTCAATACGATCGGCGTCAGCAAACCGACAATTCCTCGTCGCCCAGCCATTTGTATCTGCTTCAACATCACCGTCTCCTCCTACTGAATCCTGCGACCACACTCGGCCGTTCTCGACCCAATGCTCACCGGTCATTATCGGTCAGTCCGCGAATCGCTCGCCTGCTTACGAACCGCCCGCCTTCTTACCCGAATTACCAGACTTAAAAAGATACCTCTCAATGAGCCGGGTTGGCTACCCGTCAAGCCAGAATCCAGCAACCATTACGTCAGCTGGCCCCACCCCGTCGGGCTGGATAGACTGCGTAGGCAGTACGGGGTCCGAACCAATCGATGCCGCACGCCCTACCCCTTGCCCAACCCGCACGTCTTTCCCACTCCGAGAAGTCCGCCATGACTGGTTCACGACTGCAACGACCTCTCGGCGCCACGCTCGCCACACTCGTCGCCCTGTATGCTGTGGTGTCGGTGGGGTGTTCGGATCCCCAGCCAACCGAGGTCGAGGCCAAGCGGCCCAAAAAGAGCATCTTCAAGCAGCGAACTCAAGACGTCGGTGAATTCGACGCCAAAGCCGGCAAACAACTCAGCGATTCCAAGATCAGGGCCACCAATCCCTTGCTGGCCGGCCTGGAAGCCTACGGCCCCGCTGCCGAGAAGGTGACCAAGCTGGCGATTCAGCACCAGCTGAACATCTACAACGCGCTGCATGGTCACTACCCGAAGGACCACGCCGAGTTCATGAGCGAGATCATCAAGAAGCAGAACCTGCAACTGCCCAAGCTGCCCTACGGCAATACCTACGAATACGACGTCGCCAATCACAAGCTGATCGTGGTCAAGGGCAAGGCCGCGAAGTGACCGCAGCCTGCACCGGCGGCGTCCTACGGTTCCAGATCACCGCTTCGCCACAGGTAGAGGCAGGCGACCGAGCGATACGGAGCCCACGCCTCGGCCATCCGCTCGCAAACCGACGTCTCGGGCAACCCCGACATCCCGTATTCTCGCTCGATCCCCGTCCGGATGCCCAGGTCCAGTGGCGCGAATACGTCGAGTCGTCCGAGGCAGAAGATGAGGAACATCTGAGCCGTCCAGCGGCCGATGCCTCGAACCTGCACCAACTCCTCGATCACCCCCTCGTCGTCCAGCCGATGAATCCGATCCAGGCGAACTCGCCGCGAAACCACGGCATCGGCCAGGTCTCGCAGGTAGCCGATTTTCTGAGGCGAGACGCCGAGTGACCTGAGATCCTTGTCTGACAATTCGGCCAGGCTGTCCGGAGTCACCCACCTGGGCCGAACGGCTCGTCGCACCCGTTCGTTAATCGAACGTGCCGCGGATGTGGAAATCTGTTGTCCGATGATCGAGCGAACCAGTGTCAGGAATCGGCCCCGACGCAACACCATCTCGATCGGACCCACCCGCCCAACGACCCGACCGATGATCCCCTCCATCACCGGGTCGGCTTGGCGCAGGTGCCTGAGAGCCCGTCGCATGTCCCGCTTCGGGACGGTCTTCATCCGAGCCCCCCGGCCGGAGTCGACTCGGCCAAATCGGCGATCATCCCCACCGTTGCCGCCTCGATCGCCTCCTCCCACCGCGACTCACCAAACTGCTCGGCATACGGCTCGCGCCGGTACGCGAAATTGATCCCTCGGGAACTATTGACCAGTGCCCCGAGTCCGTCGGGCGCAAACGCCGCGGCAACATCTCCGGCACCCGCCCCCTGGCTGCCGTACCCCGGCACCAACAACGGCACCCCGGGCATCTCGGCTCGCAATTCGGCCAGCTCCCTAGGATAAGTCGCTCCGACAACAGCACCCACCGACCCGTACCCGCACTCTCCCATGGTCGACTCCGCCAACTCACGTACCACTCGGGCCGTGTGACGATAGACCGGCTGGCCATCGGCCACCAGATCCTGCAACGTCCCGGCTCCGGGATTGCTCGTCCGCACCAGCACGTACAGGCCGCCGCCGCGGCTAACAGCGGCCGAGACAAACGGTTCGAGTGTGTCGGCGCCCAGGTAGGGGTTCACCGTCAATGCATCCGCGGCAAACGGGGCCGCGTCAGGATCGACTCCGGCCAGGTATGCCGATGCATACGCCTGGGCCGTCGAACCGATATCGCCTCGCTTCGCATCACAAATCACCAACAACCCCGCTTCGCGGGCCCGCCGGATCACTCGACCCAACACCGCCACGCCCGCAGGACCGTACTGTTCAAAGAACGCCGCCTGAGGCTTCACCGCCGGGACCAATCGAGCCACCACGTCGATCAAGCGACCACAGAACTCCTCGAAGGCACACGCCGCCAGTTCGTTGGAATCGCCGCCGGAGGCCTCGACCTGACGCCTCGCACGATCCAGCACCTCGGCCGGCAACTGATCCAGACGCGGATCGATGCCCACCAATGCGGGAGTCCGCTTGTCGCGGATCGCCGCGTCCAGCCTGTCGGCGTAATGAATCTCCATCGGGTCGTCGATTGTGCGGTTCGCAAACCGGTTTGGGAAGCCGGCGACCGCATCTCACAACACGACATCCCCGATCAGGCCGCTCGACGGATTGGCTCAACCGCCGACAACTCGGCACCCGGAACGTCCAGCAACCAGAACGGCCACTTGCCAATCTTGCCGCACGACGTGACGTGGAAAAACTGAGACGCCGCATCGAGGATCTTCTCCTCGGTGTACTCCGACTGATGCCCCATCTTCAACGCCTCCGCCTGACAACTTCGCTGTAAGTCCCGCAGCATAGTCCGATTGCTGAACAGCACGCGACCACTGCACACCCGACGCATCAACTCGAAGATCCTCTCGTGGTCCCGGTAACACTCACCCGACCGCGAACTGCCGAAATAAAGGTACTGGTAACTGTTGACCAGCAACACCGTCTGGAACGGACCGCCGAATTCGTCGATCGAATCGGCCAACTCGTGCAGCTGCATCTGCTCGAATCGACTCGCCTCATGACCCAGAAAACCACTCACCGAACGACACACCTCCAACTCACGCTGGTCGATATCAATGCCCAACGTCCGCTCGCACCCCGCACGATTGGCCGCGTCCAGAACAAAGAAACCCTTCGAACAACTGAGATCCAACAGGCTCTCCAGCCGCTCGGGATAAACTTCCGACAACTGCTCGAATCGCACCTTCAACTTGTGACGCGGAACCAGTCGGCCCTGGCGGACGATGTAGTTGTGGTTCTGAGGATACGAGTCGACCAGATAGTCGGCGACATCGCTCGGCAAGCCCGGATCGCACACCGGAGGACGCAACAGCCCCCACCGCTCGCTCAATTGCTGCACACGACTCTTCAACCAACCCGTCATCCGTTCCTCCATTCCCCAAAACCAATCACGGTGCTGACGTGTGACCCGAACACACCGAAACGCGTCGGGCCGCGAAGGATACGACCATCTGGGCCAACTGGTCAAGTTGAATTCAACTCCATCCTCAGTACCAACACCACCGACCCCAGACGCCCTTGCCGACCAATCTGCGATGCACTATCGTCCGCCGCTCTGCAGAACTCTCCTCAGATAGTCCCCCCCCTTCCCTCTCCGTCCTGCCGTCCCGTTCGCCGATGCCCGAATCCCTGCCGATTCTCCGTCGACTCGCGGCCCGCACGTCCGTCGGCCTGCTCGTGGCCCTCGCCCTCACTTCCACCGGCTGCCGGTTAACCAAGGTGCAGTCTGGACTCACACCCCTGACCGATGACCTCGCGGAACAACTGCGAAGCCAGGTGAGCGGAGTGCTGAATCGAACGGATGAGACAGACCAGGCCGAGACGTTAGCTGGTGAGGAATCGGCGGCCGAGAACATCGGGACCCGGAACGGTGGCGACGACCAACCGACCAGCAACACCAATTCAGTGATCCAGGGAGCCGGTTTCAGTCGCGGACCACTCGACACCGTCGACACTCCACCATTACCTCCACCCGGTCGACTGACTCTGCCCAATCTCGGCAACGTGCCGGATATGGCACGCCGACTCATGGCCCCGCTCCCACCGCTCCCACCGCTCCCACCGCTCCCACCGCTCCCACCGCTCCCCCAGCTGCCACCACTGTGGAACGTCGCAGGTGCTCCGGAACAATCGCCCGAATCGCAAACCGACTCGGCTCTCAGTCAACTCATCGACTCGGCACACGACCACGTTAACGAACTCGGACCTGGTACCACGCCCGAACAGAACCAACAGTACATCAGGAACCAAGTCTATCTCCGACTGCTGTCACTGATCGGCGAACGACCTGAAGACGCCCTCGAACCCATACCGGGAATCGACAACTCGGAAAAGGAGTTCCTGCAGAAACTGCTCTGGGCACAGGTCAACTACTTCGATCTCACCGGAACACCCGAGCCAGACAAACGGGCCACCGCAACCATCGAACAACTCGATGCCGCCATCCGCAGCCTGCAATCCCGTGCCCAACTGAAACTCAAACACCTCGCGCTGTGCCGACAAATCCAGACGTTCGGCAACTACGAACCGTTCGAAAAGAACACGTTCAGCCCAGGACAAAGTGCCCTGCTCTATGTCGAGATCCAGAACTTCACCAGTCGACCGACCGGCGACGGACGCCTCGAAACGCTGCTGAAATCGATGATCACCATCCGAGAGGCTCCGCCCAACGGCCAGGCGGGACCCGCAGGACGGATCGTCCACGAGATTCCCGTCGGAGTCACCCCCGATATCTGCCGCACCACGCGTCGCGACTACTTCCACAACTACGAGTTCAAGTTTCCTCGCACGCTCCCGCTGGGACGCTACGTGCTCAGGCTGACCGTCACCGATCTGCACGGAAACAAGAAGGCGAGTGAATCGCTGAGGTTCGTGCTTCGCTGATCGACGCGGGCTGCTAGTAGCCTCGAGTCAACTCGCCACCGGCTCGAGACATCAACGCCCGGAAGATCTCCTCGGCAATCTGCCCGTCGACATACTGCACGCGACCGTCGCCGAACAGAAAGTAGGCGCCGCTCCCGTGGTCGCTGCTGAAGCCTCGCACTCGCTTCGATGGCTTGCCCGGAGTCGTTTCGCCGGTGCCCACCACCCGGGCAATCGCATTCTCGGCACCAGGCACCACTCCGACCCAGGTCGAACGACGATTCGCCATCACGTCCGACACACGCTCGCCGGCCAGCACAGTACCACTGAGTCCGTCGATGATGTCCACAAAGTGCGTGCTGCTGTTGTGGTAGAACACGCCATCACCCTCGAGCGTCACACCCACACGACTGGCAGCCTTGGCATCCCAGCCCTTCGAACCGAAAGCCCCGACGTAGTTGGAACTCGCGATTCGCACCGACGACAGCCGGGCACCAGTCAGCCGCCAGGTCGACCCGGAACCGTCGGTTGGGCAACGAAACACACTGATGTCAGCCGTGCGAACCAACTCGTTGCTCGCCGACACGATCGGGAGATCAAAACGGACCGTGTCGCTCAGAGGGGATTGTTCGAGCTGAGTCAGAAGCTGAGCACCCCAGCCCCAGCCGGGACCGCCCAGAGCCGCCGGCGTGCCTGAGGTCACTCCCGTCCAACCCATCGGCAACGTGTTGTGAAGGTCGTGGTAGTTGTGCAAAGACAGGCCGATCTGCTTCAAGTGGTTCTGACACTGTGTCCGACGAGCCGCCTCGCGCGATCGGTGAATGGCCGGAAACATCAACGTCATCAACACGCCGATGATCCCGATCACCACCAGGAACTCGACCAGAGTGATCCCGCGACGTCGACCGCACCATCTCGTCATTGTCTGTTTCACGAGCCCGGCCTCGGCGGGACGGTCCCCTTTGTGCGGATCGTTCGACCCCACCACAACTGCGGGCTGTCGAGACGAAACGCATAGCGGTCGCGGTATCGCAGGAATCGGGCATCCAACTTCTGCTGGCCCAACAATGTCGCCGAGCCGAACAGCAATGCCATCTCGATCGCCTGCTCACCGTTCTTCACACCCAACCCCCTGACCAACCGCAAGACGCCACGGATCCGAGCGTCACGCTCGATTCGCTTGCGAGCCTCGACTCGAGGCAACAGCATGATCGTCTCGGACCCCTGCCACACCACCACCCACTCGCCCTCGCCCTCGCCCAATCGCACCAGAAACTCAGACGTCACCGTCGTCCTGCGGCCGGTAATGTCGTGCTGAAACCGAGTCACCCGGAACGACTCGTGACCTGCCGACTCGGCACGACGGGCTGCCGACACCAGTGGATCTGTCCCGGCAGCAGACGACTGGACTCCGCGACCACGGCCTCCCAACTGCTCGAGCAAACGGCCCAGATCCTTGCCGAGATTCCCACCCAAAGCCTGGCTCACCAACTCACCAATCACCTTCGGATCAATCGATTCATCCCGGTCTTCGCCCTCTCGCTTGCCGTCGACGGCCAGCAACAAGCTGCCCGTCCCCTGAAACGATAACGGTTCGGAAAACGGGATCGTCTTCAACGCACGACGCACACGCCACGTTCGCTCGACATCCTCCACCACCGGCAGGTTCCGCCACAACGACTCGGCACTCGCCGTCACCGGATTGATCCCCTTCCCACTCAACTCGCTAGTCAATTCCTCGACCGAACGCGTTTCCACATCCTTCAAGCCTTCCACCCAGGCCACCAACGCCACCCACTTGCAAGCCGGCAACTGGATGGTCAACGACGAGATCTCCCGGGAAGGGATTTCCAGTACCACGAATCGTGTCGCCGGCACCCCGCCACCGGCCGCGACAGCCTTGAGTCGCTGCTGCACACGCTTGCGTTCCAACGCCAGTAAGGCCAGCAATGGGTCGCCGGGCTTCAGGGTCGCCGACCAGGCGTCGATCCGCTCGACCAACCGTCGCCAGGCCCGTGGCGTCGACACGGCCAAGTCCCCGTCCAGCCGCTTCAGTCGATCCGGATCACTTGCCTTCAACCAGTCTCGACGGATGGCCATCACGACGCCGCCGCCCGGGGGCTTCCGTAAGACCGCACCCAACAACGCCGGGCCACGGGATGGCACCAGGCGGTCCACGCCCCGCTTTGACACGGGAACTGGACCCGCGTCCGCCGCCAGGATCACGCGGGAAGGCAACAGGCACGCCACGATCACGGCCATGCAGTGCAATCGGCTCGACATACCTACAGTATATGCGAATAGTCACAGGCTGTGGCAGCATTTTCAGGACTACCAATCCGGACTCATTCCCGGCGACCAGCCCCATGCTCAATTCACCAACACATCGACTCGTCCTGCTGTTCACCTGCCTGGCATCCTGCGGACTCTCGGCCAACACCAACGCGGCGGACGGATTCGATGTCATCCTGCGTCATGGACAACTGATCGACGGCCGAGGGACACCGGGCCGCGTGACCGACGTGGCCATCAACGACGGACGGATCGTCGCCATCGGGAACCTGCAGGGACTGCCGGCAGCCATCGACATCGATGCTACCGGACAAGTCGTCTGCCCCGGATTCATCGATCTGCACAGCCACGCCGATCGAGGCATCCTGGAATCCCGGACGGCGGAGAACTACATCCGGCAGGGAGTGACAACCTTGCTGTGTGGAAATTGTGGGAGTTCACCGACCGACATCGGTGCGTTCTTCGAGAATCTCAGGAACGGGGGAACCGGTCCCAACATCGCGATCTTGGTCGGACATGGCAGTGTACGGCAGGCGGTCCTCGGACGCCGCGACGTGGTTCCCGATCCGGGCCAACTGAAACGAATGAAAAACCTCGTGCGAAAGGCCATGCAGGATGGAGCCGTTGGACTCTCGACTAGCCTCCGCTATGGACCGGGCTCGTATGCCGGGACCGACGAGATCGTGGCGCTGGCCGGTGAGATCAAAGCGTTCGGCGGCTTCTATGCAACGCACATGCGGGACGAGGGGACCCGGATCATCGAGGCTCTCGAGGAAGCGCTGCTGATCGGACGCCGGGCGGGAGTCCCCGTCCATGTCTCGCATCACAAGATCTCCTCGGCCTCCGTCTTCGGCCTGACCCGACAGACTCTCGCCCGCATCGACACCGCAAGACGGGCCGGTGTCGACGTCAGCCTCGACCAGTACCCCTACGGAGCCGGCAGCGGCGGAGTCGGACTCTACGTGCCACAACGCTCGCTCGCCGGAGGCCTCGCGGAATTCCGCAAACGGGTGGCCGATCCCCAGCAACGAACCCGGATCCTGGCCTCCGTCGAAAACCTGTTGGTCCGAAAACTGTACCTCGCCGACCAGAGTCCCGGAGACGACGACCACACCCGGGAGGCCCTGGCCCGGATTCAGATCGCCCGTGCACGGCACGATCTCAAACTCGAAGGACTCAACCTCGTCCAGGTACTCCACTCACGAAAGCAGCCGGTCACGCTCCGCAACGGAGCCGAATTGCTGATCGAGCTGGTCGGACACGGAGTCACCGGCATCAACCACACGCTCGAAGATCGGCCCGGAGGTGATGTCGACCGCGTGATGTCCGACCCGCACACCGCCATCGCATCCGACGGTAGCGTGTTTCAGTTCGGACAGGGTAACCCACATCCTCGCTCTTACGGCTGCTACCCCAGGGTGCTGGGACACTACGTCAGAAAACGGGGCGTGCTGAAACTCGAGACCGCCATCCACAAGATGACCGCCCTGCCCGCCCGACGACTCGGTTGGACCAACCGTGGCCAACTGGCCATCGGCACCTTCGCCGATATCACCGTCTTCAACCCCAAGACGATCTCCGACAAGGCCACGTTCCTCAAGCCACACCAGCACTCGGTCGGAATCACCCACGTCCTGGTCGCCGGACGTTTTGTCCTCCGCAGTGGCAAGCTAACCGGCCAACTCCCCGGAAAACCCCTCTCACGCCACGAAGACCCCTGATTCGAAACAATCCAGAAACTGCCATCGCAGCATTTCCTGCCCGGCACTCAGGGTGCGGCCATTTTGACATCTAAGGATTGTGAGCAGGCCAGAGCATTATTCTCACAACTCAATATATATAAACACCTTACAATTATTCACATCTCTACCGGCACACCATTTGTACTTACTCTCCGTCAACGGAGCCTCGTTCACGAGGCATACAGATCACGGTCAAATCGACCGGTCACTCGAAACGGAGAACAAGGCCATGGCTTACACACTGTTACCGGTGGGATGGAAAGTGGGCCGCCTGGAGAACGTCTGGGACGACATGGATCGGATGATGAGGGCCTCCTCTGGGCGGAGACGATGGCAAGCCTGTCGATTGGGCCCCTCGCCTGGACCTCTCGGAAACTGACGCCCAGTTTCAACTGCACCTGGACCTGCCGGGCGTCTCGGAAGAGGATCTCCAGATCGGATTCCACGAGGACACCTAGGGGACCGGCCCGCCGGTCAGCCTTTGTGTCACCTCACGCAGACGCTTCAGCGTCCCGGGTTGGCTCGCGGCCAGGTTCTTGCGTTCACCGATATCGGTCGAAAGATCGTAGAGTTGCACCGACGGCTCACCGTCGCCCGGCTTCCGCCGCCGCGGCTTCGAGAAGCCTCCACTGCCCAGTTGCGGGATGTACTTCCATTTCCCATCTCGGACCGCCAGCACCCGACCCGACGAACGGGTGACCAGCGTTCGGCGTGCTGGCTCGGCCCGCCCGGGATCGCGCCAGACGCTCAGCTGCCCGACGCTGTCTTCCCCGGCTCCCCCGGGCAACCGGCCGCCGGTGATCTCGGCCACCGTCGCCAGGAAGTCGGTGTGGCACCACAGGTGATCACTGGTCGTCCCCGCTGGCACATGTCCCGGCCACCGAACGATCATCGGCATCCGGTGCCCTGCCTCCCAGGCGTCACCCTTCATCCCACGCAGCGGCCAAACCGAGTTGTGCTTCAACCGTTTCGTGTCGGCCGGATACCACACCGGTCCGTTGTCGCTCGTAAAGACCACCAGCGTCTGCCTGCTGATCTTCTGCTTCTGCAACGCCCCGACGATCGCCCCGACGGTCGCGTCAACCATCATCGTGAAGTCGCCGTACATCGAGGCCCCGCTCTTGCCACGGAACTCCTTTGACGGCAGCCACGGAGTGTGAGGTGCCGGCAGCGCGACATACAGGAAGAAAGGCGTTTTCGAATCATCTCGCGAACCCTCAGCCCAGCGATCGATGAAACCGATCGCCTGCCGCCGGACCGTCGGCAGGACCTGCTCGAACTTGAAATCCGGAGCCACCGGCCCCGCCCGCCAGAACGCGCCCTGGATCTTCGTCCAGCCCGGGCTGAAGTTGTCCTTGGCCATCGCCGTGGGTGGCGTCACGCACCGGTCATCACGAATCCAGTAATAGGGCGGAATGTCCAGCGAAGCGGGGATGCCATAGAAGTGATCAAAGCCCCGCGCCGTCGGACCCTGGGGAATCAACTGCGAGTAGTCCCGGCGGGACTTGCCTCCCTCGAATCCCTGGTGCCACTTGCCGACACACGCGGTCCGGTATCCCTGCTTCTGCAGGAATCCGCCCAGGGTCAATCGCCCCGGCTCGATCCGGCTCTCGGTCCGCTCGGATCGCTGGCTGCGAAACGGATACCGCCCCGTCAACAACCCGTACCGTGTCGGTACGCAGACCGATGCCGGGGCGTGCGCGTCGGTCAGCCGCAGCCCCTGGCGGGCCAGGCGATCAATATGAGGCGTGGGAATACGGCTCATCGGGTTGTAGCACCCCGGGTCACCATACCCCATGTCGTCGGCCAGGATCAGCACGATGTTGGGCGTCTCGGCCGCCGGCAGGCTCCTCGCCGGTAACAACCACACCGCAGTACACACCGCAGCACACACTACGGCACTCGCCGTCCGCCACTCTCTTTTTGGCATCCTCGCGAATTCCCTTCCCGGAATCGACTCAGCGACCCGTCGTGGTCCGATGAGTCAACTGGCTGAGACGCAGCAAGTGCTCGTGCACCCGCTCGCCGTCGATTGTCACCGCCTCGAACTTCACCTGCGGGTCCTTCGCCGTGGTATCAAACTCCATCACCGCGAACGAGCAGGTCTTGTTGTAGCCCCAAATCAGACCGGGCGTCTTGACCACGCTGTGAGTGTGCCGGTTGGTCAGCTTCGAACTCTCCAACTCGTACAGGTCGTATCCGCCGGCCCGCTTTGTTACTCGCAAATCGGTCCGATGCCGGTCGGCCGAGATCAGGATCACGCCGTTGATCCGCTCGGTCTCGATGAACCGAAAGATCTCTTCCCGCTCCTGGGCAAACCCGTCCCACGTGTCACGGCTACGCGGCTTGACCCCCACCGACCAGGGCACCGGCGAAGCGAGAATCTTGAAGGTGCCCTTCGATGCCTTCAGTGTCCGCTTCAGCCACGCCATCTGCACCGGCCCGAGCATGCTCGGCTGCGTCCCCCGCGTGCGGTAGTACCGGCCATCGAGCAGGATCACGTGCAGGTCGCCGATCCGGAAGTCGCACCAGCAGCCCGGCTGCTTCTCGCCGCCCCCGTAGTACGGGTTGCACCAGTTCCGGGTGAACGTGCTCCAGACCCGCCGTTTCCAGGGCGGCTGCTCGATCTCGGGACCCGGCACGCAGTCGTTGGTGCCGAAGTCGTGATCGTCGTAGATCGCATACACGGGCGTCCCGGCCACCAGGCGGCGCCACTCGGGACGCGACTGCCGACGGTAATAGCAGTACCGCGTGGTCAGAGTCTCGGTGGGTGCGTCAATGTAGACGTTGTCACCGAGCATCAGCAGTGCATCGGGCTTCCGCTTGCCGATCGTATCCCACATCCGCTCCCAGATCGGTACGTATCCTGCACCTCCACCAAAGACGATCCGCGTTTCCCCTGGCTGTCCCACGGTCGCGGTGGTCCGGAATCGCGTGTTTTCCGCCTTCTGTGGTCGCCCGTCGACCAGCACCTGGTAGCTGTACGCCTGGCCCGGCTTCAGCCCCGTCAGTCGCACAACCGCCGTGAAGTCACTTTCGGGCATCGTCCGTCCAAAGGCCTCCAGCACGATCGCCCGGTTGGCCAGATCGCGGACCAGGATCACGATCCGCGAGGCCCTGGCCGTACGAAGCCAGACCGCGGCCGCGGTGTCACTGACATCGCCGAGCATCGGCCCGTGGACCAGGTCTGCGGGCCCGTGCTGCTTGGCCAGTTTCCGATATGCATCGCTCGCGTAAAGCGGCCCCAGTAGATCACGGGGACCGGCGACCAGCCGCCCGAACGGCAGCCCCGCCGCCACAGCCAACCGCATCCGCTCGACCCCCTCCTCCAGCCGCCCCTGCTTCAACGCGGCCATCATCGCCACGAAGTGCGTTTCGGGCTCCCCGGGCTCACCCTTTCCCAGTTCCGTTCGGGCCGCGGCGAACTTGCCCTTGGCGATCAGCCGCGTGGCGTTCCGTTGAGGATCGTGCTGGGCACGGGCCGGACCAACTGCCCCCCCAACGACAACCAGCACCACGACGACACTGGACGCCTGAATGACTCTCCCGCGGATGCCCACGCTCATCATGGACGCCCCACGACCTCTGAGCCCGACTTGGTCACCAGCGCCTTGAGCATCTTGGGATCGATCGTGTTCGACAGAAACCTCACGCTACCATCTCCCATGCCGACGTTGAACCCTCCGGGCCGTAGTCCTCCGAGACCCGCCTTGGGATTCAAGGCCTTGAGCTCGTGATCAACCGGCTTGGTCCACGGCACCGCCCGATCGGCATCCACCTCGACCAACATCATCGTATTCGACGTCCCGTCAAGGACTTCACGGAACTTGACACCCGTCTTGGACATCATCGAATCGGTGCCGACCACCGCCAGGTAATTGGTTACAGTGCCAGCCGGCAGGTTGGGATTCCCAAGCACGGCGGGCATCAGCCGGATCAGTGGCTTGTTGTGTGGGCTGTCCCAGGGCTCATCCAGCTTGAATCGACTGTAGAGTACCCGCTGATCGAGGAACGGCAGGAGGTGTACCCGCCAGCTCAACAACGGCTTGCCGTTGGCGTCGTAGTTGGCACGAGCCGGAAGGCGGCCGTGTGTCGCGTGGTAGTTGTGTAAGGCCAGCAAAAGTTGCTTCATGTTGTTTCGCGACGAAGCCCGCCGAGCGGCTTCGCGGGCCTGCTGCACCGCCGGCAAGAGCAATGCCACCAGCATCCCCACGCTGGAAGCACTCGAGGCACCTCCCATCCCCGCTTCCAGTGTCACGGTCACCCCGTCGCGATTGGGTAGCATCCGCTTCTCGATCGTGTTAGCCAACCGGGTGAAATAGCTCCGAGTGGCCACCCCGATTTGCCCCTCGCCGGCGGGCACCCTCAACGTCGAAGCCAGGAACATGGTCTTGAGCATCCCCAGGCTGCCTCGAACACCCTGGTCGATCGCGGTGGCCGCTTCGGCATCCGTCGCCGTCGCGACCAGTTGCACCTGTTTGTCGGACTCGACATTGATATTCAGCCGCAATGACCGCAGTTGGTCGGGCAACGATCGGACAAACTCCAGTGGCGGAGGAAGCGGGGGGGTGTTCTGTAACCCACTATTTAGCATTGGCCGCAGCGGTTCGACGACCAGGAACACCGCAACGTCATCTGTCGGTGCCTGGGTCCCGATCATTTGTCTCAGCGGTGACCTGGCCGCGGAACTTCCCTGGCCGGCAGACGCCTTGAGCATCGACTCCAGAAAACCCGGAGTCCCCAACACAATCGTCTTTCCCTTGATCACAACCAACTCGACCGGCGGGTTGATTCGAAACCGGTACGCCTGTTTCCCGGCCACGAGGACTCGCTCGGCCCGTGCCAGCAACGCGGGCTTCAGCGTCACCGGGGATGACAACGTGACAACGGCCCCAAGACCGGGATTGGGAGCCATGGACGGTGGTGCGACCACGGCGATCACCTGCTCGATCTCCAGTGGATCAAATCCAAGTTCCTGGAGCCCCGCCGCCGTGAGTATCTCCCAGGGCATCAATTCCAGGCCGGGTGCGGTCTTCAGCTTCTTGAAATTGACCACCACCGCCGCTACGGCTTCAGCCGGGACATACTCGATGCCCTGCAAAGCCGACTTCTGGGTCGCATGGACACGCGGTACCAGGACAGCCAACAGTGCTACACAGACCGTCACCAATGAACAACGTCTCAGGGAATGCACCATCATCGGACCTCTCTCTAATCGTCTTGGCTTGTCTTCGTTCATGGATCCGGGCCGTCGCCAGCCGACTCAACAACTCTAGCCGCCTCCCAATCGCCTGGCCACCACGCACCCAACCGTCTCAGTCGGCCGACTTCAGTGGGTAATGAAACCCGAGATCCACCTGCAGCGTGTCGCGAACCCGATCGGATCGAGTGGTCCGTTCGTCGAGTCCCCCAGCGGCAGCCAGCCGCGAACCAGCGTCGATGCAAGGACTTGCCGTCACGTCACCTGCCACCGTGTGCCTCAGTAAGAAGCGACGTTCAGCAACCACCTGGAAACGGGGATCGGACGCCAGGTTGTCTCCCCGGTCACCAGCTCCCCGGGGCACTCCTCCCTGCAGGCAACAATGCGAAAACGTGGGCTGTCCCGAGCCGAGTCCCACGGCGAGCGGATTGCCCCAGATGATCGAATCCACGATCCGCGGAGCCGCCTCATCCAGCAGGGCCACGCCGACCTTTCCGGCACCGGTGATCGTGCAGTTGGACAATCGCACCCGGTCACCGCCACCGACGATCCGTACCGCGTACGGCAGGGCGGACTCGCCCGAGGCATCGACGAGCACGTTGCTCAGGGTGAACCGACCGGCTGTGGCATTGATGTTCAACCCCCGCACCCGGACGTTGCGGATCGAGATGCGGGTTTCCAGCAGCGGAAGCGGTCCACCCGGTTCACGGCTGGACTTCGACCCGTAGTCCCACCCCAGGTGAATCACTCCATAGCGGCCGCCGACGATCCGAACACTCTCCAGTTGCCCGGCCAACATCACCGGAGCCAGGCAATGAACGTCGTAGAGACCGATATCAGCGACGCGATTGCGAGGGAACTTATCTCGAGGGGCACTGTGGCTGTAGATGCCGTACTTGCCTCCAACCCTCTCGATCCGTACCCCCCTGAGTTGGATGTCACGCGAGATATCCACCGGCCCGGCCTTCCAGTGGTTACGGATGCCAAACGCGTTCCCCCTGGGAACATCGGTAACCGAACAATCAATCACACGAACGTGCCGTACACCGTCCTCGATCTCCCACGCGTTTCCCGTCGATTTCGGCGCACCCCGGGCGTGGCAATCGATGAACCGAATATTGGTCGTGATCGCACCGGACCCCTTGTCGGCATCGCCACTGGCATCGAAGCCGTCCTCGAGCCAGTCCTCGATCACGCACCCTCGCACCTCGCAGTCACTCGATCCGGCCCCGATGTCCAACCCGACGAACGGTCGCAGGATCGTAACGTCTCGAACTTTCACGCGATGCCCGTGCTCGATCACGATCGCGCGGGGATTGTAGTAGTCGTCCTGGCGGTAGATGTTGGCATCGACGGTCAGTCCCCGGATCTCGATCCGCTCGACCGGTTTGTCCGGCTTCCCCGCCACCCGCAACACGTGGACCTGGCTCTCGGTACTCCGCCCCTCCTTCGTGCCGTTGGCGGCCCCGTCGGCCAGCTTGATCGTGGCGTCCGGGCCGCTGAGAGTGATATTGCTGGCCTCGATGAGGATCGTGCCGCTGACCAGGTAGGGCTGCTTGGCCCGCGGAAATACCACGGTGCCGCCTCCTGCAGCGGCCACCTTGGCGATGGCCTTGCGGATCGCCGCCAGGCAGTCCGTCTTGCCGTCGGCCACTGCCCCCAGGTCGGTAACGCGAACTCTTGTCACAGCCGGCTGGCGAGAGACGACCGGGAACAGGGTCCTGCGGAGCTTGGCAGCGGCGAGAGCCTTGACTCCTGCCAACCGGTAGCGATCCACCTGCCCGCCCTGCGAGTGCCAGATTTGGTCGGGATGCCCCGGGACGAAGTCGAAACCCTCCAGGTGCATCCGGGTCTCGGCGATCTCCCACACACGTGTCGGTTGCTGGATAGTCTTGTCGAGTGTCGAGGGCAAATTGAACTCGAACAGGCCATCCATGCTGCCGAAGGTGTGGATCGAGTAGAGCTTGCCACCGGCAATCCGGACTCCCTGCGAGAAGTGCATCCCGCCGGGATAACGGAACGTCCCGTCCCGCACGATTCGGTCCCCCTCGAACCGGTACCGGTGAATGCCCTGGTCCCGCAGATCACCGATCCACAGGTGCGTGCCATCGAAGCAGACCGGATCGATCCAGGTAAGATCCTTGGTAATGTCCCAGGTGCGGACCACCGACAGGTCGTTGGCCCGGATCTTGACCACCTTCCCACGGTCCAGCGTCTTGTCGTACTGACCTCCCTCGGGACCGTGCAACAGGCCGGCCCAAAGGAAGCCGTCGTGATAGTCGATCGCCCCGAAGTGGTTGACGCCCTCGATACGGATCGTCTTCTGCTCGATCAACTTCCAGTTCTTGTCGAACCGGCAGATTGTGGCGGCGTTCGACGCGAAGTTGTGCGTCTTGCCCAAGGCCAGTCCCTGGTTGGCCGCCCCCTTGACCAGGACCTTCTGCTCGAGCAACGTGGACAGGGGCGTCTTGAGACCCTCGCGTTTCAATCGCGATCGATACACCGGCAGCAACCGGGCAATGCCCTGTTGCTCGGCGACCGCGATCATCGCCCTGACCCGGTCGACCAGGGGAAACTCGACACCGGCTTCGAACAGCCGGGCAACCTTCTCGGCCTCGTTCGCACAGCAATAGTTGATCCGCACCCGGTGCTGCTTCAACAACCGCGTGTGGGCCGGGTCGACCGTCTCACCTCCCAGCAGTTGGATGAAGGCGGTCTTGGCCGAGATCGTCTCGTCGACGTACTTGCGAGAATTCGCCTGCCGCTGCATGTTGCAGATCTTGATCCTGGCATCGGCGCGACGGGCCGCGGCCGCCGCACGGGTGCCGCAGGCCAAAAACGACTGGTGCAGCCGTCGGTGGGCGACGATTCGGCCGGTCACCTGCTCGGCCAGTTTCTCGGCCTGGCCGGATGCCTCCTTCAGGTGAACATTCAGCCAGATGTTCTCGGGCATCATCGCCAGGGCTTCATCGAGTGTCGGCACGTTCACACCACCGAAGTGCTTGGCCTTGAAGGTCCCGGCATCGAGTTTCTTGAGTTCCTCGAGTGTCAGTTGCGAGACGGATCCCTTGCCGTTGGTCGTGCGATCGACGGTCGAGTCGTGCATCAGCACCAATTGACCATCGCGTGACAACGCAACGTCGAACTCGATCATCGCTGCACCCAGACGAATCGCCTCGTGGAATGCCGCAAGAGTGTTCTCGGGATGAGTGTCGCTGGCACCGCGATGAGCACAAATGCCGCGTTTCGGCATCGACACTCGTTCACCGCCCGGCTCGGCAGACAGGCCCAAAGACACCACGGCCACCTGCACCCAGCACGCGACCGCCACAAGAATAATCGGCCGGTTTCGAAACAACATGCCGCCACCTTCCTTGGACACCCTGGAAACCGAAATCCCACCGATCGACTCAGTTGCGGATGTACCAGTACCGACCCACCTTCTCGAAAATGATCTTCGTCTTGCTGCCCAACGGTTTAGACAACGCGAAACTCGCCATGCGGCCGCCCGGTTCAAGCTCAGGTTTCACCTCGGCAATCGACTCGAGGCCACCCAGAAACTGGCCAGCTTTCTTCATGCCAAACCGCTCGGCCAACGCCTCGATCGTCGTGGTTTTCAGGATTCGCTCGAGATCCTTGGGAAGGACCATCGACTGAAGCACCCGTGCGTACTGCTTCTCTCGCAGCAAACGGGCGAATTCGGCTATGCCCGAACGCAACCCCGTTCGCGGGTCGATCGCCTTGAAGATGATCGATGAAGAGTGCTTGGCCAACTCACTGGAACCCTCCGACGTGAAGTGAACATTGGCCGGACGCTGGATCTGCTTCAAACGCGACTTGGCAAATGCGTACATGTCATCGGTCGCGATCCCGTTGTCCTTCATCACCCGCAACGCCACCGTGTTGTACTTCACCGCATCACCCACCACGCGGCCGTTGGCTCCGGGTGGCACCGGAGTCGTCGATCGCCAGATCAAGGTGGCTCCGGTCGTCTTCAAACGCTTCACCAGCAGACGCAGGTTCGCCTCGTACTGCTCGATCGGCACCTGCTGCCGACTGCCCTTGGCCTTCGGGTTCCCCAACGACTTGCCGTCGGCCGACAGGTACTTCAGATCGTGAAGACCCCAGTTGAAATGGATCACGTCCCAGGCCGTCTTTCCCAGCCAGCGATCGATCTGCTCGAGACCGCGAGTCGTCGGGCCGCAGTTGGCGTTCGGCCGATGCACGTTCGCCTTGCCCTTCAACATCTCGCGCAACGGCAACGTGTACCCGATCGAAATCGAATCGCCGATCAAGAGCACTCGAGGCAATGTCGGATCGTCGGTGATCTGCTTCAAAGGCGATTGCCGGGCCGGACGGCGCTTCTGCTTGGCCGCCTGCTGTCGGACGGCAGCCGTACCGGGCAACGACGACGTGGCCAGCAAACACGCAACAACCAGAAAACGCATCCTCATACCACCACTCCACACCGATTCGATTCGAGTGTCATTTCAATCGCGTCAACTTGATCCGGGGAGGCGTCGCGAAGTCGGCCGAAAGACTGTTGGCCTCCGTGGCAGTCATTTCGCCACGCTGTACCCAGATGCGGTAAACCACGTCGATCGACTGCCGGCCCTCGACCAGGGTCTGCTTGCCAAACCAGCCGCCGAATCGGCCATAGGCCCGCTCGGCAGAATAACTCGGCTTGGGATTCCGTGGGCTGTCGATGTAGACCGCCGAGTAGCGTTGCGGACCCAGCACGAACGACATCACGTTCCAGGGCATGTTGACCATCGGCTTGTTGGCCTCGAAATCAGGCCCCTTGCCCTTGACCGGGTTGCGGGTGGCCCCCGGCTTGTCCTTGCCATCGGGACGCAGGTAATAAACCAGCTTCTCGTCCTGCCGCTTCGCTACCTCGTCATCAGCACGGAACTGGAACCCCGCATGCTGGGCGTCTCCATCGAGCGTCACCGTGCCGCGAACACTCCACAAACGCGAACTCCACTCGATCAGCGTCCCGCCAGCCACCGCAAACACCGTCAATTCGCGGTGCTCGCGACAAAACGGCTTCCCCTGCCGGTCGTTCCAGTCGATCGAAGTCCGGTGACGGGCCATCACTGGTCCCTGCTCCTGGGACAACACCGTGCGGTGCAATTCGTGCTCGCCCTCGTGACAGTACCACGTGTTGCAACTGCCCCCGTCCCAGTTGCAGCGAGTGAATCCGTAATAGAGTCCCTGGTGATGCGTGTAGAGGCCGCCGGTTCCTTTGGTCAACAGGCGGTTGCCGGACGGGTCAAATACGTGATGAAACGGCTTGTTGTCGAGGTCCCGCTTGGCCGGATCGTCCTGGTAGGCCCGGTACATGTAACGCACGACCGCCCGATCGCCCCAAAATATATCCGCATGTCGACCAGGAACGTCTCGCCACGAATACTCGGACGACACCCGACCGACTGCCCGATCACGGGGACCGATCGTCGCTGTAAAATGAGTGGCCTCGCCGGCCTTAAGACTGGGCAACACCCAGTGCAATTCGGCGTAGAGATTCTTGCTGTCGAGTAATCGTGATGGAGCCAACTGGGCTGGCACGAGTTGTCCACGGGCATTCTGCAGCACAACCTGCGACTCGGCGATTCGGCTCACCGGCAACGGCACGCCGACGACCAGTGGAGTCTGCTGCCGGTCGTGCTGGCCGGCCGTGACTTCCAACCGGATCTTCAAACTCGCCTCGGCACCCGGGCCCTGACCTGTCGCCAGTGCCAGCACCGACAGACACAACAACCGCACCACTCGACGTCCACTCATACCCACTCCCACTCAGAAACAGTCTCCCGCAGCACCCTCGCCCACTACGCAGGGTTACACTATCTGCCAGCACGCCTCCACGCAAACCTGCTGGAAACAGTTCGAGCATCCAGTCGGCTCTCGCCATTCCCTGCCCACCAACCAATTGACTCACGTACAGACAAGCATCACGATAAGACAATATGTCAGGCCATTTTCGCCTCACGCCCGCCAGTCGACCCGCCAGTCGACCCGCCAGTCGACCCGCCAGTCGACCCGCCAGTCGACCCGCCAGACTGCCCGGTCCGTAGCAGTCCCCGACATCGGTTCCTGAACAAGGAGAACTTCCCATGCGTCCTGGTTCATTCACATCTGCGATCGCTGTGCTGACCCTCGCCGTTCTGGTTCAGGCTGGCGACAAGGACACCAAGACGCCCCAACTCGAGCAGGCTCGAGGAAGCGTTGTCGGCAGCCTGGTCTGCAGCAAGTGCAACTTCAAAGCCACCGAAGCCTGCCAGACAGCCTTGAAGCTGGATGAACATCAATTCGTGCTGGTGGCTGGGAAAGCTGGCAAGAGCCTGTTCCCAACTCGATGCAGCGGCAAGGTGGTCCGAGTCTTTGGCAAGCTCACCGTTCAGGATGGCCGGATGACGGTGGCCGGTATGCGGTCCATCGAAGTCAAGAACCAGATCACGCTCTCCGGCAAGCTGGTCTGCAGCAAGTGCGATTTCAAGATCGGCGAGTGCGCCGCGGCACTCAAGGCCGGAAATCTCCAGATCCTGCTCAAAGGCGACGCCGCCAAGAAACTGTTCAAAGCCCGCTGCTCAGGAGCCCGCAAGGTCGCATCCGGAAGCCTGCTCAAGATCCACGGCCAGACGCTGACCCTGGATGTCTCCAGGATCGTGGATCCCAAGCCAGCAACGACGAACAGAAAAACAGCAGCCGCGACCCGGAAATAGGCTGCACGTCGTCAACGCCCGTCGGCGCCCGTCGGCGGCGCATCGTACTGCTTGCGCAGGAGATGGTATTCGGCAACCAGGGTGTCTCGCACCTGGCGATACGACAAATCGTCGTACACGCTCTTCATCTCACCCGGATCGCGACCGAGATCGAACAGGTTCCATTCCCGCGTTCGAGGAAAGAAGATCAGCTTGTGAGTCCGAGTCCGGACGCCGAAGTGACGTGGCACGGCATGCTCGCCAAACTCGTAGTACGCATAGTACAGCGACTTTCGCCAACTCCTTGCGTCGCCCCTGAGCACCGGCAACAACGACCGACCCTGGATCTCTGAGGGAACCTCCAGGCCCGCAGCGTTCAGAAACGTCGGAGCATAATCGATGTTCTGGATCAACTCCGTCGGTCGTGAACCCGGTTTGACGACTCCCGGCCAACGGATCAGAAACGGCATACGGAACGACTCTTCGAACATCCATCGCTTGTCGTACCAACCGTGTTCGCCCAGAAAGAAACCCTGGTCTGAGCTGTATATGACGATCGTGTTTTCGGACAGGCCGTTGGCGTCCAGGTAGTCGAGCACCCGACCGACACTCTCGTCCACGGCCTTCACCGTGCTCAAGTAGTTCCGCATGTAACGACGGTACTTCCAGCGAACGATCTCCTTGTGGCTGAGTTGTCCGGACCGGAAATCCGCCAGGAAGGACCGGTTGTGCGGCCCGAAATGCTCGTTCCACCGCTTTCTCTGAAGCTCGGTCATCCGGTTGTATTCCGGCGTGCCGTATCGATCGGGGCTCGGCAACTTGACGTCGCCTCGCTCGTCCTTCCGCAATTTGGCGTCGTAGGCCCAATCGAAGTGGCGATCGATCTCCATCTGGTTTTTTGCCAGGGTGCGACTGCGGTTCGAGTACTTGTCGAACAGGCTGGCAGGCTCGGGGATCTCCACGTCGTCGAACGCGCCAAGATGACGTAATGCCGGAGCAAACGTGCGGTGAGGCGCCTTGTGCTGGCACATCAGAAAAAAGGGCCGCGACTTGTCGCGACGATCCAGCCAGGCCAACGCCTTGTCGGTCACAAGATCGGTCACGTAGCCGGGGAAACGTTGCCCCTTACCGCTCATCTGAACAAACACGGGATTGTAGTAGTTGCCCTGCCCGGGCAAGATCTCCCAGTGATCGAAACCAACCGGCCGAGTCTTCAGATGCCACTTGCCGATCACCGCAGTGTGATAACCGCCCGCCTGAAGTGCCTTGGCGACGGTCCACTGACTCTGATCCAACCCCCTGCCCGTGTTTCTCATGAATCCGTTCGAGTGGCTGTGCTTGCCGGTCAGAATCGTCGCTCGTGACGGTCCACAGATTGAATTGGCACAAAAGGAATTGAGCAATACGGCACCCTGACGAGCCAACCGATCGATGTTCGGAGTCGGTGCGACGGTGGCCAACGGCCCGCCGTAGGCCGAAATGGACTTCACCGCATGATCGTCAGAAAAGAGAAACACGATGTTGGGACGCTTCGGCCGAGCAGCATCCGCAGACGAACCTGGCAACGCGTGTTGAATGCACAACACGACCAGAAGCAGCCAACCTGATTTCGTCATCTTGCCAAATCCTCTCAGTGGCTTCAGCCACACCTCGAAGACTACACCAGCGGCCGAAACTGGTCCGATACAATCCACGACCAATCACGGCTTCAGTTGATGCTCGCCGTCAGCGAATCTGTCGTGGCAACTGTTGCACTTGCCAAGCATGACAGCGTAACTGGTTTTCGCGACCACGTAATCCTTCTTGCGAGCCGCCAAGTAGAACGTCTTGCCGAGTTCGCGAACGGCCGAGGAATGCTCGCGCCACGATGCTTCGTCCTTTTCCGGATGACGCAGCAGCAACAGGTTACCCGCTTCGGCAAGAATCAAAGCGTCCGACTTGATCGCCTTCCAACCCGCATTGTCCGGAGGCGACGCCATTGCCGTACGAAGCCGCTTGTACGGTGGTTCGAAAACGTATTCCATGAACTCGTGCATGCTCGCCTCGACCGGCTGAGCAGTGATCCTGGGTTTCGAAACGGATGCCCGAACACTCTCCGGATGACCGTCTGCAGCCAGGAACACCGACACCACCAAAACGCTGACAACGAGCAGCCCGGAAACCGTCCACCTGCAGTTCATCATTGCCCCTTCCTCATGATTGAGATCTCTGGTTGAGTCCGACTCGATGAGCCATCTTCTTTTGAAGACACGTCCAACACAACTCAGTCGCCGTCCATGCAACGCCAGAGCCGATCAACCAGGATCCGGTCGATCGTGGGGGGGGAGGCCAACTGCTTGGCCATTGCCGGCTGCATGCCAACGCACTTCTGACGCCAGCGGTAGTCGATCCAGGAGAAGACCGTCGAGAGGGCCTGCCGTGCCCTGGAGATCACCGTGAAGAGCTCATCGCAAATCGTTGCGGTTCCTTGCGATTCAACGCAAAAAACCGAGGCTCGCGGCCTCGGTTTTTTGTCATAACCCTCGGGTCGGGTTTGTTTCGATCCCAAGGATTCAAGTAGCGGGGGCAG